>CAZMCC010000111.1:0-10897 GCA_964564695.1 uncultured Phycisphaeraceae bacterium | reverse complement strand
GTGCTCCTGGGGGCCCGCGGCGGCGACGGGCGTGGGGGCGGTGGCGGGTGTTGGCGGGGTGGCGGACACGGGCTGCTCGGGCGCGACCGCCGGCTCGGCGGGCGCGGCGGCGCTGGAGCTGGTGCGCTCGGGGCCGCAGCCGACGAAGGTGAGGGCGGCGAGGGCGATGGGGACGAGGATGAGACGGCGCGACATCGGTGTACTCCGGGTGTGGCAGTCGAGACAGCGTATGTACGGATGGCCGTCGGCCGCGGTGTGTCCGCCCCCCGCCCCCTGGCCCCCGGCCCCTGATCCCTCCCTCCCCTCCCGCGTATTCTCCGGTCATGGCAGTGACCTTCCATCAGGCGACGCTTCCCAACGGGCTGACGGTCATCGCGGAGGCGGACGACACGGCGCACTCGGCGGCGGCGGGGTTCTTTGTGCGAACCGGGGCGCGGGACGAGGCGCCCGAGGTGATGGGCGTGAGCCATTTCCTCGAGCACATGATGTTCAAGGGGACCGAGAAGATCTCGGCCGAGGGGCTGAACCGGGAGTTCGATCGGCTCGGGACGCGGAACAACGCGTACACGTCGGGGGAGCTGACGTGCTTTTACGCGAGCGTGCTGCCGGAGCGGCTGGGCGAGGTGGTCGATCTGCTGGGGTCGATGCTGCGGCCGGCCCTGCGCGAGAGCGACTTCGACACCGAGAAAAAGGTGATCCTCGAAGAGATCGCGATGTACGCGGACAATCCGTTCTGGGTGCTGTACGAGCGGTCGATGGAGGAGTATTTCGGGGCGCACCCCTTGGGCCATCGCGTGCTCGGCACGCCCGCGACGATCAACGCGATGAGCGCGGCACAGATGCGCGAGTATTTCGCCAAGCGCTACTCGGCGGACAACACGGTGGTGGCGCTCGCGGGGCGGCTGGACTTCGACGTGTGCGTGAAGCAGATCGATCGGCTGTGCGGGTGGTGGGAGCGGACGGCGCCGGGGCGCGATTCGAAAGAGCCGCGGACGCACAAGGCGAACCTGGCGCTCAAGGACGCGAAGGTGACGCGGGGCTATGCGCTGATGGTGGCGCCGGGGCCGAGCTTCGGGGACGATCGGCGGTACGCGGCGAGTCTGCTCGCGCAGGTGCTGGGCGGGGCGGACAACAGCCGCCTGCACTGGGCTCTAGTGGAGACGGGGATCGCGGACCAGGCGGAGGCTGGGTATGACCCGCGCGACGGGACGGGGGACTTCATGCTGTTCGTGTCCTGCGACCCGGAGCGGATGGACGAAGCCTGGTCGATCGCGCTCAAGCAGATCGAGGAGCTCGAGGCGACGATCACCGAGGACGACCTCGCGAAGATCCGGGCGAAGATCGCCACGGGCGTGACGCTCGCGGGCGAACGCCCCGGCGGGCGGATGCAGCGGCTGGGACGCCAGTGGACGTACCTGCGGAACCACACGACGCTGGCGGAAGAGCTCGAGCGGATCAACGGGGTGACGGCCGAGGACGTGAAGCGGGTGTTGCGCGAATTTCCGCTGAGCAATCGGACGGTGGGGACGTTGGTGCCGGCGTGAACCGAGCCTCTCGCGCGAGCGAGAGGTGTTGGACCCTCGTACGTCAGTGACCTCCCGCTTGCGCGGGAGGCTCGGATCAGCGGACGGCCCGTACGGCCGCGAGGAAATCGCCTTCGGGCTCCATCTTGATCGCGTGCTTCACCGGCACGCCCGCCGCGATCGCGGCTTCGAGGTCGCGGTCCTTGTCGCCGATGAGCCAGCTTCGGGCGAGGTCGAGGCCCAGGTCGCTGGCCGCGGCGAGGAACATGCCGGGGCCGGGCTTGCGCCACGGGTGCTCGATGTTCCACGGCTCGGTGGTGCCCGTGGGGTGATACGGGCAGACGTAGATGCCGGCGAGCTCGACTCCGGAGGCGGCTCGGACGAGGCGGCGGAGCCGCTCGTTGCAGGCGCTGACCTGGGCGAGGGTGCAGCGACCGCGTGCGACGCCGCCCTGGTTGGTGACGACGACGAGGAGGAAGCCCGCGTCGCGGAGCAGGCACAGGCCCTCGGGCACGCCGGGGAGCAGTTTCACGAGCGTGGGGTCGAAGAGGTCGCCGGGGAAGGGCGTGTCGGCCGTGGGTGTGCGGTTGTAGATCAGGGTGTCGTCACGGTCGAGGAACACGGCGGGTCGCATGTAGGTGATTATTCACTCGCGGGGAGCGTGAGCGGCCGATAGGCACGAAGACGATGCGAAGTTCATGTGCCAAGGGCGTTGTCGTGTGCGTGCTGCTGCTTCTGGCGGGGTGTGCGTCGGTTGATCCGAGCGCGGACTACGACCGGGCGGCGGCGCTGGTGCAGGATCGAACCGGGGGGCTGGGGCCGGTGTGGCCGAACGGAGGCGACACGGCGGCGATGTGGGACGGCGCGAGCGCGCTGGACGCGGACACGGCGGTGCGGGTGGCGCTGGCGGCGAATGCGGTGCTGCTGGCGCAGGCGCAGGCGGTGGCCGCGGGGCGGGCGGATGTGGCGCAGGCGGGGCTGCTGCCCAACCCGGTGCTGGGGCTGACGCTGGGGTTCCCCGGCGGGGGCGAGGACGGGGCCACGAGCGTGTCGATCTCGCTGGTGCAGCAGCTCGCGGCGCTGTGGACGCGCGGGGACAAGATCGCGGCGGCGGAGGGGGAGCTCGATGCGCAGATTCTCTCTGTGTCGGACGCGGCGCTGGAACTCGCGGCCCGGGTGCGCCTGGCCCACGCGCGGGCGCTGAGCGCGGAGCGCGTGCACGGGCTGACGGGCGAGCACGCCGTGCTTCTCGACAAGCTCGTCGAGGTGGCGCGGCGACGGATCGACGCGGGGGAGGCGACGCGCCTGGACCTGACGCGCCTGATGTTGGCGCGTCGGACGCTCGAGGCGAACCTGCGCAGCGCCGATCTCGAGCGGGTGACGGCACGCCATCAGTTGCTCGCGCTGATGGGGCGCGCGGACGGGCCGGCGGTGTTCCCGTTCGTCGAGAGAGCCGAGCCCGTGGTGACGCTGCCCGATGAACGCGGAGCGATGGACCTTGCGGTGCACCAGCGGCTCGACGTCGCGGTCGCCGATGCGCGGCGGCGGGCGGCCCTGAGCAAGCTTGCGCGGGCCAAGGGTGAGCAGATCCCTGAGATCGACGCGGGTGCGGGGTACGCCTCGGACGACGACCGCGTGCAGGAGATCGGGCCGAAGGTGAACATCGAGATCCCGATCTTCGACAACGGCCGGGCGGGGGTGGCGAAAGCGGCGGCCAATGCGCGAGCGGCGGAGTTCGCGCTGCGCGAGGCCCGGCAGCGGGCGCTCGGGGAGGCTCGTTCGGCGCTGGCGCGGGCGCGGGCAGCGGACGATCTCGCGGCGTTCACGCGTGACGAGCTGCTCACGCTCTCGGCCGAAACGCTGGAGCTGGCACGGTCGTCGGTCGCGGGCGGGCAGGCGGACACCACGGTGCTGCTCGACGCGCAAGGCAACCAGATCCAGGCACGCCTGGGGCTCGCTCGGGCGGAGCTTCGCAGCGTCGAGGCGCGGATCGAACTCGCGCGGGCGCTGGGCGGGCGGATCGGGAGCGTGATGACGGCGGCGGCGCCCCCCACTTCACCGCGGGTTCGCGGGGACACTACCGCACCAGCTTCATCTCGATGACGCGGCCATCGCCGGGGACGAAGACGCGGTCGCCGCGGGTGGGGGAGACGACCTTGCCGCCGGTGAAGGCGCCGAAGGCGGGGAGGATGAGGGTGTGGGGGTCGCGGCGCAGCCAGAAACATGCGGATCGGGACGTGGCGGCTGCGGGGCCGTCCATGCGCACGATCGGGTGCAGGTGGCCGTGGATGCCGGGGGACGGGGAGGCGCGGGGTGGTTCGACCCGGACCTTCGAAGACTCAGGTCCGGCGTCCCGGCGGAACTCGGTGTGGCGGAGGCTGAGTCCCTGGATGGACCACGGCTCATCGACGCACTCGAAGCCGAGCTCGCTTGCGGGGTCGCCGGCTTTGACGTCGTGGTTGCCGCGGACGAGCGTGAGCGAGAGGGTGCGACGGCGCGAGCGCCAGGCGATGAGGGCCTCGACGGCGGCGTGGTAGCCGGGGCCGCCGGCGTGGAAGAGGTCGCCCAGGACGATGAGCCGCTCGGCGCGGGTGGCGTCGAGTGCGGCGTCGAGGGTCGCGAGCGTGCGCCCGGTGGGACCGAAGTCGCCGACGGGGATGGGTCGGCCGGCGCTGGCGAAGTGGGCGTCTTTGCCCAGGTGCAGGTCGGCGACGAGGAGGGCGCGCTCGGCGGGCCACCACGCCGCCCGCTGGGGCAGGAGCTCAAGAACCGTGTTGGCGAAGTCGACGCGCACCGGAGTGGAGGTTATTCGCGGTCGCCGGCTTCGGCTTCGAGGCGGACGACCATGCTCTCGAGACGCTCGTTCCAGGCCTGGCTGGAGAGGGTGGTGGCGCGGAGGCGCTCGGCCCACAGGCCGAAGGCGAGGGGGCTGAGGCGGTCGAGCTCGACGATCTCGATGGCACGGTCGCGCGAGGCGCTGAGGGCGGCGCGAAGGCGGCGGACTTCCAGTTGTGCATCGAGGACTTCGCGACGCGCCTGGTCGAGGAGCAGGTTCGACGGGTCGAACTCCGTGAGCACGTCGTAGAACATGTCGCTGGAGGCCTGGAGCTGGCGGGCCGGGCGGCGCTGGCCGGGAAAGGTCGGGACGATGAGGCCCGCGACGCGGGCGATGTCGCGGAACTGGCGCCGGGCGAGCTGGCTGGCGTTGAGGCATTCGAGCAGGTCGTCGAGGAGGCGGTCTTCGCTCAGCAGTTCGCGCCACGCGGGCCTTTCGAGGTTGATGGGGCCAGACGAGAGAAGCTCGACGCCGTAGTCGTTGGCGGTGGAGGTGATGGTGACCGGGCTGAGCTGCGAGAGTCGCCAGGCGAGCAGCGGCCCAAGGCCCTCGTGGGCCGAGCGGCCGGCGAAGAGGAAGACGAAGGCGTGGTGGCCGTCGCGGGATTGGATCTTCTCGATGAGCAGGCGGGAGCGCGTCGGGAGGAGCGACCAGCGGGTCTGGAGTTCCAGGATGGGGCGGACGGCCTGCATCTCCGGGCCGTCGTATTCGCCGCGCTCGGCCGCTTCGAGGCGTTCGAGCACGGCGGTTGCGAGCTCGCTGGAGAGGGGCATGCGCCCGCCGTTCCACTTGGGGACGGCCCCGGACTTCTTGGTCGCCCGCTTCACGTACGCGGTCATGTCGCGCAGGCGGATGAGTTCGAGCACGCGGCCGGCGAAGACGAAGCGGTCGGCGTTGCGGAGGCGGGAGATGAAGGACTCTTCGATGGAGCCGATGGTCTTGCCCGAGCCCGCGTACGTGACATTGAGCATCGGGTCGGAGGTGATGGTGCCGATGCCCAGGCGGTGGTTGCGAGCGGCGCCCTCGGAGGTGATGCGCCAGAGGCCGGCGTTGTCGGGGCGGGCGCGGGCGTAGCGGTCGTAGGCGCCCAGCGCGGGGCCGCCGCCTCGGACGAAGTCGAGGGCCCAGGACCACTCCTGTTGCGTGAGCTCGCTGAACGCGGCGGTGGTGCGGACGTTCTCGTACATCGCGTCTTCGTGGAACCCGCCGCCGGCGGCGATGGTGACGAGGTGCTGCACGAGAACGTCGAGGGCCTTGCGGAGCGGGACGCGCTCCTCGATGCGTCGCTCGGCCGCGGCCGTGCGGGCTGCGGCGAACTCGACGAGCTCCATGGCGTTCGTCGGGGCACACAGCACGCGGCTGGCGGCGCCGGGTCGGTGGCCGCTGCGCCCGGCGCGTTGGAGCAGGCGGGCGACGCCGCGGGGGCTGCCGATCTGGATGACCTGCTCGACGGGGGCGAAGTCGACGCCCAGGTCGAGGCTCGAGGTGCAGACGACGCAGCGGAGGCCGTGCACGGCGTCGGAGTCAGGAGCCTTGCGCCGACCCTTGCGGAGGAGGTCTTCGACCTTGCCGCGCAGGGTGCGTTCGAGGGAGCCGTGGTGGATGGCGATTTCGCCGAGCCAGTCGGGGCGTTTGTCGAGGATGCGTCGGAACCAGATTTCGGCCTGGCTGCGGACGTTGCAGAAGATGAGGGTGGTGCCGCCCCCCCCCACGGCGTCCGAGCACGACTCGACGGCCCCGATCACGCTATCGAGGACCTTGATGCCCAGGTGGCCCGCCCAGGGAAACCGCTCGATGTCGTCGGGGATGATCGACTCGACGACGACGGTCTTGGGCTCGACGCCCCTGATGAGCGCGGGGTCCGGCGCTGGTCCCCCCACTGCCCCGACGCCCACGAGCACGCGGGCGGCCTGTTCGAGGTTGCCGATCGTGGCACTGAGGCCCCAGGTGCGCAAGTCGGGGTGGAACTCGCGGAGGCGTGCGAGGGCGAGCTCGGTCTGCACGCCGCGTTTGGTGCCCATGAGCTCGTGCCACTCGTCGATGACGACGCAGCGGAGGGTGGCGAGGCGTTCACGGGCGTCGGGGTACGAGAGGAGCACACAGAGGCTCTCGGGCGTGGTGACGAGGGCGGTTGGGAGGCGGTCGCGCTGCTTGCGTTTGAGGGACTGGGGCGTGTCGCCGGTGCGGGTTTCGATGGACCAGTTGAGGCCGAGTTCAGCGAGGGGCTCGATGAGGGCCTGGGTGGTGTCGGCGGCGAGGGCGCGGAGGGGGGTGATCCACAGAACGCGGAAAGGGTCGGTGGCATCTCGGTTGCGCGAGCGCAAGGTCGTTGACGCCGGACCTGAGGCTTTGCGAAGGTCCGGGTTCCCTTCCCCCGGGCGCACTCGACTCGACCCAACCCGGACCTTCGCGGACTCAGGTCCGGCGTCCCGGAGCGCCTCAGCCACCGGCCCCAACCACACGGCGAGCGTCTTGCCCATACCCGTCGGCGCGTGGATCAACCCGCTCCGGCCCGCGAGATACTCTGCCCACGCACGCCGTTGGAATTCGAAGGGCGTCCAGCCGCGGCGCTTGAACATCGCCAGGAGCGGAGCGAGGGGATCGCGGGGTTCGGCGGGGGACGCCATCGGGCGACGGTAGCGGAAGAGCCCGGCGGACAAAGCTCCGCCGGGGCACCCGTAATCGGCGCACCCGTATCATGCTCGCATGGCCGTGACCCAGCGCATCCTCCAGATCATCCCCGCCCAGGGCTGGCTCGCGCTCTACGAGCAAGGCACGGGGGACGTCCAGGACCTTCGAACGCGGGCGGTCGTGTGCTGGGCGCTGGTGGAGGAGTCGGCGGGGGATCCCCCGACCGTCGCCACTCGCGTGATCGGGCTGGACGCGGAGGGAGTGGCCGGGAAGCAGCCCAAGGGCACGTTCCTCGGCTACGTCCGGGAAGGGGAGAAACTGGATCGGTTTCGGAAGGAAGTGGGGTAAATCGGCGTCCGAGTGGCCTTTGCGGGGGGGGGAAGGCACCTCCCCCTCGCTGAACCGGCTGAACGCCGGTTCAGCATTTCCCCCTCCGCGTTGCGGAGGGGGATCTTGGAGCCGCCCTTCCACGCAAACTCCCCTGCCACCTGAGCTTGGCACCCCGGTACAAGGTCCGCCGCCATGACCTTTCTGATCGAAATGATGAAGCTCGGCCTGGGCAACCTCCGGCGCCACATGCTCCGGTCGGTGCTCACGGCCCTTGGCATCATCCTGGGCGTCGCGGCCGTCATCACGATGGTCAGCGTCGGCGAAGGGTCCAAGCGCCAGGCCCTCGACCAGCTCGAGCGGCTCGGGGCCAAGAACATCATTCTGCGGTCGCAGAAGCCGCCCGAGAGCCAGCAGCAGCAGGGCGGGCAGAACCGGCGGTCGTGGGTCGCCAAGTACGGCATCACGCGCGAGGACGTGCTGGTGTTGGAAGCGAACTTCGTGTCGCTCGAGTCGATCGTGCCGCTCAAGAGCGTGGGCGGGCAGATCCTCGTCGAGGACCGGCGCAAGCCGAGCCAGGTGTTCGGAACGACACCGGACCTCATCAAGGTGGCAAACCTCACGATCGCGCGCGGTCGCTACCTGACTGTCGCGGACATGGACGAACGGGCCGCGGTCGCGGTGATCGGGGCGGAGGTGGCCAAGGAGCTGTTCCCGTTCGAGGACCCGCTGGGCAACGTGCTCCGGATCGACGACAAGGTCGTGCGGATCATCGGGGTTCTGGCCCCGATCGGCCTCTCGGGCGGCGCGGGCGCGTCGCTCGTCGGGCGTGACCTCAACCTCGACGTGCACATCCCGATCACCATGGCGATCACCGTGTTCGGCGACACGGTCTTCCGGCGCGAGAGCGGCTCGTTCAACGCGAGCGAGGTGGAGGTGTCGGAGCTGTACCTGGTCGCGCCGACGCGCGAAGAGGTGCCGGGCTACGCCGACGTCATCCGTCGCGTCATGGACGCCCGCAAGCCGGGGCTGCCCGACGTCGGGATGATCGTGCCGTACGAATTGCTCCAGAACGCCCGCCAGGCCGCGATGACCTGGAACGTCGTGCTGGGCGCGATCGCGAGCATCTCGCTGCTGGTCGGCGGCATCGGCATCATGAACATCATGCTCGCGAGCGTGACCGAGCGGACGCGCGAGATCGGCATCCGGCGGGCCCTGGGCGCCACCCGCAAGCACATCAAGCTCCAGTTCCTCATCGAGACGGGCGTGCTCAGCGCCATTGGCGGGCTCGCGGGCGTCGGGCTCGGCGTGCTTGCGAGCGTGGGGCTCAACCAGGTGCCCAAGCTCGCGAGCGTTCGGTTCTTCGACCGAATCATCCCCGCGAATTTCGCGCTGAGCACCCAGCTCACGGGATGGTCGATCATCGTGGCGTTCTGCGTCGCGGCCGCTACCGGGCTGATCTTCGGGCTGTACCCGGCCATCAAGGCCGCCAAACAGGACCCGATCGTCGCGCTCCGGCACGACTAGTTTCCGGACGTTTGGTATTGCGCGATTGGGGGTATTCCTGTACGCTGCGCTCGCCTGCCCAACGGCGATCCCGGGATCCGGGATCTGAGGAGAGAACAACATGCACCGGTGCGTTGCTGCGACGGGGGTCGCGTTGCTGATGATGTGCGCGGGCGCGAGCGCTCAGACGCTCGGCCCCGACTTTTCGTCGGACTATGAACTTGTGAATCTGGGCGCTGTCGAGGGTGTGCCCCTGCCGTACGGCGGGCTGTACACGACCTTCGCTGATCCCGACGGTTTGTACATCGGCGGCGCGGCGAACACCGCCGAGGGCGCCCTGTACCGCGTCGGCGTGATGCGCGGCATCGGCGGGTCGATCATCGGGTTCCAGCCCGGCGCGGCCGTGCGCGTGGCGGATGCCCCGTTCAACGACGGCGGCATCGTGCCCGACCCGGGTGGACACGTCTCGATCGCCCAGTGGCCCGCGAACCGTTACTCCCAGATCGGACCGGCCGGCACGCTCATCAACGACGTCGACCTCAAGCAGTTCGGCGTAGCGAGCGACTCGGCCGCGCTCAACTGGATCCCGGCGGGGTACCCCGGCGCGGGCAAGATGCAGCTCTCGAGCTGGTCCGGCGGCCAGTTCTACAACGTCGACTACACCGTCGGCGGCGGCGGGATCATCACGATCAACGGCGTGACGGAGATCCTCGGCTCGACCCTGCCGGGCGGGCCTGAGGGCATGAACTACGTGCCGTTCGGCTCGCCGGGCTTCCTGAACCCGAGCATGGTCATTTCGGAGTTCAGCGCCGGCAACGTCGCGGTCTACGAGATGGACGCGGACGGGAACCCGATCGTGGCGTCGCGGCGTGATTTCATCTCTGGGCTCATCGGGGCCGAGGGCGCCTGGATCGACGTCTTCAGCGGGGAGTTCCTGTTCTCCACGTTCGGGTTGGCGCAAGACCAGGTGATCCTGGTCCGCGGCTTTGCGGTGCCGGGGCCTGGGGCGTTGGCGCTCTTGGGGCTTGGGGTCCTCGCCGGGGCGCGACGCCGGCGGTAATTCGACCCCTCCACCCCCCCCTCCCACCCCCCTACCAACGCCGCTCAGCCCGGGACGAAACCCATCCCCGGCTCGCCGGAACGGAACCTGTGACCTATCCTCCGAGCCCCCCCCACCCCGGCCGGGACAGCCCCGGCCGGGGTTCTGTATTTGCCATTTCACGACCAGTTAGGAGCGGCCCGACAATGCCCAGCACCGGCACGATCACCCAGGTCATCGGCTCGACCTTCGACGCCCAATTCCCCGATGACCAGCTCCCCGAGATCTACAACGCCATCACGATCGACGAGAACACCCCCGTCGGCAAGCTGATCCTCACCGGCGAGGTCCAGCAGCACCTCGGCGGCGGTCGCGTGCGCGCGGTCGCCCTGGGCTCCACCGACGGCCTGCGTCGCGGCATGAACTGCGTCGACCTGGGAACCCCCGTCCGCGTGCCGGTCGGCGAGAAGGTCCTCGGGCGCGTCTTTAACCTCCTGGGCCAGCCGATCGACAAGCTCCCCGCCCCCGTCGGCGCCCCGACCTCGCCGATCCACAAGCAGCCCCCCGAGTTCAGCCAGCTGAACCCGAACACCGAAATCCTCGAGACCGGCATCAAGGTCATCGACCTGCTCTGCCCCTTCGTCCGCGGCGGCAAGATCGGCCTCTTCGGCGGCGCCGGCGTCGGCAAGACCGTCGTCATCCAGGAGATGATCGCCCGCGTGGCCCGTAACTTCGGTGGGTACTCTGTGTTCGCCGGCGTCGGCGAGCGCACCCGCGAAGGCAACGACCTCTGGCGTGAAATGAAGGAAGCCGAGTACTTCGACTCCACGGGCAAGAAGTGCCACGTGCTCGACAAGGTCGCGATGGTCTTCGGCCAGATGAACGAGCCGCCCGGTGCGCGTCTTCGCGTCGCTCTCTCGGGCCTCACCATGGCCGAGAACTTCCGCGACGAGTCGGGCAAAGAGACCCTGATGTTCGTGGACAACATCTTCCGCTTCACGCAGGCCGGTTCGGAAGTGTCGGCGCTCCTCGGCC
>CAZMCC010000110.1:0-10941 GCA_964564695.1 uncultured Phycisphaeraceae bacterium | reverse complement strand
GGCTCGGGGGGGGGGGGGAGGGGGGGGGGCCGCGGGCGGGGCTGGGGAGGCACAACGGTTTCGAGGGGATCATCGCGGGGTGGGGGCCGTTGGGCCGGTCCTTGCACACGTTGAGGAGGGTGGCGGGGTCGTTGATTCGGGTGCGGTTCAGGGCCGGGAGGGGAGCGGGAAGGAGCTGATTGCGCAGGCCGTGCACCGGCTGAGTCCGCGATCCGGGCACCGGCTGGTGAGCTTCAATTGCGCGGGGCAGGCGGAGACGCTGCTGGAGGACCAGCTGTTCGGGCACGAGCGCGGGGCGTTCACGGGCGCTGAGCGGGACCGCGAGGGCGTGTTCGAGTACGCGCACAAGGGGACGCTGTTCCTCGACGAGATCGGGGACATGCCGCTGGGGATGCAGGCGAAGCTGTTGCGCGTGCTCGAGAGCGGCGAGGTGGTGCGGCTGGGGTCGAACGAGACGCGGAAGACGGACGTCCGGTTCGTGAGCGCGACGAACAAGGACCTCCTCAAGATGACGAAGGAGGGGACGTTCCGGGAGGACCTGTACTTCCGGATCAAGGGGGCGCACGTGCACCTGCCGCCGTTGCGGGAGAGGCGGGACGACATCCCGCGGATTGTGCGTCACGCGATCGCGCGGTTCGCGGGGCAGCTGTTCCCGGTGGGGAAGGGGCAGGCGCCGGCGCCGATTCCGGATATCACGGACGCGGCGATGATGCGGCTGACGACGTACGCGTGGCCGGGGAACGTGCGGCAGTTGCTCAACGTGGTGCAGAACATGGTCGTCACGGCGATCGGGGAGAGTGGTGGCGGTGGGGGCGGCGGGAATGTGGTGATCGACACGCGCCATGTGCCGTCGGACATCTCGAGCCCGGATGAGGCGGAGACGGATGTGGGCGGCGGTGGTGGGGCGAGCGCGGGTGGGGGATCGCTCGCGGGGGCGACGATTCAGCAGATCGAGAAGCGGGCGATCCGGGATACGTTGCTTTTGGCTGGGGGGAATCGGGAGAAGGCGGCGCAGATGCTGGGGATCGGGGAGCGGACGCTGTATCGGAAGTTGAAGGAGTATGGGTTGCGGTGAGCGTGCGAATGGATTTCACGCCGAAGGCGTGAGAGGAAGTAGCCGGGGGTCAAACGAGTCTTCGAGCGCGACCCCCGGATCAGATCCGTCCCATCCTGGCGCTCGTTGCAAGTGGCACCCCGTCGGGGTGCGATCGCAGAAGACAACAACGAAGAATCGTGACGGCTTTCCGGGGGTGGCGCTCGCAGAGCCTCGCTTCACCCCCGGCTACTTTCTGTCACGCCTTCGGCGTGAAGAGCCTTACCAATCCAGCGGCTTCGTCCATGCCTCGGTGAGCGTGCTCACCGGCGTGTCGGCCATCGCGCCGGGGGCGCGGAGGAGGCCGCAGTCGTCGAGGACGCCGATGGTCGCGAACGGCGTGCTCGACGCGCGGAGGCGCTCAAGAACGATCGGGAATTCCGACTCGGCGATCTCGAGGAGGTAGCGCGAGGGTGACTCGCTGAACGCGGCGACGATCGGGTCCTCGTGGACGGCGCCCAAGTGGAGCGTGGCGCCCAGAGAGAGCCCATCGTCGGGCGAGCGGGGCGCCGCGGCGATGAGCATTTCGGCGGCGGCGGTGAGCAGGCCGCCGTCGGAGATGTCGTGGGCCGAGGCGACGAGGCCGTCGCGGATGAGGGAGGCGACGGCGTGCGCGGTTGCGGGGCCGACGGAGAGGTCGGTGACGGGGACGCCGGAGTTCTGACGCCCGAGGGCGGGGTTCACGCGCAAGGCGTGGGAGCCGCCGAGCTGGGCGGTGGTGGGGCCGACAAGCACGAGAAGGTTGCCGGGGCGCTTGGCGTCCATGGTGACGCAGCGGGTGATGTCGGGGACGATGCCGATGCCGGTGATGAGGAGCGTGGGGGGGATCTCGATGACGCGCTCTTTGCCCGTGGCGGGGTCGGTGTACTTGAGCTGGTTGTTGAGCGAGTCCTTGCCCGAGACGAAGGGCGTGCGGTAGGCCATGGCCGCGTCGTAGCAGCCCTCGGCGGCCCGGACGAGCGAGCCGAGGTTGCTGGGCTTCTGGCAGCTGGGCCAGCAGAAGTTGTCGAGGATGGCGATGCGGTCGGGGTCGGCGCCGCTGCAGACGAGGTTGCGGACGCACTCGTCGATCGCGGCGAGGGCCATCAGATATGGATCACCCGCGATGTCGGGGTCGCCGATGCCGGTTTGCAGGCCGCAGGCGATGGCGAGGCCGCGGTTGGTGCCGGGGACGGGCTGGATGACGCTCGCGTCGCCGGGGCCGCGCCCGGCGGGGCCGACGAGGGGTTTGAGGACGGTGTTGCCGCGGACCTCGTGGTCGTACTGGCGGATGATCCAGTGCTTGCTGGCGATGTTGGGATGGGAGAGAAGGCTGAGGAGGGTGGGGGCGAGGTCTTGCGGAGCGGGGATGTCGGGTGTGGCGGGGGTCGGGTGTGTCGGGGCCGAGACCGACCACGTCGCTTCGCGCGTAGGTGTCGGGATGCCTTCGTGGAGGAAGTGCATGTCGAGGCGCCCGACCTCGCGGCCCTGGAAGAGGAGCTGGAGCGCGGGGCGGTCGGGTGTCGAACCGGGCGCGGGTCGGAAATCGCCGAGCACGGCGAGCTCGACCGACTCCTCGCGGCAGATGCGCTCGAGGGGCGGCAGGTTCGCCTGGGGCACGGCGAGGACCATGCGTTCCTGTGCTTCGCTGATCCAGATCTCGGTGTACGAGAGGCCGGGGTATTTCAGCGGGGCTCGGTCGAGGTGGACGATCGCGCCGGTGTTCTTCCCCATCTCGCCCACGGCGGAGGAGAACCCGCCGGCGCCGCAGTCGGTGAGGGCGGAGAAGAGGGGCCCTCGGGGGTTTTCGTCGCGGGCGCGGAGGATGGCGTCGAGGGTGCGCTTCTCTTCGATCGCGTTGCCGATCTGCACGGCGTGCGAAAACTCGTCGGCGGCCGTTTCTTCGAGCTCGGCGGAGGAGAAGGTGGCGCCGTGGATGCCGTCGCGCCCGGTGCGGCCGCCGAGGGCGACGATGAGGTCGCCGGAGTTGACGCGTCCGTGGACCTTGTCGCGGGGCATGACGCCGATGCAGCCGCAGTAGACGAGGGGATTGCCGACGTACCGGTCGTCGAAATAGACGGCGCCGTTGACGGTGGGGATGCCCATGCGGTTGCCGTAGTCGCGGACGCCGGCGACGACCTGGGTGAGGATGCGGCGTGGGTGGAGGGTTCCTGGGGGAAGTGGCGAAGTGGCGGAGTGGCGGAGTGGCGGAGTGGCGGACGCGGGTTCGTTGCCACTCTTCCACTTTGTCACTTCGCCACTTGCGGCTTCCGACCATCCGTGCGGCATCGCGACGCAGAACACATCCGTATTCGCAATCGGTCGCGCCCCGAGCCCGGTGCCGATGACGTCGCGGATGCAGCCGCCGGCGCCGGTGGCGGCGCCGCCGTAGGGCTCGATGGCGGAGGGGTGGTTGTGGGTCTCGACCTTGACGCAGACGGCGTGGTCGTCGTCGAAGGCGATGACGCCGGCGTTGTCGACGAAGACCGAGAGCGTCCAATCCACGCCGCCCTTGATGAGGGTGAAGGTGGCGGCGGCGACGGTGGACTTGAGGAGGTTGGTGATGGTGACGGAGCCGTCGGGGTTGACGGTGTGGCCGGGGCGTCCGGCCCAGGTGATCGGGTCATTCGCGCCGGTGCCCCCCCCGCCCCCCGCGCCCCCGCGGTAGGTGATGTTGCTCTTGAGGGTCTTGTGGACGCAGTGCTCGGACCAGGTCTGGGCGAGGGTCTCGAGCTCGATGTCGAAGGGGTCGCGATTCTGAGCGCGGTAATGGGCCTGCACCGCCTTCATTTCTTCGAGGGAGAGGAAGAGATGGGCGTCGCGGCTGAGGCGGGTCAGGGCGTCGTCGGCGAGACCGGCGAGGGCGATGGTCCTGGCCTTGTGGTCGTGGGGCGTGCTGTGGGGGAAGTCGGCGGGGTGATACGGCTCGGTGTGGATGCGCTGGATCACCGGGTTGGCGAGCAGGCGCGAGGCGAGGGCCTTGGCGTCGTCGATGGAAAGCGCCCCCCCGGCCCCGTTGCCGGCGTGGGCGAGCGTGCCGATCCCCCCCCCACCGAGGTCGTACCGCCAGCCGGTGGAGACCTCGGCGTCGCGCCCGGTGAGCGCGCGGATGGCCTCGCGGACGGTCTGGGCGACCGGGTCCATCACGCCGGGGAGCGGGTGGACTTCGATGAGGCGGTCGCCCGTGGCAGAGGGTGCGGCGCCGGGGGCGACGGTCTCGGTGACGGGGTCGGCGAGGACGCGCTCGCGGACGCGGGCGAGGTCGGCGGCGGAGAGGTCGGCCTGGACGAGGTAGACGCGCGTGGCGCGGGCGTGCTCGAGGAGGACGCCCACGGAGCGGGCGTCGCGGGCGACGGCCGAGCCGATGGGGTCGGCGTGCCCGGGCTTGGGGCGGACTTCGAAGCGGTGGACGGGGGGGCGGGGGGGGGAGGTCGGGGGCATCGGGGGCATCGTACGAAGCGAACGCGGAAAAGCGGAACAGCGGGACCTCGGAAAATGGCCGGCACGCGGGGCTCGCTGTTCCGCGTTTCCGCTGTTCCGTTGTTCCGCGTTGCTACGGTCCGGTCTGATGAGCGACGGTGCGAACGCCAGCGACGCTTCCCTGCCCAGGGTCGAGCTCTACACCGATGGCGCGTGCCTGGGCAACCCCGGGCCCGGGGGCTGGGCCTACATCCTGCGCCACCCGGTGAAGACGCGCGAGGACTCCGGGGGGGAGCCGGGCACGACGAACAACCGGATGGAGCTGCGGGCGGTGATCGAGGGGCTGACCGCGCTGAACCGGCCGGCGCGGGTCGAGCTGTACTCGGACTCCAAGTACGTGCTGCAGGGGCTCGAGGAGTGGATGGCGGCGTGGAAGAAGCGGGGGTGGAAGACGGCGGCCAAGCAGCCGGTGAAGAACCGCGACCTGTGGGAGACGCTGGACTCGTTGCTCGCGAAGCACACGCTGAGCTTCCACTGGGTGGAGGGGCACGCGGGGCACCCGGAGAACGAGCGGTGCGATGAGCTGGCGACAGGGGCGGCGAGGGATGTGCAGAACGCGGAAAGGCGGTAACACGGAACAGCGGAACATCAAGACCCTCGCGTACTCGAGTGCCTCTATTTTCCGCTGTTCCGTTTTTCCGTTGTTCCGCGTTCCCTAGTCCGCGGTGACAGGATTCGCGGCCCCGCGCCGATCGTGCACCAGCAGCACCGGCGCGGTCAACGCCGTGAGCACCTGGGCCGTCGTCGAGCCGAGGAACAGCTCGCGGATCCACGAGTCGGCGTACGCGCCCATGACCAGGAGCGTGCCGGGGTGGCTTTGGATGTGGGCGGCGACCATGCCGGATTCGCTGGCGCTCGATGAGCCGGGCGCGGGCGTGAGCGCGACGATGGTCGCGGCGTCGCCAGCGGCGGACTTGGCGGCCGCGGTGAGGGCGCCGATGAGGGTGGCAGTGTCTTGAGGGTTCGTTGAGCCCGAGCGCGGCACCGCGAGCACGGCGAGGGGAAGCCCGGTGGCGCCCGCGAGCCGGCGGGCGGCGGTGATCGCCTCGGAGGCGCAGGGCGTCGAGTCGAACGGGCACGCGAGCGACGTGATGTTCGCGGGGGCGGAGCCGGACGCGCCGGCGTGGGCGACGAGCACCGGGCACGCGGCGTTGCGGACGAGGGCCTTGGTGGTGGAGCCGACGCCGCCGCGACGGAAGCGCCCGGTGGCGCCGACGGCGAGGATGTCGTCGGCGCCTGGGGTGTCCTCGAGGACATCGAGCAGCGAACCGACGTCAACCCGGGCGTCGAAGGCGATGCCCTGCGACTCGCACTCGCTCCGGAGGTTGGCGGTCTCGCTCTCCACCCACGCCCGCTGGCGGCGCTCGGCTTCGACCAGCGTCGCGGGCAGGCCCATCGGCATGTGCGGGGGCATCATCGGGTCGAGGGCGACGGCCGGGGAGTCGGCGAGCAGGGCATCGGGGGAGGGCTCGATGACGTGCAGGAGGAGGATGCTCCACCCCCCCGGCGGGGCGGCGGCTCCCCCCGGGGCGGCCTTGGTGCGCGAGGCGAGGGCGAGGGCGGTGCGGAAGGCCGCACGCGAGGGGTCGGAGCCGTCGTAGGCGACGATGAAGCGGGGCATCTCCGGTACAGTGTGACGCGCCGGGCGGGAAATGTCGAGGGCGTGCAAGGTGGGTTTCGTTTTTCTTCACACGTTCGGGGCCAGCAGCGTGTCTTCGTCACACTCATCGATCGTGCGGCTCTTCGTGGCGCTTCACCCGCCGGCGGCGGTGGTCGAGCGGCTGCTGGGCCGGCTCGCGACGCTCGAGCTGCCCGAGCACAGGGTGGTCGCGCGCGAGCAGGTGCACATGACGCTGCAGTTCATCGGCGAGGTGCGGGCGAGCCACGTGGACGAGATCGCGGAGTCGGTCGAGCGGTCGGCGGCGGGGATCGAGCGGTTCGAGGTGACGCCGCTGATGCTGGCAACGCTGCCCGAGCGCGGGACGCCTCGACTGGTGGCGGCGATGACAGACGCCCCGGCGGGACTTGTCGAGATTCACAGGAGGCTCGTGCACCGGCTGGCGCATCACGTGCGGGCGCGGAGCAAGGAGCGGTTCACGCCGCATTTGACGCTGTGCCGGTTTGCGCACGGGGTGACACCGGAGCGCGTCGCGAAGGCGATGGAGGAGCCGGGGTTTGTGGTCGAGCGGGTGGTTCTGATGCGGAGCGTGCTGTTGCCGCAGGGGGCGGAGCATCGGGAGGTGCGGGGGGTGGGGTTGGAGTAATCCGAGCCTCCCGCGCAAGCGGGAGGTGTTGGACTCACGAGTGCACAGGACCTCCCGCTTGCGCGGGAGGCTCGGATCAGGACACCCCAAAGAACCTTCGAGTGTTCTCATTCACCCGTTCGTGCAGCGCGTCGAACGCCTCGCCTCGCAGCGCCGCGAGGCCTTCGAGGACATGCCGAGTCCACGCGGGACGGCAGGGACGCTTGCCGCGGTGGGGGTGCGGGGCGAGGAACGGGGCGTCGGTCTCGACCATGAAGCGATCGGCCGGCACGAGCTTGGCGGCGTCGCGGAGTTCCTTCGCGTTCTGGTACGTGACGACGCCGGTGAACGACATCATCGCGCCCAGGTCGAGGATCTTGCGGGCGTCAGCGGGCGTGCCGGTGAAGCAGTGGAAGACCATCTTGGTGGGATCGAGGTTCGTGGCCTTGAGCACGGGGATCAGGTCGTCGAAGGCCTCGCGGCAGTGGAGGACGATCGGGAGCGGGAAGCGGCAGGCGGGAAGTGGCGAAGTGGCGGAGTGGCGGAGTGGCGGAGTGAGAGATCCCTCCACGGCCACTTTGCCACTCTGCCACTTTGCCACTTCCTCCCGATGCACTCCCTCAATGAACGCCAACTGCTCGTTGAGCACGCTCCGCTGGATCTGCGGCCCGGGCTCGGGGTAGTGGTTGTCGAGCCCCAGCTCGCCCCACGCGACGCACCTGGGGTCCAGTGCGACCGTGCGGAGATTCCCCCACTGGTGCACCGGCAGGGCCCGCGGGCGGTCGTCGGTGGCGGCCGAGTAGAGCGGGTGCACGCCGGAGGTACACCAGACGTTGTCGAACCGCTTGGCGATTCGCAGGGCGTCGAGGCAGTCGCTGGTTGTTGTCGAAATGGTGATGCAGCCGGTGACGCCCAGGCGGGCGCACTCGGCGAGCTCGGCCGCGACGCCCGCCATCGGGTTGGCCTCGGTGGGGGGGTCGGGGTGGAAGTCGGGGAAGGTGAGGTGGCAGTGGGTGTCGATCATGGGAAGTGGCAAAGTGACGGAGTGGCAGAGTGGCGAAGTGACAGTTTAGAGGTCCCCGGCTCGGTCACTTCGCCACTGTGCCACTTCCCGCCTTACGCTTGGGCCATGTCCCACGCCGTGCGAACGCTGATCGATCGGGAGCGGATCGCCAAGCGCGTCGCGGAGCTTGGGCGTCAGATCACGCTGGACATCGAGCGCGAGCAGGGCGGCGGGAACGCCGAGATCGTGCTGCTGTGCGCCCTGACGGGGGCGCTGGTGTTCACGGCCGACCTGATCCGGCACATGCCGCTGAAGCTGGCGGTGCGGACGGTGACGGTGTCGAGCTACCCGGGGACGTCGATCGTCTCGCAGGGCGTGAACATCCGGGGCGAGATCCCGACCGACCTGGCGGGCAAGCACGTGCTGATCGTCGACGACATCCTCGACTCCGGGCGGACGCTCGGGCTGCTGCGCCGAGTCATCATCGCCCAGAAGCCGGCGAGCCTGCGGGTGGCGGTGCTGCTCCGCAAGACCAAGGTCGACGGGCGCGACGAGGACGTGAAGGCGGACTACGCGGGGTTCGACATCGCTGACGATTTCGTCGTCGGGTACGGGCTCGACTACGACGGGTACTTCCGGAACCTGCCGGAGGTCGCGGTGCTGACGCCGGCGGCGATCACGGAGTCGCGCGGGTGAGCACACAGCGGGCGTGGACACCCGTGATCGGCATCGCCGGGGGCGTCGGCTCGGGCAAATCGACCGTGGCCCGGATGCTCGGGGAGCTGGGGTGCGTGGTGCTCGATTCGGACGTGGCGGCCAAGGCGGCCCTCGACCGGGCTCAGGTGATCGACACCATCCGGGCGTGGTGGGGTGCGGGCGTGGTGGGGCCCGACGGGCGGGCGGACCGGCGCCGGATCGCCGACGTGGTGTTCGCCGATCCGGCGCAGCGGACGCGCCTCGAAGGGCTGATCCATCCGCTGCTCAAGCACGACCGGGCCGCTTCCGTGGCCGCGGCCCGAGCGGCGGGGAAGGCGGGGGTGGTGGTCGACGCCCCGCTCCTGTTCGAGGCCGGCGTCGACGCCGAGTGCGACGCGGTGATCTTCGTGAACTGCCCCAAAGAGGTCAGGCTGACGCGGGTCGCGCGGTCGCGCGGGTGGGACGTGTCGGAACTCGCCCGACGCGAGGCGGCCCAGTGGCCGATCGAGAAGAAGCGGGCGATGTGCGGGTACGTGGTGGAGAACGCCGGGGACGACGCGACGGCCCAGGCACGCCTGCGTCAGCAGCTCGCGATCGTTTTTGCCGCGATTCACACGGCCGGCCCCCGGGGCCCCGATGCGCGGTGAAGAGTTCCCTTGCGGTCCGGGAGGGGGTATACTGATGTATCGGCAGTCCCCGGCCCCGCACGGCTTTCCGAGTGCGGTGGACGATCCGGAGTGACGCCGATTCCCCTCTCCAAGTTGTCCCGGCAGGTTTGCGGGTCAAATACAGGCACGTTTACAGGGTCAGTTGGGGGAGAGCGTTTGCGGGGCGGGGAACAGTCGGCCGAGCACCCTTCGTCTTGGGCATGCTCGAGCGCCTTGGCGCACGGCCTAGCCGGCCGCGCGACGGATTCCCACCCCCGAGATGGGGCTTGCAAGTTCATCCATGAAAAAAACGAGTGTAATTCGCCGCGGCCCGAAGGCTCGCGTCGGCCCAAGAGTTGAGGAGTCTGCAGTGCCGGACGAGTCCAAGTCAGCCGCAAAGGGACCGAAGAAGCGGACGCCGGAACGATCGGAACGGGCCGCCGAGGCACCGGCCAAGAGCGAGTCGCGCGGGGAATCGCGCGGCGAAGCCAAGAGCGAACCGCGCCAGGAGGCGCGTTCGGAGCCCAGGTCCGAACGGTCCGAACGCCCAGAGCGGTCGGAGCGGGGGGAGCGGTCCGAGCCGCGCCCCGAATCCCGGGGCGATGCACCCGCGCAGCGCGAGCAGCGGGAGCCCCGCGAGCAGCAGCGCGAACAGCGCGAGCCGCGTGAAGGTGGCCGCGACTCCGGCGAGCAGCGTGGCGGCGGAGGGGGTGGCGGCGGTGGAGGTGGGAGTGGCGGCGGTGGAGGCGGCTCCAGCGGCGAGCAGCGTCCGGCACGCGAGCAGCGGCCTGACGGCGGGCCGCGCACGGATCGGCCTTATCCCAATGATCGCGGCGACCGGCCCCATCCGAACGATCGTGGCGGCGGCGGTGGAGGCGACCGGCCCGAGCGGTCCGATCGTGGCGAGCGGTACAACGGTTACGGCGGCGGGCACGGCGGTGGTGGGGGTGGCGGCGGTGGTGGTGGGGGAGGAGGCGGTGGGGGCGGCGGAGGTGGTGGCTACGACGACAGCTTCATGTCCCGCGGACGCCGCAAGCGCAAGCGTCGCAAGGGCATGGGGATGGGCATGGGCGGTGGGATGGGGGGTGGTGGCGGCGGCGGAGGTGGCGGCGGTGGGGGGTACTCCTCCCGGCAGCCCCTCGACTTCACGCTTCCCTCCGACGAGGAGCTCGAACGCGAAGCGGCGGAGCTGGACCGGATCGCGGCCCACGCGGACCCGGCGGCGCTGAAAACCTCGCTGAGCATGGGGCAGCTCCAGAGCATGAGCCTGGGCGAAGTTCATGCGATCGCGCAGCGCGAGGGGATGGAGGACTTCCACCAGGTCCCGCGCCAGGACCTGATCTTCAAGATCTTGAAGAGCCGTGCCGCGAAGCAGGGGCTGCTGATCGGCGAGGGCACGCTCGAGATCATGCCCGACAAGTTCGGGTTCCTTCGCTCGCCGGAGCTCAGCTACCTGTCGGGTCCGGACGACATCTACGTGTCGCCGACGCAGATCCGGCGGTTCGGGCTGAAGAAGGGCATGGTGATCAAGGGCGCCGTTCGGCCTCCGAAGGAGAACGAGCGGTACTTCGCGCTGCTGCGGGTTGACGAGGTGAACGGGCGCAAGCCGACCTCGACGCACAGCCTGAACCTGTTCGAGGACCTGACGCCCTTGCACCCCGAGGAGCGGTTCATTCTCGAGACGACGCCCGACGAGATCGAGATGCGGATCGTGGACCTTGTGGCCCCGATCGGCAAGGGCCAGCGGGCGCTCATCGTGGCTCCGCCGCGCACCGGCAAGACGGTGCTGCTGCAGAAGAT
>CAZMCC010000109.1:0-11729 GCA_964564695.1 uncultured Phycisphaeraceae bacterium | reverse complement strand
CGCTGCGCCCTCGCGCCAGAAATGTGTCAGACATATTTGCAGTAGTCAGTAGTGGCGTGTCGCCATGACCGACGCCCCCACCCCACCCGGGCCCGTGGCTCCCCCCACCATCCTCCTCCCCACCGGCTGCTCCGGCTGCGGCTACAACCTCCTCGGCCTCGCGCTGTCCGCCCGCTGCCCCGAGTGCGACACGAGCGTCGAAGACTCGCTCCGCGCCCGGCACCTCCAGTTCGCCAAGCCGCAGTACCGGCGCGAACTCGTCGCCGGCATCTCTCTCGCCCTCGCCGGCATCCTCCTGGGCTTCTCCCTCTTCATCGCGCAGATCGTGGCAAGCTTCACCGGCTACACCAACCCCGCCAGGGGCTTCATCGAGCTCGCCGGCTTCCTCGCCTCGGTTCTCACCGCCGTCGGCTACTGGCGGTACACCACCCCCGACCCCCGCTTCGCCCTCACCGAGCAGGCCAATTCCGCCCGCATCGTCGCGCGGGCCTCAGTCGCCGTCGCCGCCGCGTGCATCCTCACCAAAGCCGTGATCGGCTTCGCCGTCAATCCCGCCGCGCTGGCCACCGGCGCGGCGTCGCTGCTCGGCCTCATCTCGCTCCTCGCATCCCTCGGCTATCTCGTGAGCTTCATCGTCCAGTTCATCGCGATCATGTTCTACACCGCCTGGCTCGCCCGGCGCATCCCCAACGAGATCATCGCCGCCTGCGCGGAGCGATACTGCTGGATGCTCCCGGTGATCGCCATCCTCGGCCTCCCGCTGCTGGGCGCCGGACCGCTCATCGCGATCGTCAAGTACTGGAACCTGCTCAACCTCATGCGCCGCGAGCTGCTCGCGATGAACTAGAACAGTTTCACCCCCGCCAGCGCCCCGAAAATCGCCCCCGTCACGCACGCATAGATCACCCCGTCAAGCACACGCGACGGCACCTGGCTCCACGGCTGCCCGTGCCAGATCGCCAGCGGCAGCGAGTACCCGCCGTACGCCAGGAACGACGAGATCGCCGCCATCTTGAACACCGGCATGAACTCCGCCTTCGTCGCCGGCGCCACCATGTGCGTCACCCCGCTCGTGAACACGATCCACGCCACGAACACGCACACGATCACCAGGTGCACGAACCACGACCCCAGCATCTTCCCCATGCTCGGCCCGCCCGGCATCACGATCAGCTGCGCCCACGGCCCCGCCTTCATCTTCGCCTGCACCGCCGGGTCCTTCATGTCCTTCCCGTGACACCACGGCACAAAGTACACGCCCGGCTTCAGCCCGAGCCGACGCACCAGGTCCATGATCGGCCCCTCCGCGTCCCCCGGGTTCTTGTAATCGTGCTTGTGCAGCGGCGTCGCCATCCAGATGATGCTCGACGCGATAAACACGGCCACGGCCGACGCAACGATCGGCAACCACAGCGCAGTCAGAAAGTCCATGAGAGAAGTCCTCGGCGATTTGCCCCGCGAGTACGGGTTCGCGTTGGACCAGTGTCCCCGAACTCCCCAGCGCTTGCAACACCCCGCCTCAGGGGACGACCTGCCCGACCTCCGCCCCTGACCCCTGGCCCCCGGCCCCCGGCCCCTTCCCCCCCGCCGTCACTTTCAGCCCCACGATCGACGCCACCAGCAGCACCAGGCACACCATCCGCGCCGCGCTCGCCGGCTCGCCGAGCAGGAAGATCCCCAGCACCGCCGTCCCCGCCGCCCCGATCCCCACCCACACCGCATACGCCGTCCCGATCGGCAGCGTCTTGGCGGCGATCCCGAGCAGGTACATGCTGACCGCCATCGCGCCCACCGTGAGCACGCTCGGCCACAGCTTCGTAAACCCCTCGGTGTACTTCAGCCCGATCGCCCACCCGATCTCAAGCAGTCCCGCAACGACGAGGATGATCCATGCCATGCGCGATGGTACTTCCGAGATCCCCCTCCGCCCCGGCGGAGGGGGAAATGCTTGATGGGCGTCCAGCCCATCAAGCGAGGGGGCGGCGTTGGACGTCGCCAAAACTCACCCGCCTGCCGCGCGAATCCTCACTCCATCTTCCCCGCCATCACCATCCCCCCGATGCACGCCGCCGTCGCGGCCCACTCCACCCACACCACGCTCACCACCATCGGGATCGCGCACAGCAGGATCCCGCCGACGATCGCGCGGATGCTCTCGGCCTTCTTCCCGTAGATGAAGACCCCCATCCCCACCGTCCCGATGATCATCCCGCTGAACAGCGACGCCGGATCTGTGAAGTTCATGTGCACACTCCCATACCAGGAATATCGGCATTCCACCGCCGCCGGTTGCCGCCCCGCCCCTCGCGCGACTCGATAACTCCCGCCGCCCCGAGCCCCCACGGCCCCCTCTTCAGGACGCGGGCCCGATCGACCACCGGCTGGGCCCGATCGACCGCCCCCCTTCAGGCCGTAGGCCTGATCGTAAGTAGCCGGGGCGTGGAGCGAGGCTCTGCGAGCGACACCCCCGGAAAGCGACCTCCCCAGTACTTCCTGGTGTGTTTGCATCCGCAGGCTGAAGGCCTGCTCGTACCGCCGGCGCCACCTTACATAACGCCGCTCGCACCGGCCGCACCGCTTCGACTCGCCCCCCACCGTTCACCGCTCACCATTCACCGTTCACTCTCCCCTACGCCGTCCTCACCTCCGCCTTCATCTCCCTCTTCGCCAACTCCACAATCGCCGCCACCTGCGGCTCCACTTCCTCACGCTTCAGCGTCCGCCCCTCATCCCGGAACCGCATCCGCAGCGTCACGCTCTTCCTTCCCGCCCCCGCCTGCGGCCCGCGATACACGCCCACGAACTCCACGCTCTCCAACATCGCCGGCTCGCTCGCTCGCACCAACGTCTCGATCCGCGACCACGGCTCGCGCTCATCCACAATCAAACTCAGGTCCCGCTCGATGTCCGGGAAGCTCGGCAGGTTCGTCACCTTCGCCGTCGGCGGCCAGAGCGCCTCGATCGGCGCCAGCTCCACCTCCGCCGCCGCCACCGGCGCCGCAAGGTCATACGCCGCCTGCGCCTTTCCCGACACGAGCCCCGCCCAACCAACGTCCACCGCAGGCGATCCATCGCGCATCACCAGCCGCACGCGCCCGCACGCCCCGCGCTCGAACGCCTCGGGCGCGGCATCGTCCGCCTGGGGGGGGACGATCTCCACCCGAGCCTTGCTCCCCCCCACCGCCGCCGCCAGGCTCTCGAGCGCCCCGCGGATCACCCGCACCCCAAGCTGCTTGCGCTCGTGCGCCGACGCCGCCGCGCCACCGACGCTCGGCACCCCAACCGCGTCCGCCACGAGCGCGAGCCGCAGCGACTCGCGGTGCGCATCAAGCGCGCCCTCTTTGTCCCCCTCCTGCCAGAACGCCGACGCCGTCTCGAACAGCCGCACGCCCGCGCCGTTCTCCCCGCCGTCCCCCGCCACGCCCCGCGCCTGGTTCGCCTGTCGGCACGCGAGCAAGCTCGGCAGGATGCTCGGCCGCAGCACCGGATCGCCCTTGCGCCGCTCATCCACCACCTCGAGCGTCCGCGTCCCCTTCTCCACGAACGGGGCCGCCGCCTTGCGGCTGACGAAGCTGAACGTCACCGCCTCGTAGAACCCCAGCCCCGCGAGCGTGTGCGCGATCGCCCGGTCCGCGCTCTCGCGCGCCTGCGGCGCCGTCACCCGCACCTGCACCGTCTCCTTCACCGGCACCTGGTCCAGCCCGTGCGTCCGCGCCACTTCCTCGATCAGATCAATCTCCCGCGTCAGGTCCGGCCGCCACCCCGGCGGCACGCACCGCAGAATCACGTCATCATCCCCCGCGCTCGCCGTCTCGACGCTCACGTCCACCTCGTGCGACCGCAGAACCTTCGTCATCTCCGCCGACGACACGTCCGCCCCCAGCATCGCACGGCACCGCGCCGCCCTCAACATGATCGGCTTCGTCGGGAACATCTCCGCCCCCGCCGTCACGTACCCGTCCACAACCGTCCCGCCACACAACTCGGCGATCAGCGCCGCCGCCCGGCGCGCCGGCGCATCGATCGACCGCGGATCCACCCACCGCTCGTACCGATGGCTCGCGTCCGTGCGGATCCCCAGCCGCCGCGCCGTCTTCCGCACCGCCAAGGGCGACCACGTCGCCACCTCGAGCAGCACGTCCGTCGTGCCGGCGGTCACCTCGGTTTCCTTCCCGCCCATGATCCCCGCGAGCGAGATCGCCCGCTTCGCGTCCGCGATGACCACATCCTCCTCGCGCAGCTCGACCGTCTTGTCATCGAGCAGTGTGAGCTTCTCCCCCTTCGTCGCGGTGCGCACGATCATCTGGGGCCGACCATCGGGCCCGGCCGCAATCGTCTTCAGATCGAACACGTGCGACGGCTGCCCGAACTCGCTCGCCACGTAGTTCGTCACGTCCACCACGTTGTTGATCGACCGCTTCCCCACCGCCTCCAGCGCCCGCACCAGCCACGCCGGGCTCGGCCCCACCTTGATCCCCTTGATCACCCGCAGCGTGAACAGCGGGCACTGCCCCCCGCCCGCCCCCGACGTCGCCACCCGGTTCTCCAGCGCCACCAGCTTCCCCGCCACCCCCGGCCCCGGGTTCATCGCCACCAGCGACGGCATCTTCACCCGCCGCCCGCTCGCCGCCGCAATCTCCCGCGCCAGCCCCACGTGGCTCAGGCAATCCCCCCGGTTGCTCGTCACCTCGACATCGAGCAGCGTGTCCGCGTCATCGCCCGCCCCCCCACCACCGACCGGTGTGATCGACTCGATCGGAAACCCCACGTCCGTGAGCACCCGCTCCGCCGTCTCCGGCGTGACGTTCCCCGGCATCAAGTACTCATTCAGCCACCGGACAGAGATATTCATGGCCCCAAGCGTACGGAGCACTCCCGCGCCGGGTGCCGGGTGCCGGGTGCCCCGGCGGAGCTTTGTCCGCCGGGTTTCCCCCCTCTCCCTCGGGGCTTTGACCGAGGGAGAGGGCAGGAGTGAGGGCTCCTCCTTCTACTCCCTCCTACCTCCTCCTACTTCCGCTGCCCACCCCTCCCCCCACCAACAATCCCCCATGCCCGCGCCGCGCCCCCAACGCCTGCGCTTCCTCGCCCGCGTCCTCCTGCTCGGGCTGCTCTCCACCATCCTCTCCTCCCTGCTGCTCTGGTGGATCTGCGATCCCACCAGCGCATCCAACACCTCCACCGGCTACACCCAGGCCGCGGCCACTCTCGACCGTCAGGTCTGGCTCGTCGACCGCTGGTCCCGCGTCGGCTGCCAGCTCACCCGCTCCGTCGTCGCTCCCACCCCGCGCGAGCCGTGGAGCCCCGAGCAGGCCACCGGCGCCCCCGACACCCCGCGCATGCACGACCTCGACACCGCCTGGGCCTCCGCCACCTCCGACAGCCAGGTGGAGTGGCTCATCCTCACCTTCGATCCCCCCGTGCCCGCCCTGCGCGTCCGCATCATCGAGTCCAACGCCCCCGGCGCCATCGTGCGCGTCGCCGTCAAAGGCCCGAGCGCCCCCGCCGACCGCGACACCGGCTGGACCACGATCCACACGGCCACAGTGACGCCCGCCCCCAACTCCACCCCCGACTCCTTCAGCCCCACCATCACGCCCACCCCATCGCTCCTCCCATCTCTGACCTCCGCCGTTTCCGGCGCTTCCGGCGCCGCCGCCGCTCCCCCCGCCGATCCGAACGCCCCACCGCCGCCCCTGCTCCCCATCGCTGTCGAGTTCGCGATCCCGCCCGACCCCCGGGCGGGGACGGCCGCCGCACCACTCCTCATCACCAGCGTGCGCATCGACCTCGACTCCCCCAACGTCCGCGGCTGGAACGAGATCGACGCCGTCGCCCTCGTCACCGGCGACGCCACGCCCCACTGGGCCACCGAGGCCATCGCCAGCTCCACCTACGCCAACCGCTCGCGCACCGCACCCGCCTCGCTCGCGCCCGAGAGCGTCCTTGCCAGTTGGATCTCGCTCCCCACCGCGCCAACTCCCACAGACCCCGCGCACCTCGCCCCCCACGACCACCTCTACGCCTCCTACGGCTTCCCGTGGCCCGCGCTCGCCGGCTCGTGCGACCTCTCCACCGTCACCCGCCCGGGCAACTCCTTCGACATCGCGACCATCGTCCCCCTCGCGCGCGCCGACACCACGCCCGCCATCATCCCGTGGCGCCCCCTCCCGCTCGGCCTGCTGCTCAACACTCTCGTGCACGCCGCCGTCTTCGCCGCCCTCGCCGCGATCGTCGCCGCCCCGTTCCGCATCTCGCGCGAGCTGCGGCGCATGCGCAAGGGCCACTGCGTCCGCTGCGGCTACGACCTGCGCTTCGATTTCGCCAAGGGCTGCCCCGAGTGCGGCTTCCTGCGCGCCCAGCCCTGACCGCCGCCGCTCAAGCCGCCGCACTGGGCCCCTTCCCCTTCAGCACCATCTTCCCGCCGATCCACGCCCCCAGCGCGCCCAGCAGCGGGTTCGCAATCGTCACCCACAGCGGCTTGATCGCCTTCATCGCCGCGTCGAAGTTCGTCACCGTCCCCTCACGCGGCCCGGGCGGGTCCTTCGGCATCGCCACCTGGAACACCACCTCCGCGAACCCCAGCACAAGGATCACCACCATCAGCCCGATCACCGCGCCCTTGCGCCGTGCGATCAGCGCGCACACCACGCCGCCGAGGATCGTCGCCGCCAGCCCCAGCACAAACGCAAGTGCGTTCCACATCATCGTCGGCTCGTACGTGCCGGGCTGGAACGTCTTGTCCGCCCCCAGCGCCATGTACAGCCCCGTGAAGAAACACATGATGAACAGCGCCAGCACGATGTACCCGACGATCACGCCCAGCACGTTCCGCACCATGGTCGAGTTCCTTGTGGCCACAGCGAACCGCCCACCCGCGGCTCCACTCCGGGCCGCGGTCCAGTCTCCCACAATCCCCACCGCGCAACAACCCCCTCACTGGGACCGGTAACGCGCGCCCACGCCCCACCGGCGACCCCCCCAACTGAGGATTCACCCCCAACCAGTCGATACAGCCCGACGAAGTTCCGGCCCTCACGCCGGCCAACTCCGGTCCCTGATCCCTGGTCCCTGAGCCCTTCAAATAGGAGATCCCATGTCCCTCCGCTCCCGTCTCGCCATCGCCGTCTGCGCCGCCTCGGTCTGCGCCCTCGTCCTCCCCGCTTGCAACCACAACAGCACGTACGCCAATTCCGCCTCCACCAAGGCCATGGCCGACCTCCCCCAGCCCGTCCTCACCAACGCCAAGGACTACATCGCCAAGCTCGACAGCTTCAACAACCAGCTCGACGCCGTCAACGGCAGCACCTCCGCCCTCAAGGCCCTCCCCAGCATCGCCGAGAGCGTCGAGCCCATCAACAAGCTCGCCGACCAGCTCAACAACCTCAGCCCCGACGTCAAGCGGACCCTCACCGCGGCCTTCGGCGAGCAGTTCACGTCGCTCAACAACGACCTGAACGCCAACGCCAATCGCCTGCTCGCCTCGCCCGAGACCGCCAGCCTCTTCAAGTCCACCTTCAACAACGTCCGCATCCTGGAGCAGCGCGCCGGTGGCCGTTGGCAGACCACGACCGCCAGCGTCTCCGCCTCGCGCGACGAGTAATCGCTGTCGCGCGGGCCTTCAGCCCCCGACCAGACGCTTCATCACGTCTTCCATTCGAGCCGCCAGCGCCCCCCGAGGCATCACCTCGTGCGCGCCGGCGGCTTTCGCTTGCGCGAACCGCTCCACCTCCACGTGCGGCCCGAACGCCGCGATCCGCACGCCCGCCCCGCCCTCTGCCCCCTTCTCGGCGTTGTGCTTCGCCGCCCGCTCAATAAGTGGTATCGCCACCTCCGGCGCATCCAAGTCGACTATCAGCCCTTTCACGGGGGTATCCGCCAACCGCGCCTCGAGCATCTCCACGTTCCGAACCGCCCGCACCGGGATCCCCAGCGCCTCGGCCCCCGACCGCAGTTTCGTCATCCAGATCAGGTCCGCACCGTGGTACAGCAGCGTCATGCCCAGTTGTAGCCCGGCAAACCCCGCCAAAACCGCCCGCCAAACCGCGGTTTGCCGCCGCCCCGGGGTGTCCCTACGCTTCGCTCCCGAATGGTCAGCGCACGGCGACGCCCTCACAGGGCCTCCCCGCCGCCCCCCTTCGGGACGCCGGCGGACGGCCCGCCGCGCATCCGTTCCCGACAACCGACACCCCGGACACCGTCATGAGCACCGTCACCGCCGCGTCGCACGCCAACGCCTCCTCCACCGCCGGGCAGATCTTCAAGAGCCCGATCGTCAACGAGGCCGGCCTGCCCGCGGACCCGGACAACCTCTACTACCAGACGGTCGCCACGATGCTCCACGCCGCGGAGCTCATGAACCTCCCCAAGCACGTCCAGCTCATCTTGGCCCAGCCCAAGAACGAGATCATGGTCCACTTCCCCGTGAAGATGGACAGCGGGGAGTGGCAGCTCATCAAGGGCTACCGCGTTCAGCACAACAACGCCCTGGGCCCCTTCAAGGGCGGCCTCCGCTTCCACCACGAGGTCCACCTCGACGACGTCAAGTCCCTCGCCTTCCTCATGACCATGAAGTGCTCCCTCGCCCGCCTGCCCTACGGCGGCGGCAAGGGCGGCATCCGCGTCAACCCTCGCGCCCACTCCAACGACGAGATGGAACGCATCGTCCGCCGCTTCACCACCGCCATCGCCCACATGATCGGGCCCGATCACGACATCCCCGCCCCCGACGTCGGCTCCACCGCCCAGCACATGGCCTGGATGGCCGACACCTACTCGTTCCTCGCGCAGGTCGGCGGTATGCAGAACCCCCACGCCGTCATCACCGGCAAGCCCGTCGAGTACGGCGGCTCCCAGGGCCGCGAAAAGGCCACCGGTCAGGGCCTCGTCGACGTCCTCGCCGAGATGCTCCCCGAGCTCGGCCTCCAGGCCAAGGGCGCGACCTTCGCCACCCTCGGCTACGGCAACGTCGGCTCGTGGGCAGCCCGCCTGTTCCAGGACATGGGCGCCAAGATGATCACCGCGTCCGACCACACCGGCTTCATCAAGAACGATCATGGCATCGACGCCCACGACCTCGCCCACTACGTCGCCGCCAACCCCAAGGGCGGCGTCGCCGGCTACCCCAAGGCCGACGCCTGCACCAAGGAAGAGTTCTACTCCGCGAAGGTGGACGTCTTCATCCCCGCCGCCCTCGAGCAGATGATCAAGGAGCCCGAGGCCAAGCTCATCAACGCCAAGGTCGTCGTCGAAGGCGCCAACGCCCCGACCACGCCCGCCGGCGAGCGCCTCCTGCTCTCCCGCGGCGTCGAAGTCATCCCCGCCATCCTCGCCAACGCCGGCGGCGTCACCGTCTCCTACTTCGAGTGGGTCCAGAACAAGACCTTCTCCAGCTGGGAAGTCGAGGAAGTCGACCGCAAGCTCAACGTCGCCATGGTCTCGGCCGCCAAGCGCACCCGCCAGGCCCGCCAGAAGTACAAGTGCGACCTCCGCACCGCCGCCTACATCGCCGCCCTCGAGAACATCGCCAAGGTCTACGCCATCCGCGGCATCTTCCCGTAAGCCCCGACTTGATCAGAGCCGCCTGCGGAAGCAGGCGGTGCACCCCCCACGATTCCAAAGGCCTCCCGCTCCCCGCGGGAGGCCTTTCTCTTTCCCCCCCTCCTGATTTGCCCTTTGCTATTTGCCCTTTGCCCCTTTCTTGACCGATCGTTCCACAATGCCTACGGTCCCCCATGCCCCGCCCCCGGGAGTTCGACATCGACGACGCCGTCGCCAAGGCCACCCAGGCCTTCCTCAAGGGCGGCTACGAAGGCACGTCGATGTGCGACCTCACCGCCGCGATGGGCATTGAAAAGGGCAGCCTCTACAAAGCCTTCACCGACAAGCGTTCGCTCTACCTCGAAGGCCTCCGCCGCTACCTCGCCGCCGGCCAGGACAAAGTCCAGCGCTCCCTCGGCGGCCACGCCGACGCCCTCGACGCCGTGCGTGCCTTCCTCGCCTCCGCCACCACCCCCTGCGACGCCACGAAAGCCGCCGGCGGCGGGTGTTTCGCCGTCAACGCCATGGCCGAGCTCGCCCCCCACGACGCCGACGTCCGCGCCATGCTCGACGCCCACTGGGCCCGCATCACCGAGCTCCTCGCCAACACCCTCACCCTCGGCCAGCGCGCCGGCCAGGTCCGCCGCGATCTCGCCGCGCCCGACCTCGCGGCCATGATCGTCCGCCTCCTCTCCGGCATCGCCGTCTTCGCCCGCCAGAACCCCGGCGAGAACAAATCCGCGGCGGGGGCCCGCCCGCAGACCAGCGCCATCACCGACGCCGCCGTCGCGATGCTCAGACCCTGAACCCCTCACCGCCTTCCCCACCGATCGGGCTCGTGCCCGACCGTTTCGCACCGACCTATTTGGAACCGATCGTTTCAAAACAAACTCAACCTTGAAGGAGAACGCCCCATGACGACCACCACCCCCACCGCCACACCCCTCACCGGCAAGCTCGCCCTCGTCACCGGCGCCAGCCGCGGCATCGGCGCGGCTATCGCCCGGCGCCTCGCCCTCAGCGGCGCCCGCGTCGGCGTCCACTACAGCGCCAGCAAAGACCAGGCCCTCAAGGTCGTCGCCGACATCAAGGGCGCAGGCGGCAGTGCCTTCCCCATCGCCGGCGACCTCCGTTCGCTCGCCGGAGTGCGCGACCTCTTCGCCGCGTTCGACAAGGAAGTCGGCGCCACCGCGAAGATCGACATCCTCGTCAACAACGCCGGCGTCGCCCCCATGGGGCCGTTCGCCGAAACCACGGAAGCCGATTTCGATCATGTCTTCAACGTCAACGTCAAGTCACCGTTTTTCGTTACGCAGAAAGCTCTCCCGCGCATCCCCGACGCCGGACGCATCATCAACATCTCCAGCGTCGTCTCCCACCGCACCTTCCCGGGCCTTGCCGCCTACGCCTCCACCAAGGGCGCCCTCGACACCTTCACCCTCCAGCTCGCCAACGAGCTCGGCGTCCGCAACATCACCGTCAACGCCGTGAACCCCGGCATCATCGACACCGACATGTCCGCCGCGATCGGCGAGAACCGCGACGCGATGGCCCTGGGCATCCAGGCGCTCCAGCGCCTCGGCAAGCCCGAGGACGTCGCCAACGTCGTCGCCTACCTCGCCACCCCCGAGGCCGCCTGGCTCACCGGCCAGCTCATCGACGCCAGCGGCGGCACACGCCTCTAAGCCCTCGCGGGGGGACCGCCTCCCTCTCCCTTGTCGAGCTCTGGCGACAAGGGAGAGGGCAGGGGAGAGGGCTCCGTCTTCTACCGCCTCCTCCTTCCTCCTACCTCTTCCGACTTCTTCTCCTCTTCACCACCACCTCAACGCGTACTTGCGCCCCCGAGACTGCGCAATCTCGCGCGCAAGTACGCTTTTGCGCGCCAAAAAGCGGAGTTAGCGACCAAACTTGTTGCACCCACACGGCCGCGGGCGATCCTCCGCCCATGCTCACCGCCACACTCCCCGCGCTGGCTTCTCTCATCCCCCCCGACGAACTCGCCCGCGCCATCCGCCTCGCGTTCGACACGCTCGTGTCCCTGCTCACCGACCCCAAGACCCACCCCCGCGAACGCCGCCTGATCGCGTGCACGCTGCTGCGCCTCACGGCGACTCCCCCCTCTCCCTCGCAGCTTTGGGCGAGGGAGAGCGACTGTCTTGGTTGTCAAGCATGACGGGGCTCGGAGAGGAGGC
>CAZMCC010000108.1:0-11756 GCA_964564695.1 uncultured Phycisphaeraceae bacterium | reverse complement strand
TGCGGATGCCCGCCACCACGTCCTCGCCCTGGGCGTTGATCAGGAACTCGCCGTAGAACTTGTTCTCGCCCGTGCTCGGGTTGCGCGTGAACGCCACGCCCGTGCCCGAGTCCTCGCCCATGTTGCCGAACACCATCGTCTGGACGTTCACGGCCGTGCCGTTCAGGCCCGAGATGTTGCTCAGCCGGCGATACGTCTGGGCCCGGTCGGACTCCCAGCTCTTGAACACCGCCTCGATGGCGAGCTCGAGCTGCTTGAACGGGTTCTGCGGGAACTCGTCGCCGACGAACTTGCGGTACGTGTCCTTGTAGATCTTGGCGAGCTCGACGATACCGTCCTCGGGGACCTCGGTGTCGTCGGTGGCCCTGTACTTCTTCTTGAGCTGGTCGAACTCGTGCTCGAACTTCTCGTGGTCAACGCCCATCACGACGTCGCCGAACATGTTGATCAGGCGGCGGTACGCGTCGTACGCGAAGCGACGGTTGCCCGTGACGTTCGCCAGGCCCTCGACCGACGTGTCGGTGAGGCCGAGGTTGAGGATCGTGTCCATCATGCCCGGCATGCTGACGGCCGCGCCAGAGCGGACCGAGACCAGCAGCGGGTTCGAGTTGTTGCCGAAGACCTTGTCGGTCTCCTTCTCGAGCATGTTGATGTTCTTGTGGCACTCGTTCATGAGGCCGTGCGGCAGCCGCATGCCGGCCTTGTAGTACGCGGCGCACGTATCGGTGGTGATCGTGAAGCCGGGGGGCACGGGCAGGCCGATCGAGGTCATGTCGGCGAGGTTCGCGCCCTTGCCGCCCAGCAGCTGCTTCATGTCCGGGGAGCCGTCGCCCTCCGTCCGGTCGCCGCCGAAGTAGTACACCATCTTGCCGGGCTTGCGCCGCATGACGGGGCCGGGGCCGCCGGCGGCGGCGGCGGTGTTGGAGCGGGTGGACGTGTGGGCGTGCCCGTTCGTCCCGTTCGTCCCGTTCAGGACGCCGGCGGACTTGGGGGCGGACTTGGCAGGGGTCTTGCTCGGCATGCGTGCCTTCCTCTGGTGACCAGCGGGGGAATTTGATTCGGCGAAGCCGGTCCTGCGGCGGTGGGCGGGGGGCGGGGGGGTTTGCCTACCCTCGCCGCCCTTGTGGACGTGCGGCGCCGGGCAGAATGATAGAAGGGCAGCGTTCCGAGGGCGACTTGCGCCGCGCACACCGCGGTTTTGGGCCAAAACGCTCGCATTTGTGCTTGATACGCCCCGTACGCTTTCGCGTGGGCACGCTCGCCGGCCGCTCCCGAGTCGAAGTGACCCCCGGATCGCCGGTGGCGGTGCCCCTGCGCTGGCAGGCGACGGGAGAGGCCGTGCTCGCGGCATGGCCCGCGGCGAGCCCCTTGGTGGTCCTCTGGTCGGGTGGCGGCCAAGGCGAAGGACGGGCGCGGTGGCGGGTGTTCGCGGTGCCGGCCGGGGTGTGGCGGGCGGATGGGAAGGGCGGGTCGTTGATGCCAGCAGCCCCCCACTACAGGGGGAATATGCGAGCACACAACCCGGCCGAAGCACCGCCGTTCCTCAGCGGGTGGATCGGGGTCATCCGGTACGAAGCGGGACGGGTGATCGAGCCGGCGGCCGGACTCGCGCGGTCGGGCCGCAGGGGCGCGGGCGCGCCGCTGGCCGAGTGGCTCGAGTGCCCCGCGGCGTATGTGCAGGACGGGGCTTCCGGGGAGTGGTGGTTTGTGGGAGATCCGGCGCGGGCGGGGGCGCTGCCGTGGGGGTTGGGGGATGGGGACGGGCCGGAGGCGAGAGGCACGGCCGCGCCGGCGTTCGGCGTGCGCGGGCTCGTGAGCACGACGGGGCGCGAGGCGTTTGAGCGGAGCGTGGCCCGCGCGGTCGAGTACATCCACGCCGGCGACTGCTTCCAGGTGAACCTCGCGCATCACCTCGTGGGGCGGTTCGACGGGTCGAGCCGCGGGGCGTTCGCGGCGGCGCTCGGGGTTGAGCCGTGGTACGGGGCGTATCTCGAATTGCCGGGAGACGGCGCTGGGGGGACGGGGGGGACGGGGGGGACGGGGCCGCGCCGGGCCGTGGTCTCGCTGAGTCCGGAATTGTTCCTGGAAGTTGATGGACAGACGCGCAAGGTGGTCACGCGCCCCATCAAGGGAACGCGGCGTGTGGGGCCGCGCTCGGTGGCGGAACTGGGGGCGAGCGCGAAGGACCACGCCGAGCTGGCGATGATCATCGACCTCATGCGCAACGACCTGGGGCGCGTGTGCCGCATCGGAAGCGTGCGCGTCGACGAAGCCCGGGCGATCGAGCGCCACGCCGGGACACTCGACCACGGCGTGGCGACGGTGTCGGGGGTGCTGCGGAATGACGCGGGGCTGGACGAGCTGATCGCCGCCGCGTTCCCACCCGGATCGGTCACCGGAGCGCCCAAGGTGCGGGCGATGCAGATCATCGACGAGCTCGAGGCCGCGCCCCGCGGCGTCTACTGCGGCTGCGTCGGGTTCATCAGCGCATGCGGCAACGCGGCGTTCAACGTGGCGATCCGGACGGCGACGATCGAGCAGCGGGGCGGCCCCCCCACCGCCGGCCACGAATTCACCGACGCCACGATCGATCTGCCGGTGGGGGCGGGGATCGTCGCAGAGAGTGACCCTGCCCGCGAGTGGCAGGAGACGCTGGACAAGGCGGAGGCGATCAAGCGGACGCTGCTGAACGGGCCGTGCTGAACGAGCCGTGAGCGCAAGCTCACGGTGAACGCTCGCTACTCGAACTGGTCCGTCACGTCGGTCACGTCCCGCAACGCAAGGTTCACCGTGAGCTCGCGCTCACGGCTCGTTCAAGCCGCCGGCGCCGGCCCCGGCGTCGGCGGCCCCTCGGCCGTGTCGGCGCGCATGAACAGCGCATCGCCCTTGGCGATCTTGTGCCCGGGCTGAAGGCCATGCGGGCCGGCGAACTTCGCGAGCTCCGCGAGCGGCACGCCCGCGGGGGGTGTGCAGTTCCACGTCTTCCAGAGCTGCTCGATCTTCGTGGGAATCACGGGCCACATGAGCAGCGACGCGATGCGGATGGCTTCGGCGCAGTTGTAGAGGATGGCTTCGAGCTTGGCTTGGGCGGCGGGGTCGGTGTCGATGGTCTTGGCGAGCTTGAACGGAGCGGTGGTTGCGATGAACAGATCAACAAAACCGATCAAGATACGAGCGTGATGAACGACCAGATCAATGCTGAATCGCGCTGCCGGCTCTTCGGTTGCCCGGACAAGTGCATTGCACAGTTTCGCACCGAATGCGACTGTCGACTCCGACGGCTCGCTTGTCGCACCAAATAACTTCCCGATTGGAATGCCCGACTCAGCCACCGTGTAGTCATACTTCCCCTTCGCGTCCGGTACGGCGCCCTGGAAGTACTTCTCAATCATGTTCGCCACCCGGCTCGCGCAGTTGCCGATGCCGTTGGCGAGATCGGCGTTGTAGACCTCGACGAACTTGGTGTGCGAGAAGTCCGCGTCGGTCGCGTGCAAGGGGCCTTGGGTCGTCAAATACCAGCGCAGCGCGTCGACGCCGTAACGGCCGGTGTACGCGCGGATAGTCTCGAGATCGATGAAGTTGCCCAGGCTCTTGGACATCTTCTTGCCGTCGCGGGTGTAGTGGCTGTGCGCGTACACAAGCTTGGGGAGCGGGCGTCCCAGAGCCGTCAGCATCGCCGGCCAGATCACGGCGTGGAACCAGATGATCTCTTTGCCCATCACGTGCACGCTCGCGGGCCAGAACCGCTCCCGCTCCGGCGTGTCTACGGCCGAGAGGTAGTTGAAGAGTGCATCGATCCACACGTAGATCCGGTGCGTCGGATCATCCGGCATGCGGATGCCGAACTGCGTCGCCGGGTCGTCGGTGATCGGGCGCGAAATCGGGACGTCGTCGAGCCCCTCCTTGATGCGAGCCAGCACTTCGTTGCGCCGCGCGTCCGGCTCGACCGCCGGCCGTCCGTCATTCCCGCCCTGGATCCACGCCTCTACCTGCGCCACGTACTTCGTCAGCTTGAAGAAGTAGTTCTTCTCCTTGCGCCGCACGAGCGGCTTCGCGTTGGACCCAAGGTAATTCTGTTCCTTCGCGCGGGCCTCGGGCACATACGCCTCGTCGTTGACGTCGTACCAACTCTCGTACTCGCCCAGATAGACATCGCCGGCCTTCTCGAGCGCCCGGATGTACTCCCCCACCTTCGCCTTGTGGCGCTCCTGCGTCGTGCGGATGAAATCGTCGAACGTGCAGTTCAGCTCCTCGAACACGCTCTTGAACGCCGCGGAGTTGCGGTCGGCCCACTGCATGGTCGTCAGGCCCCGCTCGGCGGCCGTGGTGACGACCTTCTCCGCGTGCTCGTCGGTCCCGGTGAGAAAGAACACCCCCCCGCGAGGTGGCACAGGCGTCCCGCCTGTGCTCGTGGGTCCTGCACTCCGCGGCTCGGCCGAAGCGGCCGACACCGGCGGGACGCCTGTGCCACCAGCCGAAAATCCGAACGCCTCCCCCCGCACCAGCCGCTGAAACCGGGCCGCCACGTCCGCGAGGATGGTCGTGTAGCAGTGCCCGATGTGGGGCCGGTCGTTCACGTAATAGATCGGGGTCGTGATGTAGTAGTGGTCTGTGGGGGACGCTGGGGGCTGGGAAGGGGTCATCGCACGAGTTTATGGGGCCAGAGACCCCGCGCAGAACCGTGCCTCGCACAGAACCTTGCGCGAACCGGGCACCCCCAGGGCCGATAGAGTCTCAGCGGCCATATGGCCGTATGGGGTCGGGGGGTCAGCGGACGGTCTGGACGGTCTACACAGAGAGGCGATCCATGCAGCGCACCCGAAGCATCGTGTTGGGCGTCGGTCTCGTCGGGCTCCTCGCCATCTCCGGCACCCCCCGCTCCGCCCTCGGCCAGAACGCCCTCGGCGACGGCCGCGCCCTCGACCGCAATCTCCAGCGCGGCTCCGGCGGCGTCAACACCAAGGTCCGCGACCTCGACGCCCAGATCAAGATGAACAACGCCATCGTCACCGGCAACGCCGCCTACGGCCGCTCGTTCCGCGGCGACGTCGGCTACCTCGCCACCGACGACTTCCGCGCCGGCCTCGGCTCCAACGACCTCTTCAAGGAGCAGCGGATCTCCGCCGGGTCCGACGCCCTGGGCGGCGTCGGCAACACCGGCGGCTCGGGGATATTCGCCCGCAGCGACCCAAGCGCCTCCGGTTCGGTCCGCTTCAGCCAGCAGGGCATCCGCGGCACCGACGCCCTCCGCTACCAGATGTCGATGACCACCGGCACCTCCAATCCCGAAGACAACACCGGCGGCCTGTCCAGCACCGTCCGGCGCGCCGGCACCGGCGCGAGCGGGCGGACCGTCGGCAACGCCATCCGCTCCACCTCCGAGTTCCGGGCCCAGCGCTCGGTCCAGCCCACCATCCTCGGCACCGTGACCGGTCCCGAGGGCCAGTCCTACGCCCTGCTCGCCTCGCCCCTGATGGGCGTGAAGCTCCGCGAGGTCGACTCGGGCGACACGCCCGCGACCCCCGACCAGCCCGGCAAGTGGCGCCCCACCGGCGTCGAGTCCCAGGCCCGCATGGCCCGCGAGTCCCTCGCCAGCGACGTCCCCGCCGGCGCACCGCCCAAGCCGCGGCCCAACGCTGTCACGACCAAAGTCGACACGGCCGAGATCGGCTCGCTCCCCGTCGTGCTCGAGCGGTTCGGCGCCGAGAGCAAGGCCCGCCAGGACGTCAACGGCCGCGTCGACACGACCGCCCGCCCCAGCGACGTCAAGCCCGGCGACCGCGCCAACCTCACGCCCCCCGCCAACCCCAACGCTCCGAACCCCAACGACACCGTCCCGGGTGTCCGCCCCGGCGAGAAGCCCGACGCGCCCCCCACCCCCGGCGACAACGCTCCGGGCGCCAACCCCGCCTCGACGCAGCCCGAGTGGCTCTCGTCCCTCGAGGACATGCGCCGCTCGCTCCGCGGCGAGCCGCCGCTGCGCGAGAAGAAGAAGCCCGAGGCCAAGCCCGGCGATGAGAAACCCGCCGACGCCAACCCGCTGATCCCGACCACGCCCGAAGAGCGCCGCCTGCAGCTCGACGCCCGCGTGAAGGCCATCCTCGACGCCCAGGGCTTTCATGAGAAGGACGCCTTCAACGTCGACCAGGTCGAGGCCGCCCGCAAGGCCCGCGTGAAGGTCAACACCATGATCGCGGGCCGGCCCGCGAGCGTGTACTACGTCGACCGGATGGTCGACGGCGAGGCGGCCCTGCGCGAGGAGCGGTACTTCGACGCCGAGGACGCGTTCAGCCGTGCACTGTCCGCGTCGCCGCGCGACGCGCTGGCCCAGGCGGGCCGCGTGCACGCCCAGGTCGGCGCCGGCCTGTACATGTCGGGCGCCGCCAATCTCCGCGAGCTCTACGCGACCCACCCCGAGATGATCGGCGTGAAGTTCGATGCGAGCGTCATGCCCGCCGCCGACCGGATGAAGTTGATCCGCGAGCAGCTCACCAAGGCCGCGGCCCGCACCGACACGGCCCTCTCCGGCGACGCCGGCCTCCTGCTGGGCTACCTCGCCTACCAGGCCGGCGACCTCGAGGGCGTCCACAAGGGCCTCGCCGCGTTCGGCGCGAAGATCGAACCCGGCAACACGGCCGACCTCGCGCTGCTCGAACTCGCGGCCAAGGTCTGGAAGTCGCCCGTACCGGCCGATCTGCCGGTGCTGGACAAGGCGCCGGCTCCGCTGCCGGTCGAGGCTCCCAAGCCGGCGGGCAGCGGGGACGTCCCGAATAAGTAACCCCGTCCCGCTCGCGGTCATCGCACCGTTGGCACGCCGCGAATAGCATCCGCACGGAATGCCTGACGCCGGCGCAGCCCATCCCGAGCCCGCTCCGCGACCGGCCCCCGAGCCGCCCGAAGTCGCGTCGGACGCCCTCAGCACCCACTCCGTCCGCGAGTTCCTCACCGACGGCTCGCTCGCCTCGGTGTGCGACGAGCTCAGCCGCACCACCGGCGTCCCCATCTGGCTCCGCGACCGCGACTTCGGGGCGATCATCCCGGGGCGGGGCGCGTCGCCTTGGGAGATCGTCGACGAGAACGCCGCCCGACGCCGCGCCGGCGAACTCGCGGGCGCCTCCCCCGACGAGCAGTCCGAGCTGTTCGCGGCCCACTTGCGCCTCAGCTCAGGCATCATCGGCGCGATCGTGATGGCCGTGCCCACCGCGGTCGTCGACGAACGAGTCGTCATGACCGGCGAGGGCGGCGAGCTGCGCGTGCTCATCCGCTCGCTCGAGACGGCCCTGCGCCGCCTCGCCTCCGCGATCAGCGAAGGCTGCGAGGCCCAGCTCTCGCTCAAGAGCCGCGTGCAGGAGCTCGGGGCCCTGTACCGCCTCAGCTCGCTGCTGGTCCAGACCGGCGACAGCGACCGTGTCCTCAGCGTCGCGCTCGACCTCGCCATGCAGGTCCTCCGCGCCGACGCCGGCTCGATCGCCCTGCTGCCAGAGAGCACGCCCACCGGCGTCGACCAGCTCTCGCTCCCCATGGACATCCGGGCCGCCCGCGGCCTTTCCCGCGAGTGGATCGACGATCCTCGCCCCCTCTCGGCCGGCGGCGTGTTGCGGGCCCTCGCCCTCGAAGGCGACGTCATCACCGTCGACGACCTCGCCGCCGACCCGCGCGTCAACGACCCCAAGCGCGTCCGCGATGAAGGCCTCGTCAGCTTCATCACCACCGGCCTCATGTACCACGGCCGCCCCGTCGGCCTCATCCGCCTCTACACCCGCACCACGCGCCGCTTCACCCGCGGTGAGCAGGGCCTGCTCCGCTCGATCGCCGACCAGTCCGCCGCGTCGGTGGTCAACGCCCGGCTGCGTGTCCTCCGCGAGCAGAACGAGCAGGTGCAGCGCCAGGTCCGCCTCGCGGCCGACGTGCAGCGGCGCATGCTGCCGCGCTCGACGCCGGACATGCCGCCCCTCGAGCTCGCGGCCCGTTACGTGCCGAGCTTCGAGCTCGGCGGCGACTTCTACGACTTCATCCGCCTCGACAGCAACCTGGGCATCGTCGTCGGCGACGTCGTCGGCAAGGGCGTGGCCGCGGCCCTGCTCATGTCGAGCGTCCGCGCCAGCCTGCGGGCCCACGCGCAGGACGTCTACCAGATCGGCGAGGTCCTCAGCCGCGTCAACCAGGCCCTCGTCCGCGACACCCTCGACAACGAGTTCGCCACCCTCTGGTACGGCGTGATCGACCCCGCCACGCTCCGCATGACCTATTGCGGCGCCGGCCACGAATGGCCCATGCTCTTCCGCGCCCCGCCGGCCAGCAGCGGCAGGAAGATCGGCCCCGACGACGTCCTGCGCCTCACCGCCGACGGCATGGCCCTGGGCATCGACCCCCAGCAGAAATACCCCTTCGGCATCTTCGATCTCAAGAAGGGCGACGTGCTCGCGATCTACACCGACGGGCTCACCGACGCCTCCGACTTCAACGGCAAACGCTTCGGCGGCACCCGCATCAAGAAGGCGATCGTCGAGCTCCTCGCCGAGGACCCCCACGCCAGCGCCCAGCGCGTCGTCGACCACGTCGCGTGGCACATCCGCCAGTTCATCGGGATGAACACGCCGCCGGACGACATGACGATGGTGGTGCTGCGGGTGAAGTGAGCGGATTTCACCGCGGAGCACGCGGAGGGCGCGGAGAAAGACCTTGGGAAAAAGAAACGGGCCCGGAGCGCTCGCTCCGGGCCCGCGTTCGTTCATCGCCTCTTCTCCGCGGTCTCTGCGATCTCCGCGGTGAAGGTCTTTCTGACTTACTCGCGGCCCGCGTCCCGCTTGTCAACCCGCGGCATGCGGGTCAGCACCTTGTCGATCAGGCCGTACTCGAGCATCTCCTGCTCGTCGAGCCACTTGTTGCGGTCGCAATCGGCCGCGATGCGGTCCTTGTTCTGACCCGTCGCCTCGGCGTAGATCCCGTACAGGCGGTCGCGCAGGCGCAGCATCTCGCGGGCTTCGATCTCAAGGTCCGTTGCCTGGCCTTCCATCACGCCCCCGATGAGCGGCTGGTGCATCAGGTTGCGGGCGTTGGGCAGGGCGTAGCGCTTGCCCTTGGTGCCCGAGCACGCCAGCACGCTGCCCATGCTCGCGGCCTGCCCGATGACGTACGTCGCAACGTCGCACTCGACGTACTTCATCGTGTCGAGGATGCCCAGGCCGGCGGTGACGCTGCCGCCGGGGGAGTTGATGTACAGGTGGATGTCGCTCTTGGGGTCCTCGTTGGCGAGGAAGAGCAGCTGAGCGATGATCAGGCTCGCCGACTCGTCCATCACCGGGCTGCCCAGGAAGACGATTCGGTCCTTGAGCAGGCGCGAGTAGATGTCGTACGCGCGCTCGCCGCGGCCGGACTGCTCAATCACGATCGGAACCAGGTATGACATGGGGAAACCCCGAATGAATGGTGAATGGTGAGCGGTGAACAGGGAGGACACGCCGTCACGCCGCGCTCGGGCTACTGGTGGCGCGGCTCTTCGAGGACCTCGTCGACAAGCCCGTAGCTCTTGGCCTCTTCGGCCGTGAAGTACTTGTCACGCTCCGAATCGCGCCGGACGACTTCCTCGGCCTGGCCGGTGTGCTTGGCGATGATCCTGATGAGCTCCTGCTTGCTCTTGATGATCTGCTCGGCCTGGATGCGGATGTCCTCGGCCTGCCCGCCCACGCCGCCGTAGGGCTGGTGGGTCATCACCTTCGCGTGCGGGAGGATGAACCGCTTGCCCTTGGCGCCGGCCGTGAGCAGAACCGCTCCGCCCGAGTACGCCCGCCCGATGCAGTATGTGCTCACCGGGCTCGTCAGGAAACGCATCGTGTCGTAGAGGGCGAGCGTGTCGTCCACCGCGCCCCCGGGCGAATTGATGTAGAAGTGGATGTCCTGGCCCTTCTTCTGGTTCTCCAGGTAGAGCATCTGCATCATGACCCGAGCGGCGGAGGCGTAGTTGATCTCGCCGATCAGGAAGACGATCCGATTCTCCAGCAACAGCTCGTCGATCGTCATCTCGCGAGTGCGCTGGTAGGAAACGCTGGCGGAAGGCATTCGTTCATTCCTCGTGCGACGGGATCGGGCCTGGGTGCCCGGTGCGCCGACGCGATGTGGTCATACTAGTGACGAACCAATCCGTATGGGTATGGGCAAACTGCGGGCCACGGGTCGCACGGGATCTCACCGGCCCCAGCCGGTCCAGACCCGCCCGCGCAGATAACCATCGGCCAACCAGCCCTTCCCCTTAACGCGGGCCCGCCATTCCGGCATACTCCGCTCCCCCTGACGCCCGGGCCCGGCCCCGGACCCCCTACTTCGTGCATCGGTAGACGTGTGCCGGCGGGATGTTCGTCGGGATAAACACGGCCCGCTCGACCTTGCCGAAGTGCCGCTCCATGCGCCGCCGGAACTCCCGGGCACTGGGCATCAGCCGTTCCGGCCGGTAGGTCACCATGCTGAACCGCCCCCCCGGACGCAGGACCTTCGAGATCGCCCCCAGCATCCGGTCCTGCAGCTCGTCGTCGAAGAGCAGGAAGGGCAGGCTGCTGACCACGGCGTCGACCGAGCCCGGCTTCAGGCCGTGCTTCTTCGCGATGGCCGAGACGTTCAGGGCGTCGTCGTGATAGGTGGAGATGGTCGGGAATCGCTTGCGGAGGAGCTCGACGAGGCCCTCGTTGCTCTCGATGGTGAAGAAGTTCGCGCCGTCGGGGATGAGGCCGACAATCCGCTCGGTGAGCGGCCCGCTGCCGGGGCCAAGCTCGACGACCGCGCTGGCGCTTTCGAGCCCCATGTGCGTCGTCAGCGCCTTGGTCAGGCCCTTGCCGGAGGTGAAGCAGGTGCCAAGCTCCTTGGGGGCCTTGAGGAACTGGCGGAAGAAGCCCAGGCGGTGCAGAGCCTTCGCGGGCGGCGCGGCCGCTCGCCCCTGGGGCGACGGCTTCACTTCCACGCTCACCGCGGAACGTCGGGTGGTGGGGGTGCGGGTGTGAGCAGGGGCTTCGCTGCGTGCGCTTTGGCTCGGCATCGTTCTGGCGTCTCGCATCAGGGTTTCCCCCCCCACACACTTTCTCGTCCCGTCCACCGCTCCGGCCAGTTGCCCCCAACGATACCAGATGCGGATCGTCCCGGCCGCCCCCGAACATCTCCCCGGCATCGCGGCCATCTATGACCCCGAATGCCTCCACGGTTTCGCCACGCTCATGACCGAGCCCCGCTCCCCGAAAGAGTGGGGTGCGTGGCTCGGGGAGCACACAAACCCGCGACATCCTGCCGTCGTCGCATTGGACGACGATGCGCCCCAGGGTGAAAGGCCGTTCACCGTCCTGGGCTTCGCGTCGCTCTCGGCGTGGTCGAGCCGTCCCGGCTACGCCCGCACGGCGGAGAACTCCGTATACGTCCATCCCGACGCCCAGGGTCGCGGGGTGGGGAAAGCCCTGATGGTCGACCTCATGGCCCGGGCGTTCCGCGAGGGCGTCTGCGTCATCATCGCCCGCGTCACCGAGCAGAACCCCGGGAGCGTGAAGTTCCACGAGGCCCTGGGGTTCGCAACCATCGGCGTGCAACGGCGGGCGGGCGTGAAGCTCGGGCGCTTCATCGATGTGCGGATCATGGACAAGCATCTCGATGAGTGAGCGGGTGGCATGCTCAACGGCTCTGCGTTGAGCATGTCTGCGATTTGGTCCCGAAGTCGATGAGTTCGGGCATGCTCAACCGGCTCTGCGGGAATGCCATTCAGTTACGCGGACTGTTGTTGC
>CAZMCC010000107.1:0-11756 GCA_964564695.1 uncultured Phycisphaeraceae bacterium | reverse complement strand
CGCGAGGTACCCCTGCACGCTCTATCCCGAGATGAGCGTGCAGGGGTACCTCGCGTTCCGCGCCGGGATCTTCAGCGTGCCGCGTGCCCAGCGCCGCACGGCCATCGGCTCTGCCGCCGAGCGCTGCGGCCTGTCGAGCGTCATGTCCCGGCGCGTTGGCCAGCTCTCCAAGGGCTTCCGCCAGCGGGTCGGCCTCGCCGCCGCCCTGCTCCACGATCCGCCGGTCGTCATCCTCGACGAGCCCGCCAGCGGCCTGGACCCGGCCCAGATCATGAGCTTCCGCGAACTGCTCCGCTCGCTCGCCAAGACCAAACTCGTGCTCATCAGCTCGCACATCCTGCCCGAGATCGAGAAGACCTGCGACCGGGTGCTTGTGATCGCCCGTGGGCAGGTGCGTGCCGACGGGGCGCCGGCCGAGCTTGTGAGGCGGGTGCTGGGCGACGTGCCGTTCGTCGTGGAGGTTCCAGCAATCGAGAGCGCTCGGCAGCGATTGAGCAACGCCCTGTCCGGCGTGCCGGGCGCGGCCCGCGTCGAACGCCAGAATGCCGGCGATGGGGGCTGGGACTGCTGGCTCGTCACCCCCAAGCCCGGCGCCGGCGACCTGCGCGAGCCGATCGCCGCCGCCGCCGCGAGCGCGGGCGTTACGCCGCGTGAGCTGTCGCGGCGTGGGGCGACGCTGGAGTCGGTGTTCCTGAGGGTGATCGAGTCCGCGGACGCCGGTGGGGGTGGGGGGGCGTCGATGAGTGGGGGGGCCGCCGCATGACCCCGCTCCTGGCCGTCGCCAAGCGTGAGTTCGCGTCGTTCTTCCGCACGCCGCTGGGGTGGATCGTGATCGCCGCGTTCCAGGCGATTTCCGGCCTGTTCTTCGTCGCCCGGGTGCTCGTCCCCGGCGAGCCCGCGACCATGCGGGCCTTCTTCAGCGTGTGGTGGGCCCTGCTCATGTTCATCGCCCCGGCGATCTCGATGCGCCTCATGAGTGAGGAGGCCCGCACCGGCACCCTCGAGCCGCTGCTCACCTCGCCGGTCTCCGAAGCCTCGGTCGTGATCGGCAAGTACCTCGCCGGCGTCGGTCTTCTGCTCACGATGCTCGTCCCCACGTTCTCGCTCGCGGGCGTGCTGCTGGCGCTGAGCCGTCCCGACCCGGGACCGGTCGCGGCCGGTTACCTCGGCATCACGCTGCTCGGGATGCTCTACATCAGCGTCGGCCTGCTCGCCTCCACGCTCACCTCGAGCCAGACGCTCGCGTTCCTCCTCACGCTCGCGGCCCTCGTGCTCTGCGACGCCATGGCCTCGCTCGGGGCCGCCTCGATGCCCCCCGGAGTCGCTTCCATCGTCTACGCCATCAGCCCCAACCTCCGCACCGCCGACTTCGCCCGCGGCATCATCGACCTGGGCAACGTCGGCTTCTTCCTGATCGCGAGCGCCTGGTTCGTCGGGCTCTCGGCACTGGTTCTCCAGTCGCGGAGGTGGCGATGAGCACCAACACCCAGGCCCAGGGCAGCGACTTCCGCGCACCCTCCGCGGTGGCCCGTCGCTTCCACTACGGTCTCAAGCTCGGCGTCATCGCCCTCGCGATGACCGCCACCGCCGTGTTCGGCGTGCTGCTGGTCTCCCGCGCCAACGTCCGCGTCGACGTGACCGCGACCCGCGAACACCGCCTCAGCCCCCGCACCAGCGCCCTGCTCTCCTCGCTCGACCGCGATTATGACATCGTCATCGCCGCCCCGCGACGCTCCAGCGACCCCCGAGCGTGGCAGCGCTTGGGCGACGTCATCGACACCATGTCGCGTGCGTCCCCGCACATCCGCGTGAGCATCATCGACACCGGCTCGTCCGAGGGGACGCAGCAGTTCTCCGCCTTGCTCACCGACCTCACCGCCCGGGCCCGTCCCACGGTCGAGGCCGCGGTTGCGCAGGTGAGCGCCGCCGTCGAGCGTGCAAACGCCACCGGCGCCGCGATCTCAGAGGTCGCCGGAGCGATGATCGCCGCCGGCGACGCCGCGGGCGTTTCGCCGGCCCTGCGTGAATCGTTCGTGCGTGCCGCGGGCGGCGTCTCCGCCGCGGGCGCCGACCTCGTGAAAGCCGCCGAGCAGGCCAGGACCTCGCTCGAAGCTCCCAACGCGGCCCTCCCCGTCCCCGCGACCGACGCCGCCGGCGCCGTGCTCCGGCGTGCTCTTGAGCAGGCCGCCGGCGCCATCACCCCGCTCATCGGCGACTTCCGAGCCCTCGCCGCCGACGCCAACACGCCCGCGGCCCTCAAGGACCGCCTCGCCGGCCTCGAGAACCAGGCCGGCACGGCCCGCGACGCCGCCGCACGGACCGCCACCGCCCTCGCGGGTGTGAAGCACCCGCCCGTGCTCGCGGTGGCCCGCTCGATCGAACGCTCCGCGGCGGCCCTCGTCATCGCGCAGCCCCGCGCCGGCATCCCTGTCGCCGAAGACCGGTTCATCACCGCCCTCCCGCTCGATCGCCTGCTCCCCGCTCGGCGGACGGACGTGGGGGGGGCGAACGCCGGCCCCACGCCCGACACGCGCTTCCTCGCCGAGGAGCTGCTCGCGTCGGGCATCGATTCGCTCCAGACGCGGACCCGCCCGATCGTGGTCTTTGTCCACGCCGACCCGGTCGCCCTCGCCCCCGAGTTCACCGTGATGCGCGGCCTCGTCGAGCGCCTCGCGCTCGCCGGCATTGACTGCGCCGACTGGAGCGTCGCCCGCACGACCGAGCCGCCGCCGCTCTCCGACCTCAACCCCGACGGCTCGCGCCCCGTTGTCTATGTCACCCTCAGCACGCAGGCGGAAACCGCGGACGGGGCCGGGCGCATGGCCAAGCTCGCCGACGCGATCGCGAGCCTTGTTAAGCGTGGCGAGCGTGTGCTGATCTCGGTCGCGCCGTCCCCGCTCAAGGCCGTCGGCGCTCCTGACCCAATGGTGTCGTTCCTCGAGCCGCTCGGGCTGGTCGCCGATTCCGGTCGCCCGCTCCTGCGTGAGTTCGCCGGCCCGAGCCGGCGCACCGTCACCGACGAACTCATCCTCAACGACGCCGGCGCGGACCACCCTGTGTCGCGGGCCGTCCGCGCCGTGACGACGGCCCTCATCTGGCCGATGCCGCTGACCGTCGACCCCGCGAAGGCCGAGACCGCCCGGGCTGCGATCGTCCCGATCATCCTCGTTCCCACCGACAACGCCCTGTGGGCCGAGTCGCAGTGGCAGGAGTTCCGGCGCATCCCCCGCGACCAGCGCGACCGCCTTCGCAACCCGCCCGCCAAGGACTCCCCCGCCGACCTTGTCGGCGGCCCGTGGACCGTCGGCGTCGCGATCGAGCGGACGATGGATGCCGGCGGTGGGGACGGTGGTGGGGGGATTGGGACGAAGGGCAAAGACCCCAACGCCAAGCAGCGTCTCATCGTCATCGGCTCCCACGGCTGGTTTTTCGACGCCATCGCGATGGCCACCGTCGGCCTCGTCGACGGGCGTCTCGCCCCGGCCGCCCCGGGCAACATCGAGCTCTTCACCGCGAGCGTGCTGTGGCTGAGCAACATGGACGACCGCATCGCCGCAGGCCCCGTCGCGGGCGCCGTCGCGACCATCCCGCCGATGGACCCGAGCACGCTCTCGCTCATCCGCTGGGCCCTGATCGCGGGCGTGCCGGTGGGGATCCTCGCGCTGGGAGTCGCGTGGCGGTTGGTGCGGGGTTGATCCGAGCCCCTCGCGCGAGCGAGGGGTGCTGCGATGACCCGTGTCCAACACCTCTCGCTCGCGCGAGAGGCTCTGATCACAAATGCGGGCGCCTCTTCTTGATCGGCCCCTTCGGAATCGGGATCCGCTCCGGCTCCGGCTCCTCACGTCCCGACCCGCGTCCGCACCACGCCTCGCCGCACTCCGGGCACGTCAGCCCGGCGGGCGCGAGCCCCGTCAGGTTGTAGTGGCAGCGCGGGCACACCATGCCGATCGGCGCCCGCCGCGGCAGGCTAGCGACGAACAGCGTCGTCACCAGCAGGAACGCCGTGTCCCCGTAGATGATCAGCCGAAGCCCGAACTGCGACACGTCCTCGCTCGGCGGCACGAACCGCTGAATCGCATCGAGCGCCGCGAGCGGAACCGCCGACCCCACCAGCGCGATCGCGTACCCCAGCGGGCGCCGTCGATAGCGTGCGACCAGCACGTACACCAGCACGGCATAGATCGGGAGCAGGATCACCACGGAATCCTACGGGCCGCCGGCTCACTTCCCCGGCTTAAAGAACGTCCGCAGCGACTCCATGATGTCGTCGCGCGAGTTCACGCGGCTCGTGATCACCTTCTGGTCCTGCTCGTCCTTGGGGAACGCCTCGCGGAGCACGTTCAGGAAGCTGCCCGACCCGTACGGGCTCGTCACTTGGCAGTAGCCGAACATGTTGCACTGCGGCAACAGGTGCTTGTGGAGCATGTCCACGCACAGCCGGTTGTCGGATTCCGACGAGTTGTCGCCGTCGGAGAAGTGGAAGAGGTAGGTGTTCCAGTCGGCCGGGTCGTAGTGGCGCTCGAGCACTTCCTTCGCGCACACCAGGGCCGAGGAGATCTTCGTCCCGCCGTCCTCGCGGACGCTGAAGAAGGTCTTGCGATCCACTTCCTGGGCGGCCACGTCGTGCACGATGTACCGCGCCTCGACGCCCTCGTAGTTGCGCCGCAGCCACGTGTCGATCCAGAACGCCTCGAGGCGCACGATCTCTTTCTGCTCGTCGCCCATCGAGCCCGACACGTCCATCATGTACACGATCAGCGCGTTGCTCTGGGGCTTTCTGACCTCGGTCCACGAGCGGAACCGCAGGTCGTTCTTGATCGGTACGATGATCGGGTTCGCGGGGTCGTACTGCCCCATCGCGAGCTGGCGCTTGAGCGCCTCGCGGTAGGTCCGCTTGAAGTGGCGCAGCCCCGCCGGGCCCACGGGGCGGATGCCGCTGTAGCGGTCCTTCACCGTCGTGATCTGGTGCTGGCCCTTGGGCTCGATCCGCGGGAGCTGCAGCTCCTCGGCGAGGATGTCGGCGAGCTCGTCCATCGAGACGTCGACCTCGAGGATGTGCTTGCCGGGCTTGTCGCCGCCCTGCTGCTGGCCGCTGCCGCCCTCCCCTTCGCCCTCACCCATGCCGATGCCGCCGGAGTTGTCGCCGTAGCGGAACGTGGGGATGTCGATGTCGTGGACGGGGATGGCGACGTAGCGCTGCCCCTCGCGTCCGATGAGCTCGCCGCGCGCGATGAACCGCTTCAGGTCCTTGCGGATCTTGCCGCGCACGATCTGGCGGAACCGCTGGTGATCTTGTTCGATCTTGTTGACCATCGCTCAGTCGTCCATGACCGGGCGTGCAAACACACACGCCCTCTCTCCGTTCATACGCTGCGCTGCGCCGGCGTGATCGGTTCCTGATCGGCGAGCCGCCGGTGCTTTCATTCAGATGTATCGGTCGGTTCGGCGTCCGGCGGGAGCGCCCCGGGCGCCCCTCCAACCCCCACGCCCCCCCCGCCCGCCCTGCGCAGCCGCCGGACCACCCACCAGGTGCCCCAGAGGCCCACTGGCACCGCTACGAGGGTCTCCGCGGCCCGGTTAATCAGGTCCGCCGCCAATCCGGGGGCTGCGCTCGCCAGGATCGATTCCGCCCCCCCGGATCCGCTTGGAGCTCCGGCCGCCGTCAGCCCGGACGTCAGTCCCACCACCCACTCCCGTGCCCCCACCTGGATCGGCAGGAGCATCGACGCCTGGCTCGCGGCAGTGACCACGCCGATGCCCAGCGGCGTGGCCGCGACCCCCGCGAGCGTAAACACCGCGAGGTATCGCACGCCCCACACCGTGACGTCCGCGCATCGCAACCCGGCCGCCCCCAGCAGACGCCACCACCGCGCGTCGGGCCCGCGCCGATGCGCGATCGTCGCCGCCGTGCCCAGCGCGAGCGCGATCCCGAGCATCGCCGCGGGCATCACCCACTCCGGCGCGCCCGTGGCCGAGGTCCCCGCGATCACCCCCAGCAGCGCCGCCAGCGCCACGCCCGTGCACCCGATCGACTGCACGATCACGCCCGCGGCGTCGCGCACCCGGATGCCGTTGACCGCCTTGTGGTACGCGACCCTTCCCAGCAGACCGGCCCGCGCGGGGATGTAGTTGAGCAGCCAGGCCGAGCCGATGAGCGCGCCCATCTCGACCGGACGCACCCGCGCGTACCGCCCCGTGAGCACCCAGAACACCGCGCTCGTGAGCAGCCAGTTCACCAGCGGCAGCAGCACAACAGCCACCACCAGCCACGCCGGCGCCGATCGGGCCGCGGTCAGCGCACTCTCGCCCGCCTGGCGCTGCGACACCACGGCCCACACGCCCGCGCCCAGCAGCGCAGCGCCGACGATCGTCGCGACCAGCGCCCAGCCTCTCCGCCGGCGTCCCCCCACCCCCACCCCCGCCGGTCGAGGCTCCTGGGTCGCGCCGTCCACGGGATTACTTTCCGCCACCCGGCGGCGTCGCCGGCTTTGGCGCCGGGCCAGGAGGCGGAGTGGGAGTCGACCCCGGGGTCGTCGCTGGAGCGGGCTTCGTACCCGGGGCGGTTCCAGGGGCCGTGCCCTGAGTCGGCACCGCACCAGGCGTCGCGCCCTCGGGCGCCGCAGGAGCGGGCGTCGCCGCCGGACGACGCTTGAGGAAGTCTCGAATCAGCGGCACGGCCTTCGCCAGCCACGGATCGTTCCGCGCCTCGAGCTCGGCGAGAAGCGGATCGTCGGGCCCCGTTGTGCGGGCCAGCGCCACCACCCCCGCGAGCACCGGGTCGGGCTCGGCGCGGATCACCTGTCCCACCGGCGCGAACATCTCGCCGTCGCGCACCGACGGCAGCGTGAACAGCCACAGCCCGCGCTGCGTCCGCCCCACGAGCGGGTACTTCTCCGCCACCGCCTTCACCAGGTCGGCCATCTGCGCCGCGGAGATCGGGGACGCCTCGTCGGGGTTCGTCGCGAGGCGCCACCGCAGCGCCGCGAGCGCTTCGGCCGCCGCGATTGGTCCGCCCGCGCGGATGGCGTTCTCCACGCGGGTCGGCTCCATGCGCGAGATGAGCGCCATGGCGCGTGCGTACGGCTCGGTCTCGGTCGCCATCGACAGCGGGCCCTGCTGATACGTGCTCTGCCCGTTGAGCGTCACCGCCTCGAACCCCTGGATCACGCGGAACCGCGCCCGGATCGAGTATCCGACCAGGTCCACGAGCCCCTCGCCCAGGCGCCCGGAGTCCACCGGGATGATCGTGTCGAAGCTGTCCTGCGGCAGCAGGCGCAGCCGCCGGTCCGCGGCCCCAACGACCACGAAGTCCTTCGCCGGCACGCGCTGGCCGCCGACCTCGATCGGGGTCGTGATGAGCATGCGCGAACTGATCGGCCCGTCGGGCCCGACGCCCATGGGGATCGGCATGAGGTTGCGCAGGCGCACCAGGACGCGCACGCGGTCGAACACCGTCTTGCCCGTCGGCACCATCTCGGCGTGCATCGACATGAACCGGCTGGGGTCCCGCGTCATCTCCTCGAGCCACATCGGGATGGCGTCGATCATCGACTCGAGGGAAGTCGCCATCGCGGTGCGTGCCACGGGCTTGCCCGACAGCCGCTCGAGCCGCGTCGCGGCCCAGGCGCCCGGAAACGTGCCCGGACGCTCCATTGCGATCTTCGTGTACCCCTCGGCCGCCGACTGCTTCGAGCCCTTGAGCTCGTCGACGAGCGCCAGGCCAAGGGGCCCGAAGATGTCGCCTTCGGGCAGCCCGCTCAGCAGCTCGATCGCCTTGTCAAACTCCCCGCGCCGCACCGCCAGCCAGCCCTCCACGCGCCGCAGCGCCATCGGGTTGATCCCCGGCAGCGAACGCCACGTTTCGAGATCGGCCGCGGCCTCGTCCACCTGCTGCCCCGACCACAGCCGCGCCCACAGCAGTTCGCCCTCGACGTCCGGCGACGGGCCGTTCTGCGGCGGGGTGAGCATCTGCAGCGTCTTGCGCTCGTGCTCCACGGCCCGCTTCAGCTCGTTGAGCGCCCAGCGCGTCCGCTCGATGTCGTCGATCGCGCTCGCCGCGATCGTCACCGTCCGCGCGATCTGGATCGTGAACGTCTCAGCCTCGGGGTTGGTGACCTGCTCCTCGGCCGTGCCGATGGACCGCTCGTACTCGGCCTTGGCCCGCAGTGCCGAACGCCGGTTCTCCACGTGTGTCCAGATCTTCGAGACCATCTGGTCGGCGCCGTTGAGCCGCCAGTCGACGAGGAATTCCTCGGGCGGGATCGATTTGTCCTTTTCGACCTGCATCACCTGCAGCAGGCCGGTCCAGATCTTGTAAAACCGGTCCGCCCCGCGGAACGCCCCCGCCGCCGCCAGCTCGCGCCCGATCGCCAGGTGCGTCGCCGGATCGAGCGGGTCGGCCTTCAGCAGGTTGAGCAGCAGCTCGAGGCGGCCCTTCGCGTCGTCCACGCTCGCCGTGAAGAACGTCACCGCGAGGGTCGCGGCGTCCTTGTTCGTCGGATCGAGCGACGACGCCTTCGCGAGATAGTTCGCGAATTTCTCGACGTCGCCCTGCTCGCGGCACAAGAGGGCCGCGTCCAGCGCCAGGCGCGAGCGAACCGAGGCGTCGACCGTCTCGCCCGACGGCCCGAGGAAGCGGTCGAACGCGGCGAGCCGCTGGTCGACGCTCTGGAGCCGCCGGATCCTCCCCGAGATGAGGCGCAGCTGCGCGACCGTGTCACCCGGGTCGAGGCGCACGATGCGTTCGGTGGTCTCGAGGGCCGCGTCTTCGTCCCCCGCGGCGCTGTACGCCTCGGTGAGGCGACGCAGCAGCTCGTCATCGGTCGGGTTGAGGCGGGTCGCCTCTTCAAGCAGCATCGCCGCGATGCGGAAGTCTCCCGGCTGCGGCTCGCGCACGCTGCGGATCGTGCTCATCGCCATGCGCGAGAACCACACCGACAGCGACTGGTCGGCGACCTGGGCCTCGGTCATGGGCGTTACCGTCGGTGGTGGGGCGCTCTCGTCCATCGCCTGCCGGGCCACGCTCGTCCCGGCCGCACTGAGAAGCATGACGACGCCCAGCGCCGCCGTCACCAGCGGCCTCCACGTCCCCGTTCCCATCAGCCCCCCGCCCACCCCATGCGTGCATCGATCAATCACAGCCATGCTCCTGTCGTCGCCCACCCGATCGCCACCGTCACCACCAACCACGAGCCCACCTCGGCCGCCCCCACCACCCGCCGATCGGCGCCGGGGATGGCCCCCTCCGCGCTCACGGCCAAGACAAACTGCCCCACCCCGACGAGCCCGATCCCGACCGGGGTGGCTATCCGCCCCGCCCCGGGCCACAAACCCGAGAAGTCCAGCGCCAGCCACATCCCGACCACGACCAGACACGCCCCCCACAGCAGCCCGAACCCGATGTACGCCGAGCGGGCAAAGCTGGTGCGGGGAAGGGTTCGAGGCATCGACACGGCTCCGGGGTCACTGAATTGCGAGGGATCAGGACGCGGTTCGGCCCTGAGCGTACACGTCTCATCCCCCCAGTTCGAAGTCCGGACGGCTTTCTATCGGACCTGTCGGGCTCTGACCATTGCTGGTCGATTGGACCCGCGGCCGCGGCGGGCGAATCGGGCAAGGTGCGGCGGATTCGGCGCTCGAGGGTCCCGGGTTGGGCGTCGCCGGCGAACACTCGGACATGGCGCCCCCCCAGGCCCGGTCGCTCATGTGGTTCCGGTCGGACCTGCGCGTTGCGGACAACACGGCGATGGCGGCGGCGGCGCGCGCGGGGGATCGGGGGGGTGGCGGGGGGGTTGTTGGGGTCTATCTGGTCACGCCCGGGCAGTGGCGGGAGCACGACTGGGCGCCGGTGAAAGTCGACTTCGTCCTGCGAACGGTTGCGGCACTGTCGCGCGACTTGGCCGTCCTGAACATCCCGCTCCTGGTCCGGCGCACCGACCGTTTCGATGGGGCGGCCAGGCTGCTCGTCGGGCTCGCCCGCGAGCTCGGGTGCACGCGGGTGCTTTTCAACCGCGAGTACGAGGTGAACGAGGCCCGACGCGACGCGGCGGTGGCAGCGGCGCTGGAGAAGGCCGGTCTGGAGGTGCACATGCACCACGACCAGACGGTGCTGGCCCCCGACGAGCTGAGCACGCAGGCGGGGAACGTCTACACAGTGTTCGGGCCGTTCCGGCGGGCGTGGGTGAAGCGGTTGGAGGAGATGGGAGTGGGGGAGGTCGGGCCGGCGCTGCGGGCGGCGCCGGGGAAGCAGGCGGAGACGGGAGTTGAAGCGGACGCCGTGCCGGAGTGCGTGGCGGGGTTTGAGTCGAGCGTTGATCCGAAACTGTGGCCGGCGGGAGTGCGGGCGGCGAACGAGCGGCTCGCACGGTTCGTCGAGAGGTCAATCGGCGGCTACGACGCGGCGCGTGACACGCCCGCGCTCGACGGCACGAGCACTCTCAGCCCGTACCTCGCGTGCGGGGTGATCTCGGTGAGGCAGTGCCTGGCGGCCGCGGCTGTTGCGAACGGGCGTTCGCTCGACAACCCGAAGAACCCCGGCGCGACGCGCTGGATCAGCGAGCTGATCTGGCGCGAGTTCTACCGCCACGTGCTCGTGGGCTTCCCGCGCGTGAGCATGAACCGGCCGTTCCAGCCGGCGACGGTGAAGGTGCGGTGGCGTGATGACCCGGAGGGATTCAGGGCGTGGTGCGAGGGGCGCACCGGGTTCCCGATCGTCGACGCCGGCATGCGTCAGCTCCTCGCGACCGGCTGGATGCACAACCGCCTTCGCATGATCACGGCCATGTTCTTGACGAAGGATTTACTCATCGATTGGCGCCTCGGCGAGCGCCACTTCATGCGCCACCTCGTCGACGGCGACCTCGCGAACAACAACGGCGGGTGGCAGTGGAGCGCGAGCACGGGAACGGACGCCGTGCCGTACTTCCGGGTGTTCAAGCCGGTGAGCCAGAGCAAGAAGGTGGATCCCGACGGCGAGTTCATCCGGCGGTGGGTGCCGGAGTTGGCAGGGGTTGAGGGGAAGGCGATTCACGAGCCGTCGGAGCTGCCGCCGCTGATACGAGCGAGGATCGAGTATCCCGAGCCGATCGCTGACCATGCGAAGGCGCGGGTGCGGGTGATCAAGGCGTTCGAAGCGATCAGGCGTTAAAGTTAAAACAGAGCCCCTCGCGCGAGCGAGGGGTCTGGTGCGTTCGTAGGTTCTTCTTCGCTGAGCTGCCGTTAGCACCTCCCGCTTGCGCGGGAGGCTCGGATCAGTGACTTACTCGTCCAGCGGTTCCTTCTCGTCGTCGACCTCGCCCGGAGCCGCGACGCCGGGCTTCAGGGGCTGGGCGGTCTTGATCTTGAGCACGCCCGCGCGGACTTCGGCGAACAGGGCCGGGTTCTCCTTGAGGAACTTCTTCGCGTTCTCGCGGCCCTGGCCGATGCGGACCTCGCCGTAGCTGTACCACGCGCCGGCCTTCTCGATCACGCCCGCGTCGGCCGCGAGGTCGACCAGGTCGCCGGCGGCGGAGATGCCCTCGTCGAACATGATGTCGAACTCGGCGTCGCGGAACGGCGGGGCGACCTTGTTCTTCACCACGCGGGCCCGCACGCGGTTGCCGATGTTCATCTCGCCCTCCTTGAGGGCGCCGGTGCGGCGGATGTCGATGCGGACCGACGAGTAGAACTTGAGGGCCCGGCCGCCGGTGGTGGTCTCGGGGGAGCCGAACATCACGCCGATCTTCTCGCGGATCTGGTTGATGAAGATGACGGTGCAG
>CAZMCC010000106.1:0-11969 GCA_964564695.1 uncultured Phycisphaeraceae bacterium | reverse complement strand
CCCCTCCGACACGGATGGGGCGGTATCAAGATACAAGGGCAGGGGTGAGGGCTCCTTCTCCTACTCCCTCCTCCGAGCCTCCCGCGCGCAGCAACGCCCCCGTAACCGGAGCCGCGAAGGAGCACGTAGAAATCGAGCCCTCACCCCACCCCTCTCCCTCGGTCAAAGCCCCGAGGGAGAGGGAGCCGGAACCGCTCGCCCCCGCCTCCCCGCCCGCCACCACATCCACCACACCCACCACACCCACCACACCCACGGCAGATTCAACGCCGGCAACACCGCCGCCACCTCCATCACCCTCCATTCGCGCGCCCGCAGTTCCGGAATCGCCGCGTACACCGCCCGCTCCTCGGGCGTCGCCTCCGCAATGCTCGCAACGTCATCAACCCGAACCGACTTCTTCTCCCACATCGTCGCCGGCGCCGCCGCACGGATCATCCGCGCCCGTCCGTCGATCCCTTCAACCACCACCCCCTCCAGGAACGAGACCCCCGGGTCGAACCGCATGGTCCACGTCGCGCCGGGCTCGACTTCGAACCGCTTCACCCGCATCGGCGGCTGCGGCGACGTCCCCTCGAACATCAGCATCCCTCGCCCCCACTCCTTGCGGTACCGATTCTCCCGATCCCCGATCGGCGTCACCAGCACGCGCTCCTTCGACGCGTTCTCCACCGTGACCGTGGTCCACGCGTCGGTCCCCGGCCGCATGTTCCGCACCGCGGCAAGGAAGAGCAACCCGAGCACCGCGAGCACAAAGCACCCGCCCAGCGCCCCCGCCAGCAACTCGCGCCGGAGTTCCGTCGGTGCGCCCACAGAGTCTGTCATGCCGCAGCTCCTTCGCGTGCCGCCCCGCACTCCGGACACACCGCACCCTCCGCGAGCCCCTTCATGCTGTACAGGCACTTCGGACAACAGCCGACTCGCCGACGACGACGCAGCGCGGCCACGGCGCTCGCGATTCCGACATATGCGATCGAGTACAGCGCGACATCCGCAACAAACCCTGGCCAGACCGGCGCCACCGGAACGGAATACGTCTCACCCGAGATATGGAGAGAAAGCCGCGCCAACTGGAAACTCTTCGCACCCATCCGGGCCCGAGCCGGATTGTGGAACCCCGACTTGAACGAAAGGCACGGCCAACCCACGTGCGTCTCCAGCCAGCTCTCGTCAGGTCGATACTCACGCGGCACCCACTCGGGCCTGTCAATCGTCGTGAGCGATTGGAGGTCGCCCAGTGTCGCCGGCTGCACCGCGAATATCCAGCGACCGAACCGGCGGTCGTCCTCCACCTTGAAGCAGTTGTCCGTCGCCGAGTCCCTGAAGACATGCGCCGTTGATCGACCCGGCCTCGAAGCAAGATACGGCGAAAGCTCGATCCACCATGCCATACCGGCGGTCGCGACAACGCCAACCACAACACCGGTCGCGATCCGCTTGAGCCATGTCAGACTGTTCATGGGACCAGACTTCACAGAATACCGACTTCCCGCTCCGCCCCGCACTCCGGACACGCCGCATTCTCCGCGAGCCCCTTCATGCTGTACAGACACTTCGGACACTTCCCCACGCGCCGCCGGCGCCGAACCTCCGCGACCCCCGCCGCCAGCGCGACATACGCCGCCGCCACGATCACCACGTTCCCCGCAAACGCCCCGACCACCGGCACGATCGGCAACTGGTACGTCCGCGTCGGCGTCTGCAGCGCGATCAGGGTCGGCTGCGCCGGCGGCTTCATCGTCGGGAGCGACATCGTCGGCGAAGGCGGCGGCACCAGCAGCACCCGCACCTCGACCTCCAATCCCGTCAGCGGCCAGCCGTACCGCGTCCGCATCCACAGCTCGTCGGCCGTCATGTCCGACGGCACCCACGCCGGCTTCTCCGTCGGCGTCAGCGGCTCCTGCGGAATGCCGCGCTGGGCCACGTGCTGGTGCACGCCGAAGTACCGGTTCTCCTCGAAGCGGATCGGCCGCCCCGTCGCCGCGTCCAGGTACACGCCCGGCTTGGGCGCGACGGGAGGCGCCGCCCACGGCCCGAAGAGCGCCACCCACCACGCGATCGCGAAGTTGGCGACCACGCCGATCACCAGTCCAATCGCGATCCGCCGAATCCACACGGGTCCCCGCATGAGCCCTCCTCCGTCACGCCGCTGTCGGTGTTCGCGCGGTTCCGCACTCGGGGCATGGCGTGCCCTCGGGCAACCCACGCAGGCTGTACCCGCACTTCAAGCAGACTCCGGTACGACGGCGCCGCCGGACATGTGCCGTGCACGCGGCGAGCGCCACGTACGCCGTGCCCCAGATCAGGACGTTCCCCACGAACCCGCCCCACGCGGGCACGATGGGCAGCGCGTAGTCCTGCGAGAAGATCCGGATCGTGATGAACCGGCCGGGGTCGTGAACCCTCGACCCCGATGGCGCTGCGGACATCCCCCCACTCCACCTGAGCGCGTACAGCGGCCAGCCGTGGGCATCTTCCATCCACATTCCGTCTTGAGTCAGTCCCGAGGGCACCCAGTCCGGACGCGCGCCCTCGAGGGGAGCGCTGCCGCTTGCCGGCGAATCCGGCGAATCCGGCGAACCGAGCACATGGCGCGACCGGAAGCCGAAACAGGCTTCCTCGTGCGCAATGAACCAGGCGCCGTTGGAGTCCTGAAACCGCCGCGTCGACCACGAGCTCGCGGGGCGCGACCTCGCTTCGGCAAACACCAATCCCCACGCGACACCGACCGTGACGGCCACGCCGATCACGACACCGATCGCGACTCGCTTGATCCACGTGAGGGCGCTCATGGTGCTGACTTCACAGAGTACCGGAGTTCCGCGCTGTGCCGCACTCCGGGCACGCCGAATTCTCCGGCAGACCCGTCAGACTGTACAGGCACTTGTCGCAGCGCCCCGCACGCCGTCGGCGCCGATGCTCGCGCCATCGACCCCTCGCCCATCCCAACCCCAGAAAGCACACGCCGTACACGACCGCGTTCGCCGCGAACCCCGGCAGCAGCGGCACGATCGGGAACGTGTACGTTCCTTGCCCGGTGTTCAGCGACACGTCGGGCCACTGCGTGTGCCGGTAACGCCGCAGGTGCGTCACCTGTCCGCACCGCAGCGCCGGCCACGGCCAGCCCGCATGCATCTCGTTCAGAAAGTCCCCCGATTGAAACCCGGTCGGCAGCCAGCCAGGACGCGGCAGCGGGACCACCTCCACGCCGCCGAGCGACTCGCTCAGCTCCTTCGCGCTCACCGTCGTCGCGGACCGGTATCGCACACCGATGCACGGGCGCTCATCGAACACCTGGATGTGCTGCCCGTCGACGTTCCCCGACACGATCGACGAACTCGTCCACGACGCGCCGGTCGACGGCGCCCGCGCCACCATGACCCACGTCACGACGACGGTCGCCACCACGCCCACGACGAGCGCGACTGCGATCCGCTTCGGCCAGGTGCTCAGGGCCACGAGAGGCTCCTAATGACGCGGTGCCCCCACATGTTCCTACTCGGCGACGACCGGCGCGGTTCCACATTCGGGGCAGGGGGTGTCCGGCGCCAGACCGCGGAGGCTGTAGAGGCACTTGGGGCACAGTCCGGCACGCCGACGCCGGCGCGCCCGAGCGAGGGCGTACGCGAGCCCCACGTACAAACTGCCGAAGACGATCGCGTCGGCAACAAACGCGCCGGGGACAACATCGAATGGCAGCGCGTAGCTGCTGCCGGGTGTGGTGATGCGGAGAAGAGTCGGGTGACGGATCGGGGTGAGGGAGTTCTCAGACGGAGACCCGACGGGGTTCTGCAAGTACAGGTGCTCGATCGCCATCGCGCGCAACGGCCAGCCATAGGTCTGGCGCATCCACCAGTGGTCGGGCTCGTGATTCTCGGGCACCCATTCGGGCCGCTCGATCGTGGCGAAGCGTTGCAAGGAGGATTCCTCGCGATTCGCCCAGCGGATCTGCATGCCAAAGGCAGGGATTTCTCCCACACTTACGGCTACTCCAGATTTGTGCCGGAACGAGCCCAGGTTGAGCGCGTTCTTGTCAGCGGTAGGGAGCACGAACACCGTAACGCCCCAAGCCACGATCACAGTCACCACGACACCAACAGCCGCGCCGATGAGCAGTCGCGCGAGCCAAGGACTTGGACGCAGTCGCGGAATGCGAATTTGCGCTCGTCGCTTCACGACACTCACAACGCTCGCGAGTGCGACGTACGCGGCCCCGTACAGCAAGGTGTCGATCGCAAACGTTGCCCACATCGGCACGACGGGCACTTGGTGATACCCTCCACCCGCCTCGAGCATAACGTCCGCGTGCCTGCGGGAAGTGCCCGCCGCGCCCGCCGATCCGCGCTGCCACTCGAGCGCGGGGAGCGGCCAGCCGTAACGCTCGCACGCCCATCCCCCGTTGGGCCCGAATCCGTGAGGCAGCTCGGCCGGTCGATCGTGCACGACCACCGCTGTTTCGTTCGGCGGCCACAGCGGGGATGCGACGACCTCAAGTTTCTGGTGCCCCGTTCCGCGGATTGTCCGGATCGTGGCGACGGCGGCGGTCACGGGATCGGTGTAGCGCACGAGCGTGCTCGGCCCCGGTGCGATTGCCGCGCGGTAGGTGAACCACCACGCGACCGCGATCGTGGCGATCACGCCCACGACGAGGCCGACGGCGATCCTGCGTATCCACACGCCGACCTGCATGACGGGTCTCCCGCGCTCGGCACCGCTCGCCCGGCGGACAAAGCTCCGCCGGGGCACCCCGACCCGACTCTGCCCTCCCCGGGCCCGATGGCCGCGGACCCCGGTCCCTCTCCCTTACGGGTAGTCCTGCCGCGTGGGCCGCACAATCCAGTCACTCACGTGCACGTGCGCGGGCAGGCTTGCCGCGAACGCGATCGTCTTTGCCACATCGACGGGGTTCAGCACCGGGCCGATCTTCTCGACCACGCCCTCGTACCACTTGGGGTCGTAGCCGGCGACGCCCTGGAACTCGCTGGTGACGAAGCCGGGTTCGACGAGCGTCACTCGGATGCCCTTGGGGCCGAGTTCGCGCCGGAGGCCCTCGGCCATGCCGTGCACTGCGAACTTGGTGCCGCCGTACATCGAGCTGAACGGGGACACGTGACGTCCGACGATCGAGCCGAGCACGACGATGTCGCGCGGGCGGGCGGTCCACGGGTTGCCCGCGGCGGTGTCCTTCGCCATCTCGTCGAGCATGCGCTTGGCCGCGGCCCGCATGAGGCGGGCGGCGGCCATGATGTTCGTGCGGAGCAGCTCTTCCCACTGGCTGACGTCCGAGTCGCTGACGCTGCCCTTGAGGCCGCGGCCGGCGTTGATGACGACGAGGTCGGCCTCGCGCCCGAACTGGCGCTTGGCGGTGTTGAGCATGGAGGCGATGGTGGCGTCGTCGGCGGCGTCGCCGGGGGCGGCGACGGCGCAGTCGTAGGCGACCGACTTGTGCAGCTCGGCGCAGATCGCCTCGAGCTTCTCCTGTCGGCGCGCGTTGAGGACGACCTTGGCGCCCGCGGCGGCGAACTCGCGGGCGATCGCCTCGCCGATGCCGGCGGAGGCGCCGGTGACGACGGCGACTCGGGAAGAAAGGGATGGGGTCATGGTGGGAGGGTAGCTGGGGAAGAAAAATGGGCAAAGGGCAAATGGGCAAAGGGCAAATTCGGAACGGGCCGCGGCCGCGGGTGCAATCTTCCTCATTTCCCATTTGCCCCTTTGCCCTTTGCCTATTTTCCCTTGTGTTCGGCTCCCACCTCTCCATCGCCGGCTCGATGGCCAACGCCCTGCGCGAGGCGCGGGAGCTGAAGCTCGACTGCGTGCAGGTGTTCACCAAGAACCAGCAGCAGTGGAAGGCGCCGGAGCTGAAGGACGACGCCGTGCGGGAGTGGAAGACGGAGCTGGCGGCGAACGGGTGGGACGCGGCGGAGTCCGACGCCACGCACCGCACGGTCGCGCACGCGTCGTACCTCATCAACCTCGCGAGCCCGAACCCGGAGCTGTGGGCGAAGTCCGTCGACTCGATGGTGATCGAGCTGGAGCGGTGCGAGGCGCTCTCGATTCCGCTCCTCGTGCACCATCCGGGGTCGAGCACGGGCGAGCCGGCGGAGATCGGGCTCGAGAACATCGTCAAGGCGTATCGCGAGATCCTCGCGCGGACCAAGGGGTTCGGCGTGATCTCGTGCCTCGAGAATACCGTCGGCGGCGGGAGCACGCTGGGGGCCGCCTTCGACCAGCTCGCGATGCTGCGGACGCGGATCGCCGACACGACGGGCGACGGGGCGCGGGTGGGGTTCTGCTTCGACACGTGCCACGCGCACGCCGCGGGGCACGACATGTCGAGTCGGGAGAAGTCGGCCGAGGTGCTGCAGCGGTTCGAGTCGGTGTGCGGGCTTGACCACCTCCGGGCCCTGCACCTGAACGACTCGCGCGACACGCCGGGGTCGAAGCGCGACCGGCACGAGCACATCGGCGAGGGGACGCTCGGGCTCGAGGCGTTCGGCCCGGTGGTGAACCACCCGAAGCTGGCACGCCTGCCCAAGATCATGGAGACCCCAAAGGGCACGACGCCCGCGGGGACGCCGCACGACACGCTGAACTTGCGCCGGCTGAAGAAGCTGATCGACGGGAAGTGAAGGGCGGGGCGTCGTTAAGGGCCCGGTGGAAAGAAAGACCCGGCGGACAAAGCTCCGCCGGGGCACCCATGGGCACCCGGCGGCACCGATAGGCCCCCTCGCCGAACACGCTCCGATCATCGAACCCGCTCGCGGCCGAACGAGTATCCTCCTTACCTCGTCCCAGCCGATAGACCCCGACATCCGCATGAACCCGCCCAATCCCCCATCCGAACGTCGTCTCTGTGCCCGCACTCAGCTCGCGCTCGCTCTGGCGGCGACCGGGGTTGCCTGGCTCTCGGGTTGCGGCTCGGGGAGCGGGGCCATGGGCGGCGGCACGCACGAGCCCTCGACCGAGGTGCGGAACGCGGCCGAGGGGCACGTGGCGAACGCCGAGCAGGCCGTGCGCGAGGGCGACAAGGCGATGGCGCTCGAGGAGTTTGCGAAGGCGATCGAGATCAACCCGACGCTGACCGAGGCCCACATGGGCCTGGCCGACCTGCACCGGATGGACGGGGATTACCAGGGCGCGGAGAAGTCGTACCGAAAGGCCGCACAGCTCGAGCCGCGGAACTTCGACGCCCAGTACTACCACGGCCTGATGCTGCACATGCTCGACCGCGTGACGGAGGCGATTTCAGCCTACCTGAAGGCGATCTCGATCCGGCCGAACGACTTCCAGGCGAATCTGAACCTGGCCGCGGCGTACTACTCGCTCGACGAGAACAGCCAGGCGCTGCCGTACGCGAAGAAGGCGGTCGAAGTGCAGCCCGAGAGCGGGCAGGCGCGGTTCAACCTCGGGGCGGTGTACCAGTCGCTGGACCGGCACGAGGACGCGGTGCGCGAGTTCCAGCAGGCGACGGAGCTGATGGAGCTGAACTCGGAGCTGCTGCTGAAGCTGGCCGAGAGCTACGGTAAGCTGAACCGGTACACGGAGATGCGGAACACGGCCGAGCAGGCGATCAAGATCGAGGCCAGTGCGCAGGGCTACGAGCGCGTCGGGTTCGCGGAGTTCCGGCTGCGGAACTACGGGAACGCGATGACGGCGTTCGACGAGTCGCTGAAGATCGACCCGAACCATTACCCCGCGCTCAACGGCGTTGGCGTGTGCTCGCTCAATGCGTGGATCCTTTCGGACAACCGCGACAACGCCGCCAAGCAGCGCGGGGTCGAGGCGATGCGCCGGTCGCTGCAGATCAACCGCGACCAGCCGCGGATCCTGGAATTGCTGACGCGGTACGGCGGGAAGTAGAGTCAGCGGTAGTCCGGGCCGCGGACGCCGTCGGGCGTGTTGTGCAGAGGAAGACGCCCTTCGTCTGGGTCGGGGTTGAGCACGTTCACGACTGGCTGGACGGCGTCCCGCGGGGTCTTCGTGTCGACATGGAGATCGGCTAAGAGCATTGGTGCAGGGTTCTGGAACATGCCGGGGAGGAATTCGACCCGTCGAAGCTCATACCCCAGCGCTGAATCCCAGAACATGACCTTGCCGGAAGGGAACACAACCTCGTCGGTTCGCACGCCGCGAACGATCCAAGGATCCGGGAGGGCGTCGGCTCTCCAGAGTTCGGGCCGGGCGAGGAAGCTGTGCGAATAGGTGTACCCGAAGTTTTGAAGGATTGGCTCGAGTTCGGTGGAGCCGGGACTGATCCACGTTGACGCGAACTCATTCCACGGCGCCATGTCGCGGACAAGGACGGGCCACACCCGACCAAACGCAAATTGATTACCCCACGACTGCCACACGCCGCTCTCCGGATCAACGAAAATCGGGTAAGGGGTGTTGATCGTTCCGAACGGATAGGTCGAACGGTACGCATGGGTGTACAGCTCAACGGTGATTCCAATCTGCCGGAGATTTGAAGCGCTCACCGCGGCACGGGCCTGCGCTCGTGCCTTCGCTAGTTGGGGGCCGAGCAACGCGATCAAGACCGCAACCACCGCGATGACGACGAGGACCTCAATCAGTGTGAATGCACCGCTACAGGGGCGGGAAAATGAGGACCTTTTGACTGGTGCCGCCATAACTTGCTTGGGACACCGGTATCCACTTGCCGCTTGCTGGCGACCACAGAAATCGCACTCCCAGAAGAATTGTCCGGAGATCCTTATTGAATTCATGCTGGATGGGGAACACGAACTCGAAGCAGTCGCCGGGCTCAGTTTCATCGTCAAGCCCCGTAAGTGGGTATCGAGATCGATTCGCGGTCACCACCATTGGTGCATCGGGCACAGTGGGCGCCCACGCGAAGGCGGGATCATGCTTGCGGATGAGCATCGAATCCACAGAGAACCGCTTCCCCGCTATCGGCGCCGCTGACACCCGAAACATGCCGCGAGCGTCGAGGACTGCTTGTTCGTCGGAAGCGTTGAAGGGCAACTCGCCCTTGCGTTCATGGATGAGCTTGACATAGTCATCGAATGAACCTGTCGCAATCAGAACGATCTGCGAAGACACGGCCTGTACGAGCTCCGCTCGGCGTGCATCCCCGGAAAGCTCGCTCGAAACGGCGAGCTCAACTGCGCTCGCAATGTAACTCTCGAGATCGGCCCGTGACATCTCCAGCGGGCTCACTTCGAGCTTTGCGGATTCCAGAGGTGTATACCAGGTCGTTCCCGCCGGGGCCGGATTGGCACCAGCGGGGCCGGTCGCTGCCGTGGGAGCTAAGACGGGGGCGGCCCGCAGCGAGCGGGACAGCCCCCACCAGAGCGCAGCGCCGGCGACAAGCAGCAGCACACCTACCAGAATTTTCCGTGAAGCCGGCATGCTCACACTTACCTCCGCACTCCGGGGAACACTCGCAGAACAACCACCGCCAGCCGCAGCAAATCAATCCGGGACAGGGCATCCAAGCTCATGCTGCGCCAACGCCTGACAGTACGCCGGCGCCGCGGGACAGCAAATGCAGGCGCCACCGGTCACGACGTTCGGCGTTTCTGAACGGTCGTCGTGGTCACTGCAGGAACGGGCACACGTCACCTGAGGCGTGCCGCCCGAGCAGGGGCTGCAGGTGACCGTCATCGTCGTATTATTCCACAACGTGAACGTGCACTGCGTGGATCCGACACCTTGGGCCTGAACGATTCCACACACAGCCAGCGAAGCGGCAAGAGCAACGAAGGAACCGGTACGTCGAAGCATAGAATTCCCTTCCAAGTAAACCCCCTCGGTCAAGGTACACTACACCCCCCCCCCTTCTGTCAAGTAAGAATCTCATAAGTGCAGTTATGTCACATGCATCATTGCTCATGGCGTTTCCAACACCCACAAGTGTGGGTCCAATCGTGATTGAGCACATAAATGACGAATTCACGTCGGTGTGCCCCGTGACCGGGCACCCGGATTTCGGCACGATCACGCTGCGGTACCGCCCAGCGGACCCGGGCACGCCAGCGGGGCAGGCGGGGTGCGTGGAGCTGAAGAGCCTGAAGCTCTACTACCAGTCGTTCCGGAACGAGGGGATTTACTACGAGGCCGTGACGGACCGGATCCGCGCGGACCTGGGGACGCTGCTCAAGCCGGTGTGGATGCAGGTGATCACGAACTGGCGCGGGCGCGGGGGGATTCGGTCGGTGATCCGGGCGGAACACGGGGATGTGCCGGGGGAGTGGCGGGGGAGGTGATCCGAGCCTCCCGCGCGAGCGGGAGGTGTTGGACTCGAGTGAGCACAGGACCTCCCGCGCTCGCGCGGGAGGCTCGGATCAGCGGCGGCGCCGCGCAACCGCGCACGCGCTGAGTGCGAGCAGGCCGAGTGCACTCGGCGCGGGGACGACGACGTACCCCAGGCCGCCGCCGAAGAGGAGGCCGGTGTCGCCGACGATGTTGGTGGCAGCGGTGAGGGGGTCGATGGAGTAGAGGAGCGTGTCCTGGGAGCCCTTGGCGTAGAGGAGGCCGTCGAGCGGGTTGTAGGCGAGGCCGGCGGATTCGAAGTTGATGCCGGTGTCGCCGACGAAGGACCAGATGGTGGTGGTGGGGTTGTAGGCGTAGAGGTCGCCGGGGTTGGGGCCGAAGAAACCGACGAGGCCGTAGACGACGCCGTTGCGTGCGGCGAGGCCGTCGATGTCGGCGTTGCCGGGCGCGGCGGGGAGCGAGGTGGTGGTGCTGTTGACGACGTCGATGGAGAAGAACGAGCCGTTGCTGGCGCCGTAGTACGTGGCGCCGACGGCGTCGTAGGCGAGGGCCTGGGTGATGACGGAAGAGGCGAAGCTGGCGCCGCTGCCGTCGGTCTGGATGGTGTTGAGGCCGAAGTCGGGGATGGAGCCGAGGAGCTCGGAGGTGTTGGGGGTCTCGGTGAGGCCGAGGCTGAAGCCGGTGGAGGGGATGACGCCGCTGGCGCCGACGATGGTGGGGGCGCCGTTGACGGTGCTGAGGCGATAGAGGGTGGGGTTGAAGTCGTTGATGAAGTAGAGGCCGGTCTGGGCGAGGGCGGGCGTGGAGGCGGCGAGGGCGACGATGGCGAGGGTGCGGGGGGTCATGGATCGGCTCCTGACGAACGGAGAGGATGAGGTAGTGACAGCATACCTCGTCATTGCATGAAAGCACCCTAGGAAAGCGACGATGCGGCTGCTGATCCGAGCCTCCCGCGCGAGCGGGAGGTGTTGGACTTGGGGATGCGCATGACCTCCCGCTTGCGCGGGAGGCTCGGATCAGAGCATGCCCTTGAGGTAATGACCGGTGTAGCTCTTGGCGGACTTGGCGACGTGCTCGGGGGTGCCGGTGGCGATGATGGTGCCGCCACGATCGCCGCCTTCGGGGCCGAGGTCGATGAGCCAGTCGGCGCACTTGATGACGTCGAGGTTGTGCTCGATGACGACGAGGGTGTTGCCGGCGTCGGCGAGGCGGTTGAGGACGCCGACGAGCTTGCGGACGTCCTCGAAGTGCAAGCCCGTGGTGGGTTCGTCGAGGATGTAGAGCGTGTGGGCGCCGGGGCGGACGCGTTCTCTCGTCGGCTTCTCGGTGGATTCCGATTCGTCGTCGGCGTCGGACTCCAACGCGGGCGTGCCGGCGCTGCTGGCCTTGCCGAGCTCGGTCGCGAGCTTGATGCGCTGGGCTTCGCCGCCGGAGAGCGTCGGGGCAGGCTGCCCGAGCGTGATGTAGCCGAGGCCGACGTCTCTCAGACAGGTGACGTAGCGGAGGATCACGGGATGATTCTCGAAGAACTCGCACGCCTTGTCGACGGTGAGGTCGAGGACGTCGGCGATGGACTTGCCGCGGTAGTGGACCTCGAGGGTTTCGCGGTTGTAGCGACGGCCTTCGCAGACATCGCAGGTGACGTAGACGTCGGGCAGGAAGTGCATCTCGATCTTCTTGAGGCCCTGGCCTTCGCAGGCCTCGCAGCGCCCGCCGCCTTTGGCGCTCGAGAC
>CAZMCC010000105.1:0-12168 GCA_964564695.1 uncultured Phycisphaeraceae bacterium | reverse complement strand
GAAGACATACGCTCGTACAGCCCGGGGGGTTGCGCCGGGTTGTTCAGAGGTCCCTTGAGTCGTCCGTCCGCGTGTACTCCGTGCGCATGTTCGCTTTTGCGCGCAGAAATGCGCACTTGTCCAGTTCACCGTTGACGCTCCACGGCCTTCGAGTAGACTGGACCCCATGCGATGTGTGTGGGTGGGAACGGCGGTGTGGGTCGGGCTAGTTGCGCCTGTGCGCGGCCAGGATCTGACGCACGAATTCGGCATTCCCCTTGTTACCGTTCGATCCCCTGGAAATCGGGATGCGACGCTCGAAGAAGCGCCCGGGCTTGAGTTTCTGCCGTCCGGATCAGTCGGATACGAGTATCGGATCGGACGCAGCGAGTTGACGACGGCCCAGTGGCTTGAGTTCGTAAGCGCGTACGGGCCGTACTGGGCGGGGCAGGGACACGATCCGCGCGACTTCGGATTGACGGGAGAGTGGATCGACTACACGGCGCCGGCCGGGCAGCCGCCTTCGGCGCCGGGGGGCACGTACTCGATCGTGTCTGGGGCCGAGCAATGGCCCACGAACATGGGGTGGAGGTTCGCGGCGCGGTATTGCAACTGGCTGCACAACGACAAGGCCGGCACGGCCGAGGCGTTCGAGGCCGGGGCGTATGACACATCGACCTTCACCGAGAACCCCGATGGGTCGCGGAACGATCAAGTTTCGCGCTCCCCTGGCGCGCGGTTCTGGATTCCAAGTGTTGACGAGTATGTGAAGGCGATGTTTTACGACCCGGACCGGTACGGTGAAGGGATGGAGGGGTATTGGCTTTACCCCGATTCAGGGAACGAGCCGCTCATCCCCGGTCTTCCTGAGGACGGAGGAGAAACGTCGGCAGGGCTCATCGGTCCACCCGGGTTCCCCGTTGATCAGTACCCTTGGGTGCGCTCGCCGTGGGGCTTGCTGGATGGGTCCGGGGGTGTTTCGAATTGGACCGAGAGCGTCGCGTTCGACTACGAGCGTTCGAGATACTTTTTCGGAAGCTGGACCAGCGACTCGCTTTTTTCGCTTCATGACCGGCTGGATACACCGCTTGCATTTGGTCCACCGGCGCCGGCATCTGGCTTCAGGGTGGCGGGGCTGGTACCCGCACCGGGGCCGGCGACTGTCATCATCTGTGCAGTTAGTTTCTTCACAAGGAGAGGCCGTGCATAAGACAAGCCTGGCTGTGTTGGCTGTACTCATGGCAGTCGCCAATGTCACCGTTGCAGACGTGCGCGTACGCATCATCAATGGCACATCGCTCGAAGTTCCTGTGCGTACGGTGACATATGACAACGGCAAGTACAACGTGGTCATTACCACGTCGCCGTCGCCGTCGTCGGGAAGCGTGACGCTGGCAGTTGAGTCCTATCCGGCCGTGGGCGGCGACCCGCAGGCGCTCGATGTCATTCGGTACGTGCGCGTTGAAAGCAACGGTGCTGGAAAGGTTGCAATCGTTTCGGTAACGACGGCAACGGGCTCCTCGACAAAGCTGGTGGGCGTCGAGGAGTTTTCCGTCACAACAACTGATGCCGTACCCGATGGCGATGTGTATGCCGCGGTATCCGTCGTGAAGCGCCCAAACGGCACGGGCGGCGTCGTTGGCTTTGAAAGCCAAGTGGGTGGCAGCGTGACAGCTCACTCGATCAGCTCGGTCTTTGCCGAAGGCAACATCAATGCATCGGTGGTTGCGCTGCAGGCAAGCGTCGGCGACTCAAGCATCAGCACCGTCCAGTCGAATAGCGGGATCTTTGGTGACGTGCTGGCCCCTTACGGCTCCATCATTAATCAGGTGTACGCCAACAACGATATCGGTTCGGCGGGTCGACCTGTAACGATCTATGGCAAGAACGGCGTGAAGATCGTGCAGGGGAACAATCTCTACGCGGACATCGGCGTCGATTTGACCGCGGGCACGCCGTCGATGCAGCGGATGCGCGCCATCGGGAACTTCACGGGCACGCTCGTTGCTGGGCATGTTGATCAAGTCGGTACCGGGACCGCGAACACGGCTCTCAACATCGGCGGAGACCTTTCCGGGAACGTGCTTGTCCAAAGCTACTTTGCCGGGAGCATCAACGTCACGGGCGACGTCGCCGTGGGAAGCCTGCTGCGCATCGGCGGCAGCTTGAACTCTTCGGGCCACACCTTTACTTCCGGCCCGGTCAAAGGGCAGGTCATCATCAACGGGCTGAATCAGGGTTCGACCTGGACCGTTCCCGCAACGGTCGATGGCACTTCGCTCACTGGCATTCCGACATATGCGCAGACTTCGTCGCAGTTGGGTGGCGGAGCCATCGGGCGCACCCCCTTTCAGTTGCACACCAATGACTGCGACCCGCCCAACGGCGGCGCCTATCCGTCCCTCAATCGCATCAAACTCCGCTTCTACGGCCCGATCACGGTCTCCGGCAGTGCTTTTCCGGTCATCGTCTCGTATTGCCCCAATCTCGGTGGGTGTGCGCCGCAGAATTGGTTGGATTTGAGCGACCATTTCACGGCGGCCGTCTCCACCTCGGCCCGTCAGCTCACGCTTACATGGTCGCCGCCGCCGGGCAGCCAGTGGGGCGGAACCATGCCCGACGGCATCTGGTTCGTCGAGCCGCTGCAGTCAAACGTCATCAACTGCGCCAACCTGGTCACAACCTCCACCGTGCCGGTGGCGACGTTCGAGTACACGTGCTATGTCGATTCGTCGATGTAATCGGTCAGCGCTGGTGGGTGAACATCACGGAGCTCTCGACGCCTCGGATGGAGGTTTCGAGGACGCGGGCGTCGGCGTCGTTGACGGAGCCGTCGGCGTTCACGTCGGAGGGGGACTCGTACCAGCGGAAGAGGTCGTCGACGTCGACGGAGCCGTTGTTGTCGAGGTCGTCGCGGGAGCGCTGGACGCGGGCGAGGGGGTCGCCGACGACGATCTGCATCCAGCTGACGACGGGCATGGAGTTCCAGGCGGCCTCGACCCAGGTGAGGTTGCCCTGGAGGAAGTTGTTGACGAGGGGGGTGGTGTCGGCGACGGAGAAGCTGAAGGGCTCCCAGACATTGCCGAGGCCGAAGGTGCCGCCGGCGCGGATGAAGTCGGAGAGCTGGCCCTGGCCGTTGTTGCCCAGGCCGTTGAAGGCGCGGCCGTTGAAGGACTCGATGGTGTTGTAGACGCAGCCGGGTGCGTAGTTGAAGCTGTAGGGGTAGAGGGAGCCGGAGCAGCAGCCGGGCTCGCCGCCGGCGTGGTTCTGGCCCTCGGTGCTGAGGAGGATGAGGGGGTCGGAGACGGTGATGCCGCCGCCTTCGCTGATGCCGCCCAAGGGGCCGATGAGGAACTGATCGGGTCCGGCGAAGCGGTTGTAGAAGAGGCGGGACGGGCGGACGGCGCCCTCGGCGAGGAAGCGGTCGCGGGAGAGCTCGTAATCGTCGCCGCTGCGGGTGAAGGCGTCGCCGGCGCCGAAGGCGGCGGCGTTGTCGAGCTCGGAGTTGGGGGCGGCGTCGGCGATGCCGTTGGAGTTGGATTCGTCGAGCACGGCGGCGGCGGTGGCGGCGTCGACGATGATGCGGCCGGCAACGCCGGCGCCGACGGAGCGGTTGAGCATGGCGTAGACGTCGTCGAGGAACGGGGCGTCGAGGCGGGTGACGAGGACCATGTCGCCGGCGAGGTAGCGCTGGTCGACGGGCGTGGGGGCGGCGATGAGGAGCTGGCCTTCGCTCGAGCCCATGAAGACGGCGCGGAAGGGCTTGTTCACGAGGATGTGGGTCGTGGGGTGGCCGGTGATGGGGACGGCCCGCGCGGTGCCGGCGGGGAGGCCGATGCGCGTGAAGTAGGCGTAGGGGTTGACGATGCAGCCGTCGGCTTCGGAGTCGGCGGGGGCGCCGGCCTCGCCGGCGTCGAGGTCCTGCCAGAGGAGCGAGAGCTCGGAGTCGACCGAGGCGCAGGTGGCGTCGCGCCCGATGAACTCGGTGCCCATGGCGCCGGGCAGGTCGCCGACGCCGGGGTTGTCCGTGTCGTCGAGGCGGTGGGGCAGGCCCTTGGTGAGCACGAGGACGCGGACGTCGTGGATGAGGGCGTTGTCGGTGAGGTATGTGCGGAGCGGGTTGCGGAGCTGGGTGTCGAACTGGGTGTAGGTGATGGTGGGCGTGGGAGCGGCGAAGCCGGCGCCGGGGAGTGTGCTGAGATCGAGGACGCGCACGCCGGGGCGCGTGCCGGGGCGGCCGCCGACGCCGCCGGGAACCTTGGTGGACCCGGCGTAGTACTCGGCGACGAGGCGGCTGTCGGAGACGCGCGAGTCGTAGAGGACGAGGACGTGGTCGGGGCGGAGCTGGGCGCTGGCGGGGGCGGCGGCGAAGCTCAACGCGGCGGCGGCGACACCCAACGCAATCCTTTCACGTAGCGCCCTTGGAAGCATGGGGAGAATGTACATCCGATGGCGGATGGGACCACCCCCCGGATCCCACGCGCGAGGCTGATGGCCGCGGGTGAAGAGGTCAGGCGGCGGTACAGTGGCGGATGCCGATAGTTCAGGCGACAACGACGCCGCGGACGGGGGTGGTGGTGAATGTGAAGGCGGTGCCGGGGGCGTCGAGGTCCGAGATCGTGGGCGCGCTGGGGGAGGAGCTGAAGGTGCGGCTGGCGGCGCCGCCGGAGGAAGGGCGGGCGAACCGGGAATTGGTGGAGCTGCTGGCGAAGGTGTGCGGGCTGGGGCGCGGGGATGTGGAGGTGCTCAGCGGGCACGGGAATGCGCGGAAGCGGGTGCTGCTGGCGGGGATGGATGAGGAGGGGGCGCGGGGGCGGCTGGGGATTGGCGCGGGGTGAGTCTCCGCTGGACGCGAGTAGCGACGGCACGAGCACGCCTTCAGCGTGCGAGACAAAGAAGAAGAGAGAGATTGGGGCCGGCTTTCCGGGGGTGTCGCCGCAGAGCCGGCTCCACCCCTGACACTATGAAGCAGGCCTTCGGCCTGAAGAGTGTCGTTGGGGGGAACGTCTGTTTTGGCGATGTCGAACGCCTGCCCCTCGCATGCTCGGCTGGACGCCGAGCATGCATTTCCCCCTCCGCGATGCAGAGGGGGATCTTCGGAGCGTCCTCTTAGTTCTTACCCATCTCGGGTTCGATGTGGACTTCGAAGGCGGGGCCGCCGGGTTGGCGGGCGATGACTTCGAGCCAGCGTTCGACGGTGATGCTGGGCAGGCCGCGGCCGGCGGCGAAGCGGACGGCGTCGGCCTTGTCGTGGAGGCCGAGCTTTTCGGCGATCCAGCCGCGGTACCACTCGACGGCCTTGACGCTGCGGTGGACGGCTCGGGCGATCTCGGCGCTCGAGAGGCCCAACCCGATCAGGTGGAGCACCTGGAGCTCGCGCTGGTTGAGCTTGGCGAGGTCCCCCAGATCGTGGAAGCGCACGGGGCGGGCATCGGCGGGGATGCCGGACTCGACGCGGCAGCGGTCGGTGATGATCGGTCGGCAGACGCCCAGGACGGCGCCGTCGACGGCGCCGCGGACGGCGGCCTGGAGGGACCCGGGCAGGGGCGGGGTGGCCGCGTCATCGGGGGGGAGCGCGCGATAAGTGGAGAGGATCCAACGTCCGGCGATCATGCCGATGACGGAGATGGCTCGACGGGTGTCGAGGACCTGCTGGATGACTTCGAGCCTCTCGGCGGAGAAATCGGCGTCGAAGACCTCGCTGAGGAGCGGGCGTTCGACGGTGGAATCCCCCAGAAGCAGGCGGCTGGTCAGGTACGCGATGCGACCCTGCCGGTCGATAACGCTGACCATCTGGCCGCTGTCATGCGCGATCGCTTCGATCAAATCCCAATCGACGCGCGTACTGGCGGCGTCGGCTGCTTTCCCGGGTACACCCGGGAGCGGATGAGCGGCGGTCATGTCGAACCTCGCCGGCCGAACAGAATGACCCCGCTATTTGCTCCGCGCGGCCTTGGCGCGGCATCAAACCCCTCAAGCATCGGACCATGTTATCCTCAGGCGGGGGAACGAAAGCCCTCCGAACTCGGTGTGACCGAGAATTCGGTGGACTGCTAACGCGAGTTGCGCGGGCGTGGCACGAGGGGAAAGGGCTTCATGTGCCGCACGATTCGGGGGATGCGAACCAGTCGTTGATGTACTCGCCGACGTCAACGGAGGTGGAAGCCCCCGAGTTATCCCAGTCGGCCCGGGTACCCGCGTCGACCTGGTCCTCGAACCAGGCGTTGATCATCTCGCCGACGTCGGCGGAGTTGACGATGCCGTCGCCGTTGAAGTCGGCGTAGCAGGAGCCGGCGATCTCGAGCATGGCCTCGGAGGCGTCGGAGCCGGAGTTGGTCTGCTCGTCCTTGACGGTGACGCGGAACTTGACGCGCTTGGAGGCGCGGTCGGGGACGGACCAGGCGAACGAGCCGTTGGCGGGCTTGTCGGCGGCGATGAGGGTCCAGGTGTTGCCGGCGTCGTAGGAGACTTCGACGTCGGTGTCGTTGATGGCCCTGATGTCGTCGTCGGCGATCCACTGGACGTTCGCGGTGGTGGCGGGGGTGAGGACTTCGCCGCCCCGGAGCGACTTGAGGTAGGCGATGGGGGACGTGCCTCCGCCGAGATAGGCGGGGACGTGCATGACGATGCAGTGCATGACGCCTGCGGCGCTGACGATGGCCTCGCAGTTGATCTGGTAGATGGTGTGGTTGGGCATCGCGGCGGTCCAGGTGGCGAGGGCCTGGGCGTTGTGCGCGACCACGCTTGCGTTGGTGTAGGAGGGGACGAGGACGATGTTGTTGCAAATGACGACGTTTGTGTAGGTGTAGTGGACGCCGTTGACGCTGCGGGCGGGGACGCGGAAAACGGTGTAACCGGCGGCCTCCATCGCGGCGGCCTGGGTGTCGCAGATCTGGTCCTGGATTGAGCCGGGGTTATTGGGCCAATCGGAGATGACGACCTTGCGGTCATCGCAGATCTGCATCCACATGTCGATGTGCCGGGTGGCGTCGAGCGTCTGAGGGAACGCGGCGGTGATGGTGACGTCGAGATTCTGGAAGTTGCGCCAGCGGTTCTGAATCTCGGCGGGCGGGACGCTGGGATTCTCGAAGACGATGAGCTCGGTGGAGTAGGCGTCGGGGATGCCGCCGGGACCGACGGCGCCGGAGAGGTGGAAGTTTCCGCCGCCGTGGATGAGGGGGATCTCGTAGACGTTCTGGCCCTTGGCGGCGCCGATGGCGAAGGGGACAAGGTCGTCCTGGGGGCGTGGGCGGTTGTAGGTGTGGTCGACGATGGCGCGGACGCCGCCTTCGTAGATGTAGCGGGGGCCGTAGTCGCGGACCCAGATGGAGTTGGTGGGGGTGATGACGTAGGCGACGCGCCCGACGTCAACGCCGCCCTGGAGGAGGTAGGTGTTGATGGAGGCCTGCTGGGCGGCGCTGGAGACAACGGCGTAGACGTTGGCGTTGCCGGTGGTGGTGATGCGCTGGGCCATGGAGCGGAGGATGGCCTGCCAGGAGGCGGAGCCCTGGAAGGTGAGGACGATGGCGTCCATGGGGGCGTACTCGGGGACGCAGGAGACGGCGCCCATAGGGGGCGGGGTGGCGCCGCGTTCATCGACCTGGATGGGGTTGCGCCGGATCAGTTCGGCCTCGGCGGGGGTGAGGTTTCGCGGCAGCGGCTGGTCGGAGCCGTTCGGAGGGGCGCTGGGAGCCGCCAGCGAGAGGCCGGTGAGCGAGGAGTACACGGCGAGGCAGAGCGAGAGTGAACGGGTCGCGGTGGTCACTGGAGAGCTCCTCTGGGCTGCACGGAATGGATCGGGGTGGGCAAACAAGTCTAGATCGGTTGCGGACGGCGGGGGGACGCGGGAAGGGCGATGCCGGGCCTTCGCAGAGCCTCAGGTCCGGCGTCAGGGGACAGGGGACAGGGGACAGGGGATCAGACTTCTTCGAACCAGACGTTGATGAACTCACCGACGTCGGTGGAGTTCACGATGCCGTTGCCGTCGAAATCGGCGACGAAGGTGCCGTTGACCTGGTCGGCGAACCAGTCGTTGATGAACTCGCCGACGTCGGTGGAGTTGACGATGCCGTTCTGGTCCCAGTCAGCGCGGCTGAAGGCCTTGGCGCCGTTGGCGGAGGCGGCGCCGTTGAGGACGAAGTTGATGGTGGAGGACTCGAGTGTGGTGCCGATGAGGAAGTGGGCGGTGGAGCCCGGGGGGATGATGGTGGGGATGTCGAGGGCGAGATCGGTGGGGCCCGGAATGGGCTTGGTGGTGGACTGCTCGACGGTGGCGTCGACGTCGATGGCCGCGGTGGCGGTGGCGCCCGAGATGGTGACGGTGAAGGCGACGGGGAGGGTGGCGGTGGTGGGGTCGGAGGTGAGCGACTGGCCGTTGAAGGTCAGGGACGCGGTGACGGTGACCTCGACGGCGGCGGCGAAGGTGTACTGGTTGGGGCCGTCGGGCACGAGGATGCCGGTGGCGGGAGTGGCGGTCTGCACGACGGTGAGCGCGTCGAGGGTGGCGTCGCCGAGGTCGATGGGGATGGTGGCGGCGACCCACAGGGCGCGGGGGGTGCAGGTGCGGAAGGTGCTCTCGTTAACGATGGAGGCGTCGACGGGGAAGGTGGGGGCCGTGCCGTTGAGCAGGTCGAGGGAGAGGCCGGTGAGCGAGGCCTGGAGGGCTTCAGTGTCGAGGGCGAGGGTGAAGGCGCCGACGGGGCTGGTGGAGGCGGAGGTGGGCGGGACTTCGCCGGTGGCGGTGAAGGGGAAGCTGTCGTTGATGGGGTTGGAGCAGTTGCCGAAGAGGAAGTCGCTGCCGCTGCGCGTCTTGGTGCCGGCGGGGTTGGAGGCGGCGTCCCAGTTGCCGCGGAGCGTTCCGGAGAGTTCGGCGGTGGCGTCGACGGTGGTGTTGAACTTGGCGCCGGGGTTCACGGTGAAGTTGAACGTATCGGACGCTGTGGCCGCTGCGCCGAGGGTGAGCAGGGCGATGGCGGCGGCGACGGTGACGCGTGTGCGGGTCATGGGCGAACTCTCCATCCGGGGAATAGTTGTGTGAGGGAAGTGAAAGGTACACCGGGAACGGCGGAGGGACAAAGGGGGAAGTGGCGGAGTGGCGGAAGTGGTTGTCGCGGGGACGGCCCCAGCTTTCACTTCGCCACTTTGCCACTCTGCCACTCTGCCACTTCCTGGGGATCGGGGCTTGTACCCTGTTCGTTGGGGTGGGGTTGCCCGGGGAGCCCATGACGGACCAGGAACGCTTTGATGCGCTGATTGCGGCCGCCCACGGGTTCATCCGGGTGGTCACCCATGAAGAAGGGGAGGCGCTGGAGCTGGTCCGCGCGGCGGCGATGGGGCGGGGGCTGCCCCTGCGGGTGTGGACGGCGGTGCGGGGCGTGCAGGACGGGCTGATCACGGGGGGCGAGGAGATCAAGGACACGCAGAACGCCGCGGCGGCGATGACGTGGATGGCGCTGAACAACGCGGGGAACATCAACTGCGTGGTGGACGTGGCGGGGGCGCTGGCGAACGACCACGTGGCGGTGCGGGCGCTGCGGGAGCTGGAGCAGGCGTGCGCATCGCTGGGGGGCACGCTGGTGACGATCGATCACAGCGATCAGGCGCCGGCGATCGTGGGGGGGAGCGCGACGGCGTTCGAGCTGAGCCTGCCGGGGGAGGAGGAGCTCGAGAAGATCGTGCGCGCGACGGTACAGGCGCGGAACAAGGTGAAGCCGATCACGATCAGCATCTCGCGGCGCGAGCTGGCGACGGTGGTGCGGAACCTCAAGGGGTTGAGCCGGAGGCAGGCGCGACGGGTGATCAGCGACGTGGTGTGCGAGGACAACACGTTCAACATCTATGACCTCAACAGCATCCTGGCGAAGAAGCGACAGATGATCAGCCAGGGCGGGCTGCTCGAGTATGTCAAGGCGCCGGTGGATCTCGACGCGATCGGCGGGATGAAGAAGCTCAAGGGCTGGCTTCGGGCGCGGGCGGGGTGCGGGGACGACGAGGCGGTGAAGTTCGGGATCGAGCCGAGCCGTGGGGTGCTGATCCTGGGCGTGCAGGGGGCGGGCAAGAGCATGTGCGCGAAGGCGATCGCGACGGCGTGGAGCTGCCCGCTGCTGCGGATGGACCTGGGGGCGCTGTACGACAAGTTCATCGGGGAGAGCGAGCGGAACCTGCGGGATGCGCTGCGGCAGGCGGAGGTGATGGCGCCGATCGTGCTGTGGATCGACGAGATCGAGAAGGCGTTCGCGGGGACGAGCCAGTCGGGCGGGGGGAGCGACAGCGGGCTCAGCAAGCGGATGTTCGGGATGCTGCTGACGTGGATGCAGGAGCACAAGGCGCCGGTGTTCCTGGCGGCGACGGCGAACGACATTGATTCGCTGCCGCCGGAGCTGATGCGCAAGGGGCGGTTCGACGAGATCTTCTTCGTGGACCTGCCCAGCGCGGAGGCGCGGCGGGAGATCCTCAAGATTCACCTGACGAAGAAGAAACGCGATCCGGCGAAGTTCGACGTGGAGGCGCTGGTGGCCACGAGCGCGGGGTATACGGGGGCGGAGATCGAGCAGGGGATCCAGGGGGCGCTGCACGCGGCGTTCGGCGCGAAGCGGGAGATGACGAGCGAGGACATCGCCCGGGCGCTGGCGGGATCACCACCCTTGAGCGTGACGCGGGCGGAGCAGATCGCGGATCTGCGCGAGTGGGCGAGCGGGCGGTGCGTGCCGGCGGAGTAGACCCGGCGGACAGAGCTCCGACGGGGCACCCGATCAGCGGCTCAGTGCCCGCCCTGGCGCATGACCTCGACACTCTCGGGGAACGGGTAGCTCGGGAAGACCCCGACGTTGCCAAGGTTCCACATGCCGGGGGCGGCGTAGACGTCGCCTCGGAAGCCGGCGTGGTACATGGTGCGCAGGACGGTCTCGAAGCTGGGCTCCTGGGCGTCGTGGCCCTTGAGGCGGTTGGCGCGGGCGTTGAGGAAGCTGACGCTCGCGACGGGGAGGCGTTCGCGCCGGTCGCGGAGCATTTTGACGACGGTGGCGAAGCCGCGGCCCAGGTCGTCGAGGGTGAAGTGATCGCGTCCGCGCGGGCGGAGGAGAGCGAGGATGAGGACGCTGTCGAGGTCGTACTTGAGGACGTAGGGCTCGCGGTCGCTGGCGGCGTGGACGCTGACGGACTCCTGGAACATCTTGGCGAAGCTGGTGACGGCACGGCTGGTCCACTGGCTGGTCTGGATGAGGCCGACGAGCTGGGAGATGATGCCGTGGGAGTTGTCGGTGTCGTTGACGCCGCAGATGACGGCGCGGTAGCGCCCGTCGAGAACGTCTCGGAGCATGTCCTGGCCCCACATGACGCGCAAGCGTTCGATGGCGCCGACGCCGGGAGCGCCGCCGGTGGGGCCGGTGGGGAGGAGCGTGACCTTGTCGGAGAGGGAATCGGCGCGGATGAGAAGGTCGCCTTCGCCGTCGTAGAGGCGGGGGTGCTGGCCGGGGGAAGTCGTCATGACGCGGCGCTCCTTCGACGCGGGCTCACGGGTGCCCGGTGAGCGCGATGATAGCCGGAGGCGGGCGCGCGGCGGCACCCATCGGTGTCACGGTGCGGGATCGGCGGGGTTGGTGCGCGGCGTGACGACGATGAGCGAATCCTGCCCGAGCGGGTCGGGGACGTCGTCGAGCTTCCAGGCGTTGTCGACGTGGAAGTCGCCGATTCGTGTGCGACGGAGTGCGGTGAGGCACCCGCCGATGCCCAGGGCCTTGCCGAAGTCGCGGGCGAGGGAGCGGATGTACGTGCCCTTGCCGCAGGTGATCTGGAGGCGGACGAGCGGCCACTCATAGGAGAGGACTTCGAGCGAGCGGATGAACACGGGGCGCGGCTTGAGGCCGGGGTCCTTGCCCTTGCGGGCGAGCTTGTACGCGGGCTTGCCGCCGATCTTGATGGCGGAGTGGGCGGGCGGGGTCTGCTCGATGGCGCCGATGAAGGTGAGGGCGACGGCGTTGATCTCGTCGCGGGTGGGGATGCGCTCGACGGGGACGGGGGTGGTCGCGGCCTCGAGGTCGTCGGTGGGGGAAAGGACCGAGAGGTCGATCTCGGCGGTGTAGTCCTTCTCGTCGGCCATGAGGGCGTCGCACATCTTCGTGGTTTTGCCGACGAGGAGGCTGAGCAGGCCCGCGGCCAGGGGGGCGAGCGTGCCGGTGCGGCCGACCTTTG
>CAZMCC010000104.1:0-12169 GCA_964564695.1 uncultured Phycisphaeraceae bacterium | reverse complement strand
TGACCAGGTTCTTGCTCTTGGTGAGCTTGGCCGCGTGGCGGGCGCACTTGATCATGACCTCTTCGCACACGACCTGCACTGACGCCGCCAGGTCCATCTCGCGCTGCGACACGCGGCTCTCGCGCTCGCGCGGCGGCGCCCCGAAGAGCTTGTGGAACTTGTCCGTCGTCATGGTCATGCCGCGGCAGTAATTGAAATAGCTCATGTCCATCCAGAACGACCCGTCGTCCTTGATGCGGATCAGGTGATCCGTGATGAGCTTGGCAAACCGCGGCTCGCCGTAGGGGGCGAGCCCCATGACCTTGTACTCCCCGGAGTTCACCTTGAACCCGGTGTAGTACGTGAACGCTGAGTACAGCAGCCCCACCGAGTGCGGGAAGCGGATCTCGTGCGTGAGTTCGATCTTGTTGCCGCGCCCGTGCCCGATGGTCGTGGTCGACCACTCGCCCACGCCGTCGATCGTCAGGATGGCCGCGTCCTCGAACGGCGAGGGGAAGAACGCGCTCGCCGCGTGCGACTCGTGGTGGTCGCAGAAGAGGTACCGCCCGCGATAGCCGTTCAGGGCCCGGTCCATCTCGGCCTTGAGGTGCAGCTTGCTCCGCAGCCACCCCGGCACGCTCTTCATGAAGTTGTCGAAGGTCGCGGGTGCGAAGGCGCAGCACGTCTCGACCAGCCGCTCGAATTTCGTCGCGGGCCGGTCGTAGAACCCCACGTACGTGAGGTCCGCCGGGCCGATCCCCGCCTCCTTAAGGCAATACGCGACGGCGTTCACCGGGAACCGGTGGTCGTGCTTCTTGCGCGTGAAGCGCTCCTCCTGAGCCGCGGCCACGATCGTCCCGTCACTGACGAGACACGCCGCGGAGTCGTGGTAGAAGGCCGAGATGCCCAGGATGTGCGTGCTCAAGCCGAGCGTCTCCTCTTCATGCGGCGGGCCCGAATCGGGGCAGGGTCTGGGCCGAGTCCCGATGGTACGGGTGCAGGGGCCGGGGCGATGGTTATCGGGCCGTAAAGGTGAGGCGGCCGCGGGGCTTCATCGGCCCGGCGGGGTCGCGGCCTTCACGGCGCATGGGACGCCGGACCTGAGTCCGCGAAGGTCCGGGTTGGTGGGAGCCCGATTCAGCTCCCCGGCATCCCCTTCACGACCGCGCCCCCCGCGACAACCAGGTCCGCGTGATCGCTCTCGATCTCATAAACCAAGGCCCGTTCGTCGGTGTGACGGAGCAGGACCAGGTCCGCTCGTTTGCCCGTCTCGATGGAGCCGCGGTCGTCCAAGCCGAGAAGGGCGGCCGGGTTTGCGGTGATCGCCGTGATCACCTCGGCCGGAGTCAGGCCGCACTTGCGCACCGCGAGCGCCGCGGCCAGCGCCAGGCTCGTTGTCGGCGCCGACCCGGGGTTGCAGTTCGACGCGACGCACAGGGCGACCCCGGCGTCGACCAGCCGCCGGCCCACCGCGAACCGGTCGTCGACATGCAGGCCGCAGACGGGCAGCACGACGCCGAAGGTGTTCGACTTCCCCAGCAGCGCCGCGTCCTCGATCGACGTCGCCTCGAGGTGGTCGATGCTCGTGGCGCCGAGCCCGATCGCCTTGCCGACCATCCCCATCGACGTGAACTGATCGGCGTGCACGCGGATCGGGTGGTGGGGGTGAGCGGCGGCCTTGGCGGCCTCGAACAGGCGCACGCACTCTTCGACCGTCCACGCGCCGGTCTCGCAGAACGCGTCCACCGCGATCGGGCCGAACCGGGCCCGCACCGCCGGCAGCGTCTCGTCGATCGTCGCGCGGATGAACTCCTCACGCGGAACGTCCGGATCGATCGCGTGCCCGAGCAGCGCGGTCGGGACAACCGTGACCCCCACCCCCGCCTTCGCCGCTGCGCTCGCGATCGCCCCAAGCATCTTGAGCTCGGCTTCGCCCGTGAGCCCGTACCCCGACTTGATCTCGATCGTCGTTGTCCCCTGGTTCCGCGCCGACGCGATGCGGCGCAGCATCGACGCGATCAGGTCCTCTTCCGACGCCGCCCGCACGCTGCGCACCGTCGACATGATCCCGCCGCCCGCCTTGAGGATCTCGAGATACGTCGCCCCCGCGAGCTTCTTCTCCCACTCGTCGACCCGCGACCCCGTCCAGCACATGTGCGTGTGGCAGTCGACGAACCCCGGCATGAGCACGCGCCCCGCGGCGTCGATCACTTCGGCGCCGGGCGGCGCTGCGATCCCCGGGCCCACGCTCGCGATCTTGTCGCCCTCGACGAGCACGTCGCAGCGGTCGATCGCGCCGAGTTCCCGCATCGCCGCCCCACGCCGCGGGCGCGCCCCGGCAAGTGTCAGCACCCGTGCGTTGCGGATGAGCAGGGTCACGTCCGCACCTCCGTCCGCTGCGTGAACCCGCGCAGGAAGCTCAGCAGCAGGTGCGCCGCCACCCGCGCCGTCCGCCCCTGCTTGTCGTGCGCCGGGCACAGCTCCATGATGTCGAAGCACGCCACGTCGCGGTTCGCCCCGGCCGCGAAGCACCACGCCGCGGCCACTCCCGGCGTCATCCCCGCCGGATTCAGCGCGCTCACCCCCGGCGCAAACGCCGCGTCGAGCACATCCATGTCAAAGCTGACAAACTGCGGTCCGCTCACCGGCCACGCGCGATGGGGTGGGGGGGTGAACGGATCCCCGTCCGCCGTCCCGTTGTGACTCGTAAACCACTCGAAGTGCTCGCGCGAGTTCACGAGCGGATTGATCCCCACGCACCGCAGTTCGTGCACCCGCGCCTGCTCCACCAGCGCCCGGAACGGCATCCCCGACCCCGGCTCCGCCCGCACGTCCAGGTGCGCATCGAAGTACACCCCTCCGAGCGTCGACCCGCGATACGCCTCGCTCCGCGCGACCCCGCGCACGAACGCGAACGTCAGGTCGTGCCCGCCCCCGATCCCGATCGGGAGCATCCCGCGATCGGCTATCGCCTGGGCCGCCGCCGAGACGCGGTCGTGCGTCTCGTGAATGTCCTGCCCCGCCACCACGTCCCCCGCGTCGAACACGCGCGGGTACGCCGGCGTCGGCCCCGCGTGGTCCATCGGCCCGGAGACGCCGTACTTCGCCAGCGCGATCCGCAGCGCGTGCGGCCCCTCTCGAGCCCCCACCCGTCCATGGTTCATCTCTACGCCCGTGTCATCCGGCATCCCCAGCAGCGCCACCGGGCACTTCGCCAGCAGCCTCTCCGAGTCCGGCGAATCGAGGATCTCCGTCGAGTTCGGCACGATCGAGGCGGCGAATCGCCCGGCTCGGATCTCAGGCCACACAGGTGGAGCGGTGAACGGGATCACGACCAGAGCGTACGCGGAAGGGATCGAACGCGGAGAACGCGGAGGACGCGGAGGAACGCGGAGGCGGAAACGTGTTTGATGCATTGATCCAATCCATGCCTCTATCTCCGCGTTCCTCCGCGCTCTCCGCGTCCTCCGCGTTCGATCCCCTCCGCGTACCACCTCAGCTCCTATGCTCTGGCCGATGCCGTGCACCACCCCCGCCCCCAATCTCGATCACCCGGTCTTCAAGGCCGTCAAGGCCGCCTTCCCGGGCAAGAAGTTCCGCGCCAGCGAGTTCCGCGGCCTGTCGACGCTCATCGTCGAGCCCGCCGACCTCCACGAGGTCCTCGCCTACCTCAAGACCTCCCCCGACGCCGACTTCAACTTCCTCTCCGACGTCATCGGCATCGACTACATGAACTACCCCGCCCCGATGCCCGGCCGCTTCGCCGTCGTCTACAACCTCCAGAGCCACAAGCGCGACGACCGCTTCTTCGTCAAGGTCTTCCTCAACCCCAGCCTCCCCACCGACGGCACCCTCGACGACCCCGCCCTCTACCTCGACTCCGCGACCGATCTGTGGCCCGGCGCCGAGTGGACCGAGCGCGAGGTCTTCGACATGTACGGCATCCGCTTCCGCAACCACCCCGACCTCCGCCGCATCCTGCTGTGGGAGAGCTACCCCGCTCACCCCTTGCGCAAGGACTACCCCCTCCGCGGCCGCGGCGAGCGCGAAACCTACAAGGTCATCGACCGCTCGTCGGCATGATCGCCTCGTCGCCGCCTTGAACGAGCCCTCCCGCGCAAGCGGAGGGTGAACCCCAGCTCGCGCGATTGGGACGCCGGACCTGAGTCTTCGAAGGTCCGGGTCGATTGCGCTTGCACGTCGCCGCCACTTCCCGCACCCGGACCTTCGCGGACTCAGGTCCGGCGTCCCCCGCTTGCCGAGGCTCCGCACTCGGGGCACATCACATCCGCCCCAATCCCCCGCCGGTCATACCCGCACTCGACGCACGCCCCGCGCCGCCGGCGCCGCTGTCGCCTCACCGCCCCCGGGATCAGCAGCAACACCCACCACGCAGCGCCATAGACCGCCGAGTTGAGAACCAACCCCGGCAAAATCGGCCGCAACGGCACCACCCGCGGTTCCCGATGCGTAATCACGCTCCCGCCGAGTGTCGTCCTGTACACCAGCTCCGGCAGCCGCGGCCCGAAGTCCACGACCCCGCCGCTCCGCACCATGCCCGTCGTCAGTATCCCACCCCGGAACGACAACCACGGCCAGCCATACGCGACATCCGTGTGACTCCACCCCCGCGTCGGCGCGTCGATCACCTTCGCGGTCCAATACGCCGAGTGGATCGTGGACCACGACGGCGGGCGATCGATCGGGGTGTCGTACACGTCGGAAGCGAAGTCGACCCGCCAGTCGAAGATCGCCTTGCCGGGTCCGGTGAAGTGGACCGTCAGAAAGCTCCGGTCGCCGCGGTTCCAGATCCCGGCCACATGACGCGACCCGATGCCGGCGCCGTACACGCACACGGCGGTGACGAGGATGTTCGTCACCGCCCCGAGCAGCGCCGCGAGCGCGAGGATCCGCAGCGAGCGACGTCTCATGAAGCCCCCATTCCGCACTCCGGGCACAAAGCGCCCGCCCCAATCCCCCTCCGGTCATACCCACACGCCGTGCACGCCCCGCGCCGCCGCCGCCGCCAACGACGCATCGCCCCCGGCCCCCACAGCACAATCCCCCACGCCCCACCGTACAGCCCCGTGTTGACGACCACCCCCGGCACGATCGGCACCCGCGGCATCGTCCGCGGCTCGACCATCACCATCCCGGGCCCCTCCTCGGTCGCGACCAGCCCAAGCTCGGGCCCAAAGTCGTGCTCGCGCCCCGATCCGGCGAGATCGGTGATGCCGCCGCGGAACGCCAGCCACGGCCAGCCGTACGCGACATCGCAGCGCAGAGAGGTGTCCGCGTTGTTGCCCCCCATCGAGGGCGGGTGCTCCGCAAGCCGGCGCGCGATCGCCTCGTCCCCCGTCGTCGTCCAGCGAGGCGGGCGCATGCCGGGCCGAACCGGTGTCACGCCGGATTCGCCGGCCCGCCCGTCCGGGGCGTGCCAGTACGCCATCGCCTTTCCCGGCACGCCACACAGGCTGATGTCATACTCGCGCCCGCCGCTGGTCCACCGGCCGAAGTACACCGTGCGCATGCGCGTCGACACCGCGTACACGCACCACGCCGTGACGAGCACATTCGTGACGCCCCCGAGGATCAGAGCGATCACGATCGTTCTCGCGGTGCGACGGGGCATGCGTGTGGCTATTGAACCAGAACCGGCCGCGCTCGGCCAGTTCTCCCCCCTCTCCCTCGGGGCTTTGACCGAGGGAGAGGGCAGGGGTGAGGGCTCGACTCCTACCTCCTTCTCCAATCCTCCGCAGCCGTCGGCGTCGCCGCGCGCTGGACCCGTGCCCGACTACCGCCCTCTTCTCTCCCTCCTCCCGCTCCACCACAAGAACACGCCCCACCCCGCCGCATAGAACGCCGAGTTCACCAGCACTCCCGGCCACAGCGGTTCCAGCGGCGTCGACCGCGGCTCGGGCGGCACGCTCCTGGTCCGCCGCCCTTCGCTGATCGTGCGCTTCTGCGCCAGCTCCGGCCAGTACTCCGGGTTGACGAGGCGCGGCGCCCCGGGTATCCGCGTCGCGCCCCCTTGGAACGCCCGCATCGGCCACCCATACGCGATCGCCCAGTGGCTCCGCTGGCAATACGGGTCCTCGAGCAGCGTCTTCGCGGTCGCATCGCTGAGCCGGGCCCAGGGCGGCGGCTCCAGCCCGTCGATGATCGTCGAGCTCGTCGAGTACGACGACCCCGCGTCCTTCACCCACACGCAGATCGACTTGCACAGGCTCGAGTTCAGCTCGGTGATGAACGCCTGCCCATCGCGCATCACGCGCCCACTGACGCCCTTGGATTCCGACGCGTACCCCGAGTAGACGCAGTAGCCGGTCACGCCGATGTTCGTGAGAACGCCGAGCAGCACGACGCCGACCGCCGCGAATGCCCGGCGCCGCCGCCGAAGCTGGGCCAGCGTCGGCACCCTCGGAGGGATCGGAAGGCGATAGGTGGGGCGCGCCGCGCTCATGCGCTCGTCCCGCACTCCGGACACGCGGCTTCAGGTGCAATCCCGCGACGGTCGTAGCCGCATTCGACGCACGCGCCCCGGCGGCGCCGACGCCCTCGCCGCAGCGATGCCGGAATCAGCAGCAGGCCGTACCACGCCGCGCCGAAGAGAACGCTGTTGACGACCACGCCCGGCCACACCGGAATCAATGGCGTCGGACGCGGGTCGGTAATCTGCACCGCCTTGCCGTTCCGAACCACGTCGATCACCATCTCGTCCAGGTGCGGTTCGACATCGTGAACGATGCCCGCCGTCGCCGGCCCGCCGAAGGTCTCGGTATACCCGCCGCGGAACGACAGGCACGGCCAGCCATACGCCACATCGATCCGGCTCCCCCCGCCGCTCGCCGCCTTCTCGGCGATCGCGCTCGTCCAATACGCGCTCCTCAGCGTCGACCCCCGCGGCGGGCTCGAGATCGCCCGTGTCGTCACATGCGGTACACCGAGCGTCCTCGGATCGGTGCGCCCGTGAGCGTACCAGCGATAGATCGCTTTGCCGGGTCCGCCGCGGGTCCAGATGCCGAAGTACCCGTCGCCGCGGTCCCAGAGCCAGTGAACCGTCTCGCTTCCGGCCGGCGCCCGGTACACACACAGCACCGTGACCATCACGTTGGTCACCGTCCCCAGCGCCGCCGCGATCACGAGCCTCTGTACGGTGCCCCGCCTCATGCCGCCTCCTGATCCGAGCCTCCCGCGCAAGCGGGAGGTGTTGCGGCCGGTTGGCCGGAAGCGGCCGCTCCGCACTCAGGGCACGCGGCGTCCGCACCGATGCCGCGCCGGTCGTAACCGCAACGCACGCACGCGCCGCGCCGCCGACGGCGATGTCGTCGGATCGTCCCCGGCGCAAACACCACAAGCCACCAGGCGCCCGCGTACACCGCGGTGTTCGCTGCCAGACCCGGGAGCATCGGCATCAGGGGCATCGTCCGCGGCTCGGCCGTCTGGTAGTTCACTTCCTGTTTGAAGACGTTGGGCAGTTCAGGGCCGAAGTCGTGCTGCGTCATGGGCTGTTGCGACGCGAACACAAAGAACCCGCCACGGAACGAGAGGCACGGCCAGCCGAACGCCACCTCAAACCGCGTGCTCTTTCGAAGGTATCCGCCTGCCTCCATCTTCGGCGGGTCCGACGTCAGCCGCGCGAGCACGCCCGAGTCGCCAGTCGAAGCCCAGCGCGGCGGTCGGATTCGCCCGGGCTCGAGCTGTTCGGGCTCGCTCGCGACGGGCAGGTGCCAGTACGCGATGCGCTTCCCGTAACCCGTCATGAGCGCCACGTGGTACGTCGCGACCCCGTCGCTCCATGCGCCGGAGTATTCGTGCTCGTTGTGCGTCGACGCGTTGTAGACGCACCACGCCGTAACGAGCACGTTGGCGACAGCCCCCAGCACAAACACGATCACGAGCGTTCCCGCAGTGCGCCGCGTCATGCACCCTCCGGATCCGAGCCTCCCGCGCGAGCGGGAGGCCTTGCGATTACCCGACTCCAACACCTCCCGCTCGCGCGGGAGGCTCGGATCAGTCCGCTAAACCATCCGCGCATCGCGCAGCGCCGGAAAGCTCCCGCGCCACTGCCGCACAAGCGCCGGATCGATCTCCACGCTCAGCACCCCCTCGCGGTCATCAAGCTCCCCCAGCACATCCCCCTTCGGCCCCACGGCGATCGACCCGCCGTTGTACGCCAGGTTCGGATCGCGCCCCACCCGATTGATCCCCAGCACATACGCCTGGTTCTCGATCGCCCGCGCGATCAGCAGCGCCCGCCAGTGGTGCGCCCGCGCCAACGGCCAGTTGGCCCCGATCACAAACATCTCCGCCCCGCCGGCGTGCGGATCGCTGGGCGTGCCCGGTGGTCCGCTGTCACCCAAGGCGCGGAACGCTCGGTGCAGCGCCGCCCCGGTGCGCCCCAGCGCGAGCGCCCGGAAGAGTTCGGGGAATCGCAGGTCGTAGCAGATCGCCACGCCGACGCGGATCGACGCGGCATCGCCCGCCCGGACATCGCCCCTCCCGGAGTTCCAGGGGTACGTCGCAAGGTCCGCGCCGCCCTCGAACCGCTCCGACTCCGTGCCCAGGAACGGGTGAATCTTCGCGTAGTCGGCCCGCACACCGCCATCGGCCCCGATCACGGTCGCCATGTTGCGGCCCCGTCCATCAGGCGCCCGCAGCGTCCGCGATCCATGCACCGTGCACTTCAGCTCGCGGGCGATCTCGCGCAGGAACGCAAGTGTCGCGCCCGCCTCATCATGCGTGCGCTCGGGGTTCAGGGAGAACCCCGTGTCGAACATCTCCGGCAGGCACACAAGGTCGCCGGGCCGGACTTTCATCCGTTCACCCGCCCCCGCGCCCACCCCATCCTGGGCGGTATCGAGCCCCAGCACCCGCCGCACGTGCGCAAAGTTCTCCCGCGGCGATTCCCAGGCGATATCGAACTGAACTAGGTGGGCGTGCATAAGGGGTTCGCAGCTTGTCTTCGTCGTGGGGGTTTCGCCGGAACTTCAGTACGCGGCAGGAGTCCAACACACTGCAGCGGTCGCGCGACGCGGCGGTACAACAACAGCCCGCCGTCTCCGCGCCCCGCAATCGGGCCGCGTGATTTCCCAACGGTATGGGCGCGGACGAATCGGTTGTGAACGACATTCGCGTTGCGGCGGTCACTCTTGACCCCGCACGCCATGGATGGTCGATAACGACGGTGGAGATCAGGGTTTGCGATTGCCGAGGGCCACGTGGCCCCGCAACCCCGGTGAGTGTTCCGCGAGGGGAGAGCCGACGCATGGTGGCGATCACGGCAAATACGACTGGGCTGGTGGGACCAGCCGGGCTGGGACCGGTTCAAGTGGAGGTGGGGGGCGACGCGATTTCCCCCTCCAACACCAACCCGGATCAGAACCTCCGCTTGGCCGCCGGCGTTTATGAAGCGAGGAGCGGACGAATGCTGTCGCAGGGAGGCGAATTGGGTGGCGGGGGTCGGGGCGGCCTGAAGGCTTCCCCCAAGCAGGCGGACCGCCGTCGCGCGGTCCTGGTTCTCCTCGCCAGCCGCTCGCCGCGACGCCGCGAGCTCCTCGCCGAACATCACATCGACTTCCGCGTCGTCGAGAGCGGCATCGACGACACGCACCTCGAGCCCGGCCGCGTCGAGCCCGCCCAGTGGGCCATGGCTCTGGCCCACCTCAAAGCCGCCAGTGCTGCCCGCGGCTCCGACGCCCAACGCGAAATCAGCGCCAGCGCTGACCGGCATCACGTGGTCCTCGGGGCCGACACGATCGTCGTCAAGGACGGCGTCGTCCTGCCCGCCCCCACGACCCCCGACTCCGCCCGCGAGATCCTCCGCCGCCTCCGTCGCGGCGAGCACTCGGTCATCAGCGGCGTTTGCCTCCTCGACCCCCACACCGGCGACCGCCGCCTCATCGCCGACGAGGCCAAGGTCCGCGTCGGCGAAGTCAGCGACGACGCCCTCGAGCAGTACATCGCCTCCAACGCCTGGGCCGGCAAGGCCGGGGCCTACAACATCGCCGAACGCCGCACGGCCGGCTGGCCCATCACCCACGAGGGCGACGAGTCCACCATCGTCGGCCTCCCGATGACCCGCCTCGTCCAGGCCCTCGAGTCCCTGGCCTGATCGGCCCGGCCTCGTCCGCGACACCCCCGACACCCCCCTGAAATCCCCGACACACCCGTACCATCACGGCGTGCAACCGGTCCCCGCAAGCGTGATCGCCCCCGCGTGGGCCGTCCTCCCCTTGGCGGCCATCGTCGTCGCCTGGGCCTTGTGGTACGCCTGGGGCCTCCAGCAGCGCACCGACATCACCCCCAAGCGCCGCTGGTTCCGCACCATCAACGCGGTCGTCATCGTCCTGCTCACCGGCTTCATGGCCTACGGCCTCACGGGCGTCAGTTGGACCGCCCGCCCCCGGGCCTTCGTCATCGCCTGGACCAGCGCCATGTCCCTCGCCCTCGTCATGGGCGCCCTCGCCCTGCTCGATAGCTGGCACACCACCTCCCTCTCCATGCGGGCCGCTGGGCGCCTCAAACGCGACCTCCGCAAAGTCCGGCCCCCCGGCGAGAGCGTGCCGCCCGAGCGGTGATCTTCGCTAGACTCCGCTCGGGTGGCCCAGACGCCTTCATCATCATCTTCGACTTCCAGCGTGGGCGTGATCGGCGCCGGCGTGGTCGGCCTGTGCACGGCCGTGCGCATCCTCGAACGCGGTGGAGGGGCCACCCCCGTGGTGGTCTACAGCGAGCGACGGGTGGGGGAGGACTCCGCCGGCAGGGGCCTCTCGTCGGTCGCCGCGCCCGCGATGTTCACGCCCTACCCGGGCGCCGAACCCGGCCGCCTGGCCCGCTGGTGCCGCGCGTCCCTCGACGAGTACCTGCGCCTGGCCCAGCGCCCCGACGAAACCGGCGTGCGGATGGGCATCCTCCGCGAATACTGCTACGGCCCCCACGACTCCAACGGCCCGTTCACCGACGTCCTCCCCGAACGCCCGCTCACGCCAACCCCCCCGGGGTTCACCTACGCGTACGACACCCAGCGCCCTCACATCCTCACGGCCCGCCTCCTCCCCTGGCTCGAGCGCCGCATCGCCGCGCTCGGCGGCCGCTTCGTCACCCGCACCGTGAAATCGCCAACGGACCTCCTGGCCGAGGGCGCCCACCGCACCGTCGTGAACTGCACCGGCGTAACGGCCGCCGCCCTCGCCGCCGACCCCCTCGTCCGCCCACTCGCCGGCCAGGTGCTGCACGTACCCAACACGGTCGGCCTGACCCGCAGCGTCCAGGACGACGCCCGCCGCCCGGGCAACTCGAACGCGACCTACGTCTTCTGTTACGACGACCGCCTCGTGCTGGGCAGCACCTTCCGCGAGGGGGACTGGGATGAAGCCCTCAAGGCCGACGTCGAGCGCGACATCGTCGACCGCTGCCGCGAGCTGCTGCGGATCGACGGCTGGGACAAATGGCGCGACCTCGCCCGCGGGGAAGTCATCGCCCGCTACGTCGGCCTCCGCCCCGGCCGCGGCCCGCGCGGCATCACCGAAGACCCACGCATCGAAATCGAGGAAGTGGCGGGTGGCGGAGGTGGGGGAGGTGGGGGGGGCGGCCGCCGCATCATCCACAACTACGGCCACGGGCGCAGCGGCGTGACGTTGGCCTGGGGCTGCGCGGACGAAGTCGCCTCGTGGGTCGTCTGATTCAGCCATGCGGGGGCCCGTGGGCCTTTCCCCGGAAGTGATTTTTTGGGGAAAGCACAGGACTCCGGCCCGGTGGGCCCGTAGAGTTCCCGGATCGCGATCTGACTCGGCCTTGTTGACCGGTGCATTTCACGTTCGTCCGGGACCCTTCTGCCCGAGAGAGAGCACCGGCCTTTTCAGGATATTCGGGCGAGTTTGGATCTAGCGTCATGAAGCTTTACGTCGGTAATCTGTCGTTCAACACGTCCGAGTCTCAGCTGCGCGAGTTGTTTTCCGCTCACGGCGAAGTCTCCTCCGCCTCCCTCGTTATGGACCGCGAAACCGGCCGCCCCCGCGGCTTCGGCTTCGTTGAGTTCTCCAACCCCGAGCACGCCAAGGCCGCGATCGCTGCCCTCAATGGCAAGAACATTGACGGCCGCGACCTCACCGTCAACGAAGCCCGTCCCCGCGAAGGCGGCGGCGGCGGCGGTGGCGGCGGCGGCAGCGGGTAAGAGACAAGAGAAGCG
>CAZMCC010000103.1:0-12391 GCA_964564695.1 uncultured Phycisphaeraceae bacterium | reverse complement strand
TCGCGATCCCCGGAGTCACGATGTGAGTCACGGACTTACGCAGCGCTCAGTAGTCGCGCTTTCTGGCCTCAACTTGGGCGGTTGTTCCACGGTGGGTTGTCTTTAGGCGCAACGGGGAATGTTGTACCCGAAGAGCCGCTGATCAATGCCGATGGGTGGTCACTCAACGCATGCATGCCGCAGGCAGGGGAAGGAGTAGAGCGATTCTGCGCTCAGTTCAAGGGCCGTTGGGATGCCAGCGAGAACAGTGGGTTCGTCGAGTCGAAGACGATCGTTCAGCACTGGAATCCGGACGCGGTTGGTACTCGCGAAGAGTACGAACGGGCGGTACCGCCGCGTGACCAATTCGGGCCATATTCTCGTGTCACGATTTTCGGGCCAAGCGGTAAGGTTCAACGCACGTTGCTCCTGCGGAACGTGCGGGACTTGACCGCCGAGGAGGCGGATGCGCTCTTTCAAACCCCCGACCCGTCGCCGGGCCAGCAGGTCAACGACTTGCGGGCGGGTTACGCCGTCATCGGGAATGGACCTTCATTTGATGTCGTCGCGGCCGATAGTCCCTTGGCGAGCCAAAGTGCAGCGATGCCGTCGAACGACTCAAGTGCAACAATACCTCGCTGGGTTGGGTGGGTGATTGCGGTTGGAGCTGTGGCGGCGGTTGGCGGTATTCTGGCTGTGAAAAGAGTCGTCGTTTCGAGATCATCCTTACCATAGGAGCATGTTATGAAATGTCGTCGCACAACCGTTACGGTTGCTTTCGTCTCAGTGTTTACCTCCGGTCTTGCTTGGGCCAATTGCTGGATTGCAGCATCGCCGGACTACTGTTGCAATTCTTCATTCTTTTGCGGCAGCCCCGCTGGCGCGTGGGGATGCGCGCACCGAAATCAGGTTGGTGGCCCCTACCTTGTGAGTTACGTTGCAAAGGCGACGCAAGGCACTGGCAAAGTCGGGGTGTGGATTGACTCCGAGGGCACGTGCACTCACATCAAAGTCACCTGCGGCACGGATTACGGTGAGTGTGTTATTGGCTCAGAGGAAGAGATTGAATGCATGTCCACGTACCCCTACGGAGCGCAATGTCAAGGAGGCCAGCGCTGAAAGATCGCGAGGGCATCACGACGAGTGTTCAAACAGTTGCGAGCATTGCCGCATGGGTTGTCCTATGTACGATCGGGCTATCCGGATTGCTCAAATTGAGCGAAATTGGAGCGTTTCAACGATCGCTTCATTCGTGGTCACTTTTGCCCGCCTGGTCCGTGCCGGTCGTGACAGTTGTTGTTCCGCTTGTGGAATTTCTGGTACTCGCGGTCTGGCTGTTACGTCTCGTTGAACAGCGGCGCATGCTGATGGTCGTGTTTGGTATCCTGACCACCTTCACTCTGTTGTATATTGCTCATCTCGCATTCGCGCAACGACCAAATTGCAATTGCTTTGGCATCTTGATGCGACACGCCGAGCTGATGCGATCGTCGTGGATGCACCTCGCCGTCAACTCAACACTCCTCTGTATGACGGTATTTGCGTTTCACTATGCGAGAAGATCGGCATGAACTACATCCGCCGTGCGTTCACGCTCGTTGAAACACTCGTCTCAATCGTCGTCGTTATGCTGCTCACCGGCATCCTTGTCGCATCGCTTTCGGAGGTACGACGATCCGGTCGCGAGGCGGCAACGCTGAGTAACCTGCGCCAGCATCACGCGGTGTTCAGTGCATACTCCGGCGACTACGCTGACTGTTGGCCGCTCCTGATTACTCCTCCGCGAGATCCCGGTGCTCTTACAGGGTCGTCGGGAATCGTGCTCGCCGAGCCCTACTTTGGGCAGCACGTGAGTTGGACCGGGTATATGGCGGACGGATATTATGCTGGCGGCTCTGCAGCAATATTTGAAAGTCCCGTGGGCGGCAATGGCGTTGCCTATTACTACGGGTGCTCATTTATCGCCCGGCCCGAGTATTGGACCGGCGAAGCGAGGCCTTCGGCGACCCTGTGGGGAGCTACACGCCACTCAGATGTCTCGCTCCCTTCGGAAAAGGCTCTGCTGCTTGACTACGGCTCGTGGTGGCTACAGGTCGATCATGACGGTCGCCGGTCGGCCCCGCTTCCAGCGGCGTTTGTGGACGGGTCGATCGTCAAGGCGAGCAGTGGCAATTTCTTTCCTGGTTGCACGGGTGGCGACGGGCCGTGGGTCGGCGCGATGCACTTTCAGGATGGCTTCCCTGGGCTGCACACGCTTAACGGTGTTCGCGGGCGAGATCGTCGTGCACCGTGACCCAGCGCCCCACCAGCGCCGTACCGTCGGATCATGGGCATCATCGACACCGTCAGCGTGGCCCGCCTTGAGGAGGGGCGCCAGACCCGGGCCGTCCGGGAGATCGCGGACGAATGGACGCCGTTCGCCGGGGGCGTGATGTCGCGCGCGGCGCCGGGGTCGTGGATGAACGTCGTGGTGGGGGCGGGGATGGATGCGCCCGTGTCGGCCGACGAGGTCGCCTCCCTCGTCGACCACTACGCCTGCCGGGGCATCGAGCCTCGGGTGGAAATGTGCCCGTTCGCCGACCCGTCGTTCATGGCCGAGCTCGAGGCGGCGGGGTTCACGCTGCGCATACTCGAGAACGTGCTCGTTCGCCCCCTCGACGCGGGCGAGGCGTTCACGCCGCTGCACGCGGCGCCGCCGGGGCTGGTCATCGAGCAGATCGACCCTTCGGACGCGGTGGCGATCCGCGAGTACGTGCTCACGGCGATGGCGGGGTTCATCCCGCCCGGCGTGGAAGCGCCCGACGCCGTGATCGCCTCCGCCGAGCGGGCGGCCCGCCACCCGCGGACAGTGGCCATTGTCGCGCGCCTGCCGGGCGAGGCGGGGCGCACCGTGGTCGGCGCGGGCGGGATGGAGATCGCCGGCGAGATCGCCTCGCTCTTCGGGCTGAGCGTCGCCGAGCCGTTCCGCCGCCGAGGTATTCAGCAGGCGATGCTCGCGTACCGGCTCCGACTCGCGGCCCAGCGCGGGGCCCGGGTGGCGACCATCGGGTCCAAGCCGGGGGCCCATACGGAGCGCAATGTTCGCCGCATGGGGTTCGAGCTGGCGTACACCAAGCCGGTGCTCGCCAAGCGCGGGCCCGGGCTTATCCCCGCAATGGGTTGAGTGAAGACTCGCAAGAGTGATGGGGATCACCCGAAATTGCGCCGGACGACTGCATCAAGTCGCCTTGGCCTCAACCTCGGCGCCGGTCGGCCCGACGTACCCGGACGATGGCTCTCTGGCTTGCGCAACCTGGCGCACCTGTGCGGGTGACGGCGGTTCCCGCCGTGACGATCGTTGTGCCTCGCGTCAGCGAGCACGGCGTCCTGATAACGGCGCGGCTGATGCTGCGCCCGATCACGCCGGAAGACAAACGGTCGTTCATCGCGGCGGTTGACGCGTCGCGGGAGGACCTGGCGGAGGTCTGCCCGCTGCACCGCGAGGGCGAGAGCGACGAGCTGCTGTTCGAGCGCCAGCTGGCGATGTCGGTCGCCGCGAGGACCTCGGGCCGGGCGCTGCGACTTGCCATCACGCCCAAGGGCGACCCGGGACGGATCCTCGGGGCCATCAACCTCAACAACATGACGCGTGGGTTCGAGGGTCGCGGCACGGTGAACTGGTGGATCATGCCCGGGGCGCGGCGCCAGGGGCTGGTGCACGAGGCGGCGGCCGCCCTGCTCGACATGGCGTTCGACGATCTGCCGCAAGGGTGCTCGCTGCAGCGCGTCGATGGGCTGATCGACCCGGCGAACTTCGCGAGCCTGCGTCTGGCCGAGCGGCTGTGCATGCGCCCGCAACCCGGGCGATACGAGATCATGACGATCCGCGGGCGGCCGAGGGCTCACCAGCTCTATTCGGTGTTCGCGAGACTGCCGCCGCTGCCGGCGTCGATGATCGAGCTTAAGCCGCTGCCGGGGCTCGACGCGATCCTGCGCGGAGCTGTCCGAGCCTGAACGACTGTTCGCAAGCTGAGCACAACGCCGGGTCTGCCCAGAGCGGCCGACCCCGGGGCACCCAACTCTGTGGTGCTACGGCGAGGGTGTGCCGCCCGCCACCGGGTTCATCCCGGGGAGGCGCCGGAAGATACCGTCCTTGTCCACGCGCATCTGGCCGGTCGCGAGCAGGTAGTCGAGAATGGAATTGCGCAGGTCGGTGGCGGCCTGGTCGCGGGTGTTCTTGGCGTTCCGGAGGGCGGTCTCGGTGTCGAGGCGCTCGCGGGGCGTGACCTGATCCTTCTTAATGTCCTGCTCGAGGCGACGGCGTTCGGTGATCTCGACCTGGCGCTCGGCGAGCACCAGGCTGAACCGGGCCCGCTCGATGTCGCGGACGCGCCCGCGGACGTCAAGCATGAGCTGGTCGCGGAATCTGTCGAAGTCGCGGACGGCCTGCTCGAGGCTGATCTGGGACCTGCGGAGGTTGAGGCGCTCGATCTCGCGGTCCAGGGGCAGGCCGAAAGTCACGCTCGCGCCGTATCGGGTGTCGTCGGGCTCATAGACCGCGCCGCCCTCGCGCGCGTCCGCGTCGGTGGGGAAGGCGACGTTGCCCGCGAGGTTGAGGTTGGGGAGGAGCTGGTTGCGGGCGTTCTTGACGCCGCGACGCCGGTCGTCGAGCTGGTCGGTCCGGTTCTGAAGGTCGAGCCGGTAGTCCAGGGCGAGGCCGACGGCGGCTTCGAGGGTCACTTCGGGCATTGGGATGTCGGCCTGGTCGTCGCGCTTGGCGATCTCGATCTGGTCGCCGACGGGGAGGCCGAGGCGGACCTTGAAGCGGTCAAGAGCGAGCACGTACCTCTCGCGCTGGTTGGCGAGGTCCTGCTTGGCCTGCAGGAGCTCGAACTCGGCGCGGTTCACCTCGAACTCGGGCTGGCGCCCGGACTGGAACAACGCGACCTGGCGGTTGAGCTGGTCGGTCACGCTGTCGAGCTGGAACATCGTGTTCTCCATCGCGAGGGCCTGCTGCTGCAGGGCGAAAAAGTCGCGGGAGATGCCGACGAAGAAGAAGCGGCGCTGTTCCTCGAAGGTGCGGGCGGCGTACACGAGGTTGCGCTCGGACTGGATCAGGCCTTCCTGGGCGATGAGGCCGGCGCCGCGGAGCAGCGGGATGCTGGCGTCGAAAGCGAGCGACGAGCTCTGGCGATACTGGCCGGTGGCGGCGCTGCGGAGGTTCTCGGTGGCGCTGGTGATCCAGCGGGCCGAGGCCTCGCCGCCGTAGGGCAGTCGCTGCGTCGCGCGGAGCTCGTTGATGACGTTCATCGCGGTTTCGGTGTCGCCGTCGGTCTGCCCGGAGTTGAACACGAGGCTCGTGTCGTTGAAGAGGCGCGGGCTCCAGAGGTGACGCTCGACGAGCAAGCTGATGGCGGCGAGGACGTAGTCCTCTTCCAGGGTGATGTACTCGCGGCTGCTGCGCTGGGCCTCCTTGAGGACGTCGGCGAGGCCCATGAGGCGAGCGCCGGTAGCCACCGTCGACAGCGTCTGGTACGCCCGCAGCCGCTCCTCGAGGGCCCGGACCTCGTCGGTCTCCGCGGGGGGGCGGGGAGTGAATTCCAGCTCGTCGAGGTCGGGGTTGACGGTGCCGGGTGTTTTCCCGGTGAGGGACCGGCTGGACGCCTCGTTCGCCTCGTTGACCCCCCGATAATCAGGGGGCAAAGCGTCCTTCCCCAAGAGCGAGGACCGGACATGGACGAGTTCGTCGACACGCCGATCGATGGACGACAACCCCTCGTTCTGGCAGCCAAACGATAGGGCTGTGCCGAGCACGGAGAGAAGAATGCCGATTTTAATCCGTACACGATGAGAAGAGTTGGGCAGCAAATGGCGTTCTCCGGCCGGTTTTGGCCCTGAATGTACCCACCCGAGCCCCGAAATGTTGCGAGTCGATCAAGGCCTCCCTACCCTTCACCGCCCCTCGGTGTCGCGCCGGAGGCGGCTGTGTTGGGGCGGGTTGGTGGTGGCCGAGGAGGGGAGCGGATCGCGTCGTTTGGCAGGCGAATCGATTGATTCGGTGCCTCACGACCTAAGGAGCGGGACCGCCACCCTCACCCCTAGGAGCCGCCGGGCCATGTCATCCGTCACGTACGACAGCCAGAGCTTCATGATCGAGGGGCGCCGCGTCTGGATCGTCAGCGGGACGATCCCGTACTTCCGCGTCTCGCGCGAGTCGTGGGAGGCGCGGATCCTCGCGGCCAAGCACGCCGGGCTGAACACGGTTGAGACGCCGGTCGCGTGGTCTCGCCACGAGCCGCGTGCGGGGCAGTTCGACTTCACGGGTGACAACGACATCCGGCACTTCGTCGAGCTTATCGGCAAGCACGGGATGTATTGCGTAATCCGGATGGGGCCGTACGTCGGCGCCGGGCTCGACCTGGGCGGGATTCCCTCGTGGGTCGTGCAGCCGCCGGCCGTGCAGCCGCGCACGGCGAACTCCGGGTTCCTCGAGACGTGCTCTCGGTTCATCACGGCGATCGTGGGCCAGGTCCGCGATCTGCAGGTGACGGCCCCGGGCAAGGCCGGACCGATCCTCCTCGTGCAGAGCGAGGCGGGGTGGACGTGCGGGCACGACGACCTTGCCCACGGGTACCTCGGCGAGCTCAACCGCTATCTCCGCGAGGCGGGGCTCACGGTCCCCATCATCAACGCGAACGACCTGTGGCAGGGGATCGAGGGGGAGATCGACACGTGGACGGGCGCCGAGGGGCTGCTCTCGAACCTGCGCCAGCTCGGCGCGGTGCGTCCGAACCATCCTCGATATGTGTCGCGGCTCCGCCTGGGGCACGACGATCTGTGGGGACGCGAGTCGAGCGGGCAGATCACACCCGGCGTGGCCCTGCGCCGGCTGGCGGAGACGCTGGCGGCCGGGTCGCAGTTCAACATCGATCCGTTCAACGGCGGGACGAACTTCGGGTTCTCGGCCGGGCGGCTGAGCACTCAGCCCGACGCATTCGCGACCACGTCGGCCGACGGCGGGGCCCCGATCAACGAACTGGGGCAGAAGACGCCGTTGTATTCCGCGATCCGGCGCCTGTGCACGTTCGCGAGCCGGTTCGGGCGGGTGCTGGCGAACCTGGAGCCGAGCCGCCAGGCGATCGTGCGCCGGCCGGCCGAGGTCGTGAGCGACGCGGCGGCGTCGATCGTGCACGCCGCGGGCTCGCAGGGGAGCGTGGTGTTCATCTTCACGGGCGAGCACCGGCACGAGGGGACTGATGCTCCGGGGACGGTCGGGCTGCTGCTGCAGGACGGGACGTCGCTGGACGTGGCCGTGGGCGCGCAGAGCGTGCGGTGGTGCCTGTTCGACGCGCGGCTGACGGGGCGCACGACGCTGGACTACTGCAACCTGTGCGCGCTGGCGGTGGTGGGGCGGGTGTTCGTGTGCTACGGGCCGGCGGGGACTCGCGCGGTGCTGTCGATCAACGGCTCGCGCCTCGAGGTCGACGTGCCGGCGAACGAGGAGCCGCAGTGCGTGGACCACGAGGGGATCCTCGTGGCGGTGTGCCCGGACACGATGGTCGATTCGGTGTTCGTGACCGACGACGCGGTGTTCTTCGGGGTGGCGGGGCTCACGGTGACGGGCCAGCCGATCCAGCACCACGACCACAAGACCGGGACGCGGATCTCGAGCACCGGTGATGTCAGCGCGATCCGGTTCGGCGGCGCGGCGGCGCCGAAGCGCCCGCACGCGGCCGCCAAGGGCCACGAGCGCACGCTGACGCTCAACGCGTGGACCAGCGCGCCGGCGACGGCGTATTCCGACGGGTCGAGCCCGCGGTACGCGTCGATCGCGGGCCCCGGCACGCTCGACGCGCTCGGGGCGCCGTACGGCTATGGCTGGTACCGGCTGACGCTCAAGCGCTCGAGCGCGGGCAAGGAGACGCTCATCGCGCCCGGCAGCGGGCACCGGCTCCACGTGCTCGCCGACGGCGCATCGCAGGGCGTGCTGGGCGTCGGGCCCGGTGCGCACATGTCGTTGGGCGTGGGGTTCAAGAAGGGTGAGCACCAGGTGGTGGTGCTCGCGGAGAACTTCGGGCGCTTCAGCGACGGCACGGGGCTCAAGCGTCCCGTCGGCCTCGCGTCGCACCTGTGGGCCGCGGACACGGTGAAGCTCGGCAAGCCGAAGATCATCGATGCGCCGTCGGTGGACCTGCTCGCGTTCCGGGCGCCCCTGTGGGAGGTTCACCGCGGGGACGCGACGGACGGGCGCCGGCTGCACTGGTCGATCCCGCACCGCAAGAAGACGCCGCTGGCGATCGCGATCGAGTCGCCCGGGTGCCGCGGCGTGGTGCTCTTGAACAACGAGCCGATCGAGTTCTTCGAGGCGTGCGGGCTGGAGCCGATGCTCATCGACGCGGAGAAGCTCGGGCGCGGGACGGCCACGCTCGAAGTCACGACCGTGGGCGATCTCGATCCGCACGCCGACCGGCTGAGCGCCGCGGTGAAGGTGTTCGACGCGCACGAGAACGTGTCGGAGGACGCCCAGTGGGCGTTCGCCAAGTGGGAGCCGCCCACGCCCGACGCGTTCAGCAAGGCGGGGGCGAAGGGCAACGGGGCCGCCAAGGCGCACGCCAAGGGCGTGCCGACCTGGTGGCGGTGCACCTTCGTGGGCGACGGGCACGGCTCGGCGACGGTGCTCGAGCTGGCCGGGCTCACCAAGGGCCAGATCCTCATCAACGGCAAGCACCTGGGGCGCTACTTCGTCTCGACCGGCGACGGCGAGGCGGTGCCGCCGCAGACGATGTATCCGGTCCCGCGGTCGTGGCTGCACCACGGCTCGGGGCTGAACGAGCTGATGCTGTTCGATGAGCACGGGGCGAATCCGGCGAAGTGCCGGATGGTGCTTGAGGGATAAGGGCGTCGGTCAAGAGAAGAAGACAGCACTACCGTCCCAAAGCGGACGGTAGTGGCACCCTCGCTACTCAGTAATCACTTGCTGTCGGTGTGCTCGACGAGTTCGCCGGTTTCGGCGGCCTCGGCCTTGAGGGCTTCGAGCACGCGCTCGGCGGCGGTGAGGCGCTTCTCTGCGCTCAGGCGGATCTGGTCCGCGTTCTGGCCTTCGATGACGCCGACGCCGGGGCGGACCGATTCGTCGATCGGGTTTTCGACCATCTTGCGGAGCTTGGTGATGCGGTCTTCGACGGCCGCGATCTCTTCCTGGATGGTCATCTGACGCGTCGTGACCGGGCGGCTCATCGGGTCGTTGAGCACGATGCGCGCGGGGTTGGCGCGGACGACGGCGATCTTGCCGCGGGCGCCGATCAGGCGGCTCTCTTCGCGGTCGTCGTCGAGGCCTTGGCGGGGGGCGCCGCCCGCGACGAGCACGGGCTGGCCGTTGGGGCTGCGCCGGCGGATGTTCTGGTTGCGCATGCGCTCGTCGCCTTCGACGCGGGCGACGACCCAGTCGTCGGCGGCGAGCCCGAGGGAGTCGCCGGTGGCGATGCGCCCGAGGCGCTGCTCGCGCAGGCGGTAGGCGGAGGCGAGGTCGAGGCCCGAGAGCACGGCGCGGCCTTCGTTGAGCTGCTCGAAGTTGCCCAGGGTGAGGTCGAAGGTGCGCAGTTCCTTGCCGCGGCGCACGACGACGGTGAGAATCTCACCCGGGTCGCGGGAGATGATCTGCCACCGGAGCTGACGCTGAGCGGTGGTGCCGCGGATGGGCTGGCCCCCGGCGGAGACGAAGATGTCCCCGGGCTCGAGCTTGCCGAACGCGTCGAAGCCGGGGATGGTGCCGATGATGGAGGCGCGGTTGAGGACTTCCTGATTCCAGCTGATGCCCATGGCGCCGCGGGGGCTGTCGGCGAACTTGTCGCGGGCGGCGGCGCCCAGGCGGAGATGCTGCTCGGGGGTGAGGCCCGGACGCGAGAGTGCTTCTTCGAGCTGGGCGAGGGAGAAGTCGGGGCGCTGCGAGAGCTCGGCGTGGGCGGTCTGGCGCACGTCCAGCGCGGGGGCGTCGAGGGCGGTGATGAGATCGTCGAGCGAGCGGCCGGTGTTGGGCACGAGCGCGGCTTCTTCCTCGGCGGCGACCTCGAGGAGCTGCTGGCGGATCAGGCGCTGCTGCTCGAGGGCACGCTCGCGCTGCAGATCGATGACGCGCGGCTGCGGGATGGCCCGCTGCTGGGCGTCGGCGGCGCCGGCGCTGAGGAGTACGGCGGCGAGACCAACGATCGCGGCGCGCGGGAACATCGGTTGCCGTCCTTGGTTCTTAATCTGGGTTGTCGGTTCCATCGATCACCTCCGCCCCGTGAGCCGATCAGCGAGCCGCTTCCCCGCCCCGGGCAAGCGTTGTAATCGCCGTGGCCCGGTCGAGGATGTCGTCCAGCACGCGGCGCACGAGGGCGACGAGTCGCTGGACCGTGGGCACGCTGTGCTTCTGAACCGAGGCGTCGGCGATCTCACATGCCGCCGCGTGGATCATCAGCCACGGCACTGCCCTCGCGAGCGGCACAGAGAACGCCCGCTCGCGATGAGAATGGTACCCCGAGAACAGTGCCGCGGTGGCATCAAACCCCGGAGAACGGGGGGGTGAAGTGGGGATGAATCCGGGGTGATTATCGGTCGGGGGTGGGGGGGTGGCCCTCAACCACACATGCAGGGCCGCGGAGGAGACGTCGGCGATGGTGGGGCCGAACTGGGCGGATTCGACGTCGAGGATGACGGGTTCCTCAACGGCCCCACTCCCTCCACCCATGAACACCACGTTTCCGGGGTGGACGTCGCCGTGGATGAGCTGGTCGTTGGTATCGAGGTCGGTGAACTCGCCGAGGGATCGGGCGGCGAGGGTGGCGAGGTCGGCGATGCGGTCGAAGTTGGCGGCGACGGGGCGCTCGAGGGTGGGGGAGGGGTTAAGGCGGGCGCGGAGCGAATCGGCGCTCTGGAGCTTCCACGAGGCTACGGGATGATGGGGCATGAAGCCGGCGAGGGCGGCGTGCACGCGGGCGACGGCTTCGCCGAGGCGTGCGCTGTCGGCGGGGGTCGGGTCACAGGCGCGGGCGGGGATGAACTCGCGGACCTCGAACCAGTGCTGGCCGACGGGGATGAGGGGCGCCGGTGGGCGCCCGGCGGCCGGCGGGGGTTCGATGATGCGCGGCACGCGGAGGCCGGCGTCGCGGAGGCGCTGGCTGACGCTCATGCTGACGGCGATGCGTTCGAAGAGGTCGGGGCTGGAGACGAGGCGGCGCACGAGGAACAGGCCGCGGGCGGTGCGGAGGAGCGATTTGGGGGAGTCGGGTCGCCCCAGCGCGACGGGTGAGACGAGGAGGACTTCGCCCAGGTCGAGATGGGAGAGGACGGAGGCGAGCTCTCCGGGGGACACGGTTTGCGCCAACTCAGCAGACGGCGGGCGGGCGCTGTGCTGGGGCGGGTGGTCGCTCACTCGACGTTCTGCACCTGCTCCTTGATGCGGTCGATCGCGCCCTTGATCTCGACGATCTGGCGGGAGATCGTGGAGTCGTTGCACTTGGAGCCGATCGTGTTGGCTTCGCGGAGCATTTCCTGGGCGAGGAAGTCGAGCGTTCGCCCGACGGGGCGGGGCTCGTCGCGCGACAGGAGGTCGGTGAACTGTTCGACGTGGCGCCCGAGGCGCATGATCTCTTCGGAGATGTCGCCTCGTTCGGCGGCGATGCCGACTTCGCGGACGAGGTCGACGGGCTGGATGGTGAGCCCGTTCTCGGTGAGCATCTGCTCGATGCGGGTGCGGAGGCGTTTCTCGTAGTCCGCGGACACAGCGGGTGCGCGCTCGGTGATGGCGGCGAGGCGCGTCTGGATGTCGTTGCGGTGGATGAGCAGGTCGGCGAGCAGGGCCTTGCCCTCGCTCTCCCGCATGGAGGTGAGGCGGGCGACGGCCTGGTCGACGAGCGGACGGAATCCGCCGCGGGCGCGCTCGAGGCGCTCTTCCTCGTTGGCGGGGGGCTGGAGCACGCCCGGGAGTGTGAGCAGGGCGGCGAGATCGAGGCGGAGCTCGCCGCCGGCGATCTGGGGGGCGCGCTTGAGCTGGTCGATGTAGCGGGCGAGGGCGTTGGTGTTGATCTCGTAGGCGGCGTCGCCGGTGACGTCGGTGCACTTGCCGGAGAGGAAGACCGAGCCGCGGGTGAGGCGCTTGCGGAGCTCGCTCTCGATCTCGGCCTCGAGGGACTGGAATTCCTCGGGGAGACGGATTACGGCCTTGAAGTACTTGGAGTTGAGGGCGCGGATCTCGACAAAGAAGTGCACGCCCGCGTGCTGGGCCGAGGCCTCGCCGAAGCCGGTCATGCTGCGGATCACGCGCGCTCCTTGTGGGCGGGGTCGAACATCGGACGACGGGCGGCGCCTGCGGAACGGTCGGGTCGCAACAGCGCCCGGGCGCCGCGGGTGGCGGGGGCGGGGGCGGGGGGCGGGGGGGGGGCGGGGGCGGGGG
>CAZMCC010000102.1:0-12792 GCA_964564695.1 uncultured Phycisphaeraceae bacterium | reverse complement strand
GATCAAGGCGGCGCGCCCCGGGGAGGACGCGCAGCTGTTTGCCGCTGGCGCAGCGTGGCTGAACCCGCCTCCGCCGCCGGCGCCTGAGGCGGCGGCGTCGGCCGGGGGCGACGCGGCGCCGCAGCCGGCGGGGCTGCCGGTCCTGCGGAGCGTGCTGGCGGCCGGGGAGCGGTCGTGCGTGATTGTCGACGGTGAGACGGTGCGGCTGGGCGAGCTGATCGGGGAGTTCCGGCTGCACTCGGTGGAGCAGTCGGCGGCGGTCTTTGAGCGGAACGGGCAGCTTGTGCGCGTTGTGGTTCAGGTCAGATAACGGCCAAGCATGATGGGATCGTGACGCCGGCACGTAGTGCGACTCAAGTGACCCCCCTGCGGTGACGATGGACAAGTGCATTCGCAACCGCGAACACCGATCTGTCGCTCAGGAGGTCATCCCGTGAAGAATCGTCTCAATCGTTCCCGTCTCGGCCACGCGTTCAGCCTGATTGAACTCGTCATCGTCGTGGTGATCATCGGCATCATCGCCGCGATCGCCGTTCCCCGCATGAGCCGCGGCGCCGCCGGCGCTGCCGACTCGGCCCTGACGGCGAACCTCGCCGTCCTGCGCAGCGCGCTGGACCTGTTTCAGGCCGAGCACGGCGGGACGTATCCCGTCCTTGCCGACCTGCCCAACGCGATGACCCAGTACTCCGACATCCTGGGAACGACCTTCTCGGCCACCAAGACGACCACCTGCATCTACGGGCCGTACATGCGGTCCATCCCGACGCTGCCCATCGGGGCCGACAAGGGCAAGAACACCTTCATCGCGACGCTCACCGCCGGCTACGGCTGGGTGTATGTCGCGGCGACCGGCACCGTCACGGCCAACTGCCCCGACGCCGAGGTCGACGCCCGCGGTGTGAAGTACAACACGTACTGATCGGCTCGACCCCCCATCCGAGCTTCACGACCTCTCGCGACGACCCGGCGAACTCACTCGCCGGGTCGTTGCACGTTTCGGGGTGAAGGGGCTTGCATGCGAGCGCTGGTCGCTTCCGGCCCCACCCTCCCCCACTCCCCTCGCCCGCGTGAGCAAACCGGAGATCGGGCTTGACCGATATCAAACTCATGCGAGCGGACCGGACTCCATCTCCCCCCTTGCCAAGGTTGGCGGCCCAGCACGCCGGCGGGGGCGTCGGTCGTGACGCCTTCACGCTGGTCGAGCTGGTGATGGTGCTGGTGATCATCGTCGTCACGTCCGCGATCGCGATCCCGCGGTTCGCGAACACGACGCAGAACTACCGGGCGAGCGTCGCGGCCCAGCGCGTGGCGGCCGACCTGGGGATGGCGCAGGCCCGGGCGAACATGACGAGCTCGACCATCACGGTGACGTTCACGCCGGGCACGGGCAGATACACCATCTCCAACACGCCGGACCTCAAGACCGGCGCGAGCACGTACAGCGTGGACCTCGCCGATCGCCCGTTCGACGCGACAATCGCGGACACCATCCTCGGGGGAACGACGACCACCACCGGAACCTCGACGCTCAGCTTCAACGGCTTCGGCGCCCCGAGCGCCGGCGGCACGATCACGATCGCGGCGCGGGCCGTCAAGACGACGGTGACCATCGACGGCGCGAGCGGAAAGGCGAAGGTCCCATGAGCGACAGTCGCGGAACCCCGGGCTTCACCCTCGTCGAGCTCGTGACGGCCATGGCGGTCTCGTCGGTGCTCTTCCTGACGCTCGGCTCGGCGGTCTTCATCGCGGTCCGGAGCGTGCCCAAGAAGAACGACCCGCTGGTCTCGAGCGTGATTGCCGCCCAGGTGCTCGACCAGCTCGCGGCCGAGCTCGAGACCGCGATCAACGTCACCGACTTCACCGCGCGCACGATCACCTTCACGGTCGCCGACCGGAACGCGGACGGGCGCACGGAGCGGATCGCCTACAGCTGGTCGGGGGTCGCGGGTGACCCGCTGGTGCGGACGTACAACGGCTCGGCGTGGACGGCGCTCGACAGCGTCACGACGTTCAACCTCGTCACGAACATCCGGCACATCTCGGAGGAGTACACCAACCCCGGCGTCGAGGACGTGCTGGCGTCGGCGATCGACGACCACAGCGTGCTGCTCAACTCCGGCACCGAAAAGCTGTCCAACAATGCGTCGGGCAACATCGGGCAGCTCTTCACCCCCGGCCTCTCGTCGGACGTGATCGGGTACCGCCCCACGAGCTTCCGGGTGTGGGCCCAGTCGGACCGCATTCCCGGCACCTTCCGGATTCAGGCGCGCGAGGCGAGCGCGACGCTGGTGCCCCGCACGGCCATTCTCGAGGACCGGCTCGTCAACTCGAACACGCTGCTGATCCTCTCGCTCCCCCAGACGTACGCGCTCTCCGCCGTCGCGCGCCAGGCGCCCGGGAATCCCCTGTGCATGACGGTCATGTGGCAGAGCGGGCTCGGCCCCGGCAAGTTCGCCACGACCAAGGCGACGACGGGTCTGCTCAGGGTGAACGGCGCGGAATGGGAAGCCGACAACAGCGAGTCGCTGTCATCCGTCCTCTTCGGCGTGCCGATGCGATCCGGGACGCGCCGGACGGCGAGCACGCAGTACCTCCTGAGCGTGGGCGTTTCGCTGGGGGCCGGCGCCAGCGCGGCCCCGGTCATGCAGACGTCCGCGCAGACCCTCAACCACCCCGAACTCGTCTCCGGCCTCTGGGAGATCGCCTTCGACCGCGACCCCACGGCTATCGACGTCAACGGCGACGGGACGAGCGACTGGGTGATCACGAGCGGGTCCGGATTCGGCGGCGGCAAGCTCGTCGACAAGGTCTGGACGGCCACCGCCGACACGATCGTGAGCCAGCCGGACAACGACTTCGGCGGCGTCACCATCGTCGACCTGCGCATGCAGGCCGCAGCCAGCGGGGCCACGGCCGGGTTCAGCATCAACGCCGCCCGCGTGGGGGACAGCGTGATCGCGGTCAGCGCGACCCTGCTGCTCAACACCGACGGCACGCAGACGCTGACCGTGTCGCGGGCGACCGGCGCGTCGACCTCCGAGGTGCTGTGCACGTACAACCTGCTGCGGGCCCAGGCGACGGACCTGCGGCTGATCATCGACCCGGTGGCCATGGGCGTGGCCGTGAACATCAACGGGGCCCATCGGGGCACGTTCCCGGTGGCCAAGGTCACGCTGCCGGGGTCGCTGCACTCGGCGACGCTCTATTCCACCGGCGGGGGTGCGAAGTTCTCGTATGCACGGGTGCGCGTGCTGAAGGTCATGCCGTGAGCCGCGCTGCCCGACCATCCGCACGCGGCCTGACGATCGTGGAGGCGGCGATCTCGATCGTGCTCGTGGGCGTCGTGCTGACGGCCGCGCTGCAGACGGTGGGGATGACGCGGCGCGGGCACCTGACGATGTCGGACCGGGCCCGGGGCCAGCAGCTCGCGCTCGATCTGCTGAACGAGGCCCTCAGCCAGGACTACATGGACGGCACCCCGGCCGTGCGAGTCTTCGGGCTGGAAGTGGGCAAGAGCAGCGCGAATCGCTCGCAGTTCACCGACGTCGACGACTACAACGGCTGGTCCGAGACACCGCCGCGCGACCGCAGCGGGAACGTGCTCACCGGCACGACCGGGTGGCTTCGCGGCGTCCGGGTCGACTGGGTCGAGCCCAAGACGCTGCTCGCGACCGCGCAGCCCGACTCGGGGCTCAAGCTCGTCACCGTCACCGCGACGCGCGGCGGGGTCGTGGCGAGGGTCGCGGGGTACCGGAGCATCGCGTGGGTCGAGGCCATCCCGACGCCCACGGACGCGACCGCGAACCACGCCCCAACCGGCTCCGCGGTCGCCAGCAAGACCACCGCCGTAACGCCACTCTCCACGACGCTCGACGCCACGGGGTCGAGCGACCGCGACAGCGATTCGCTTTCGTATGTCTGGGACTTCGGCGACGGCACCGCCGACGCCGCGGGCGCCATCGTCAGCCACACGTACACCGTCGTCGGCACGTACACGGTGACGCTGACTGTCTACGACGGTCGCGGCGGGGTGGGCTCGGCGTCGGTCGTGCTCACTGTTACCCCCTGAGGCGCGGTCAATGGCAAAGAACCACCCGACCCCCCCCACCCCCCCCACCCCCCCCGCTGCCCGCACCGCACGCACGCCGACGAGCCGGCGCGGCACCATTTATATCTCGGTGCTGTCGGTGTCGATCCTGGTGCTGGTCATCGGGCTGGGGGCCGTGGCGGTGGGTCGGGTGAACGCGCGGACCGCGGCGATCGCGAGCGATTTCGCCGAGGCCCGGGTGTGCGCGCGGTCGGGGCTCGAGCTCGGGATGCTCGCGGTGTACAACGACCCCTATTGGCGCCGCAACCTCGCCAACGGCAAGTGGATCACCAGCATGCCCATCGGCTCGGGCGGCGGGACGGTCACCGTCGAGGCGATGGACCCCACCGACGCCGACGTCACGACGGGGGAGAACCACCCGGTCGTGCTGAGTGCTACAGGAGTCAAGGGTGCGGCAAAGTACGTCCTGAGCATGCGGATGGAGGTCGGGGCGCCGACGGGGTCGTGCCTCGAGGCGTCATTGTGCAGCGCCGACAACCTCACCATCTCCGGCACCAAGCTCAACAGCGACCAGACGATCCGCAGCAACGCCAAGGTCAGCGCCGTCAGCGGCGCCATCGTGAACGCGGCGGTCGAAGGGACCGTGGACGTCATCGGCGGCACGTACACCGGAACGGTCGCCATCACCGGGAAGGCCTCCACGCTCCCCGATCCCGCGACGGTGTTCGACTACTACACCACGAACGGGACGCCGATCGCGTACACCAAGCTCCAGCCCTCCGACACCGGCGAGCTCATCGCCAACGGCCACTTTGAACGGAGGACCGCCGGCTGGTACGCCGTCAACGGATGCACGCTGCAGCGGAACACCACCGCGCCGATGATCAAGTCGGGCTCGGGATCGCTGCTGGTCACCAACCGTGACAGCAACGCCGACAGCGCCGCGACCAACCTTGACGTTTCCCGCCTGGTCTCGGGCCATGCGTACTCGCTGGTCTGCCCCGTCTACTCCACCGGGGCGGCGAACATGCGCGTGGTGATCACCGTCACGACGGACCAGGGCACGTTCCCGTTCACCACGGGGGCCGTGGCGGTCGCGGCCAACACCTGGACCGACCTGAAGGTGGACTTCCCGGCGGTGTCGTGGACCGGGACGCTGAGTCAGGTCACGCTCAGCGTCGACTCCAACGCCGCGACCAGGGATTTCTACATCGACGCGGTGAGCTTCAAGGACATGACGGTCGCGAGCACCATCTATGTCATGGAAGAGGAACTGCTCTCCCCCACCGTCAACCCCTATGGCCCGACCAACTCCAAGGGGATCTACCTCATCAACTGCGCGGGCAAGGACGTCGTCATCACCAACAGCCGCATCGTCGGCACGCTCGTGCTCGTCACGCCGGGGCCCAACTCGAAGATCCGCGGCTCGGTGTGCATGGAACCCGCCGCGGCGAACTTCCCGGCGTTCATGAGCGACGCGGCGGTGTCCATCAACCTCTCGGCCACGCCCCTGAGCGAGGCGGGGGCCGATGTGAACTTCAACCCCTCGGGCTCGGCGTATCCCTACGAGGCCGGCACGGGGTCGAACACGAACGCGACGAAGACCGACTCGTACCCGTCCGCGATCACGGGCCTGGTCTACGCCAAGAAGGACCTGGTGCTCAACGGCGACACGACGATCAACGGCGTCGTCGTGGGCAACCTCACCGTCCAGGTGCTGGGCAGCACCCTGACGCTGAAGTACAACAACTACTACCTGAACAACCCGCCCCCGGGGTTCACGGCCGGCACGATCCAGATGAAACCGGTGCCCGGGACTTGGCAGCGGATCTCAAACTGAGTCCTGCTGCGTCGCCGGCGTTCCCCCGCCCCACCCCGTTGCCCTGCCCTGCTGCTGCTGAATCAATGGGCCTGATTGGACTCGAACCAACGACCTCACCCTTATCAGGGGTGCGCTCTAGCCAACTGAGCTACAAGCCCGAACATCCCACGACAGCTTCCCGCCGGGGGGCGGAAGTATACCCGCGGACCCGCCGGGGTCAGCCCGGAGGGCGGGGCGGCGAGGGCGGCTTGGCTGGGGCACGGCCGGGGCTCCGGTCGCACCTCAGAGCCCGGTCTGGCGCTTCTGGACGACCTTGCCGTCGGTGAACGTGACCACGACCTGGGCGGAGCCGTCTTTCCACATGTAGACCTGGTCCTTGGACGCCTTGGCCCCGTCGCCGACGCCGCCGGCGGAGATGTTGACGCCCGCGGGCTGTTCGTCGAGGGTGCCGGAGCCCAGGAGCTTCTCGACCTCGCCGAGGGTCATGCCGTTGGTTATCTGGTCGAAGTTGGCCTGGGTGACCTTGCTCTCGCAGCCAGCGAGGGCGACGAGAAGCACGCAGGCCGTCGCGAGGGCGAGGAGCGTGGCGATCAATCCGGACATTCGCGTGTTCATGTCGGGAGCATACCACAGGGCCTCGGGCGGCCAAGGGTGTGAATCGCTGCCGACCGGGGGCGATTCGGTACCATCTTGGTCATGGCTCCTCTCCGGCCCCCCCACTCCCTGCTCGGCGGCGTCGTCGTCGCTGCCTTTGCGGTCATGCCCTCGCTTGCTCAACAGCAGCCGCCGGCGGCCGCCCCGCCTCCGGTGCCGACGAACCCTGCGCCCACGAAGGACGAGCGTGAGGCGGCGGTGACGCGGGGTCGAGCTGATCCTCTCGCTGCAGGAGTCCGGGGAGGCTCTGTCGGACAAGGTCAAGGCCGACCCCGAGGTGAAGCGCGAGTGGGCCTACGAGGGGGTGTACCGGGTCGATCGCAAGATCCCGGTGGGGTATCGCATCGGGGGCACGTCCATCGCCAGCGTGGCGCTGATGCGGGCGCCGGGCTGGGGCGCCGACGCGGGGCGACAGGCGGCGGTGGCTCGCGGGCTCGAGTTCGTGATCGCGGCCCTGGACCACCCGCTGATGTCGGTCGACAACTACGACGCGGGCTATGACGTGCGCGGGTGGGGGTACGTGTACGCGCTCGAGTTCCTGCTCGAGCTGACCGAGCCGCGGAATGCCGCGTACTTCGGCACGCTGCCCGAGGCAGTGCGGGCCAAGGTCGACGAGGCGATGACGTTCTGCATCGACGGGATTCAGCGCACGGAGATCCCCAAGGCGGGCGGTTGGAACTATGCGCGCCCGCCGGGGCGCGAGACGATCGCGCCGGCGAGCTCGTTCATGACGGCGCCGACGCTGCTGGTCCTGTTCGAGGCGCGGCGGCGCGGGCTCAAGCTCGACGAGGCGGTGGTCGAGCGCGGGATCGCGGCACTGGAACGGGCACGCACGCCGACGGGGGCGTTTGTGTACGCGGCGGCCGACCGGCTCACGCGGATGGAGCCGACGCCGTCGGCCGCGGCGCGGATGGCGGTGGCGGAGATCGCGCTGTACCAGGCGGGCAAGAGCGACCTGGGGCGACTGCGCGGGGCGGTGGACGCATTCATCGTGCACTGGCCGTGGCTCGAGCAGCGCAGGGCGAAGACGGGGACGCATATTCCGCCGTACAACATCGCGCCGTATTACTTCTACTTCGGGCACCGCTACGCGGCGGCGGCGGTGGAGCTGCTGCCGGAAGGGGAACGGGGGGAGTATCGGCGGCGGATCACGCAGCTCCTGTGGGCGACCAAGGGGGACGACGGGTCGTGGAACGACCGCGTGTTCCCGCGCTCGGCGGCGTTCGGGACGTCGATGGCGCTCCTGACGATCACGGCCCCGGGGGGGCCGTCGCCGGCGAAGTGGGAGCGGGTGGAGGCGCCGAAGTAGTCGCTGAACGAGCTGAACGAGCCCGGTATGCGAGCACAGGGTGAACGATCGGGCACGCGAGAATTCAGTCGACCTAGTGCCGACTCTCGGCAGCGGTGCATTCGCGCGGCGGTCTCTTCACTTGCATCACGGTTCACCCTGGGCTCGCGCCCAGGGCTCGTTCAGAATCGCCTCAGGCGTCCGCCGCCAGCACCGCCGGGATGATCCACAGGGCGCTCCAGGCGATGAACCCGACCGTGACTCCCCACAGCACCCAGCCCACGGCCAGCCAGGTCTTCGCGTGGGCCAGCCGGCGCCCGCGTGAGCGCACAAGGACAACCAGCAGCGCGACGGTGTACGCCAGCATGAGCATCAGCAGGGCGGTCTCGAGAGCGTCCTGCACGCCGTAGCGGCGCGGGCGTCCTCCTGCGAGGCGCCAGGTGATGACCTCGACCGAGAGGTACGCGCAGGAGATGGTCCCGCACCAGGCACAGCTGACCCACAGGGCTGCGCGGCGTTGGGGACTCGGGTCGTCGACGCGCAGCACGAGCGCTCGCCCGCACTCGGGGCAGACGGCGTCGACGGCGTCGCGCAGGTTGTAGTTGCACGAGGGGCACGCGACGTCGCGTCCGCGGCAGAAGGCGGCGGCGGCTTCGCGGTCCTGGGCGGATCGCTGCGCCGGGCACGCCCCACCGCCGTGAACGCCAGGCTCAACCTTGTCGTCGCCGGTTCCGTCCATCGACCGATGGTACAGCGTCGAACGAAAGGGGGGAGCGGAGGCCCGTCGCTCACGCTCCGGGTTCGTTCGATGGCACCGGCCTCACCGGCGACGTCGAACGGCCGCGAGGCCGAAGAATGCCAGCACCGCGCCGGCGCCCGGCGCCGGCACCGCCACCAGGATGAACTGCGTCGCCTGACCGGTCGAGAAGTTGTTGTCCGCCACCAGCACGAACGACTGACTCCCGTCCGGGAGCACCGGCCCGAAGGTCAGCCCTTCGATGTTGTCGGGGTTGAAGCCGCCGCCGAGGGCCGGCTGCGCCAGGGTCAGCAGCAGCTCCTTGCTCACGGGCGTGTAGACCTGGCCGACAAGCGAGTCGAGCAGCGACACGTCGGACGCGGCGTCGAAGGTCACCTTGTAGATGCGGATGTTGTTGCCCTCGTTGAGGGTGAACGACCGCTCCATGACCAGCAGGGTGTCGTCGTCGAGCGCGAGCATTTCGACCACGCCGTTGTCGTTGGCGAAGGCGGGGTTGGCCGCCTGGATCGGGTCGGTGAGGTACACGAACTCGCCGGTGGCCTGGCCGGTGACGGTGTCGAAGCGGATGACGCGGTTGGCGGAACCGGCCGTGGCCGTGGCCCGCGGGCCGTCCTGGAAGAGCGAACTTTCGGTGGCGACGAACGTCGTCGCGCCGCCGGGGGTGCTCGTGAGGCTTTCGAAGGCGAGGTTGTTGCGGATGCCGCGGGTCTGGGCCCCGCCGATGGCGTCGGGGTTGAACTTGGTCGGGTTGGTGTACTCACGGATGTAGGTGCCGTCGGTGTTCATCACGCGAACGAAGGGGTTCTGCAGCGGCGGGTTGCCCGCGGCGGCGACCGAGCCCTCGCTCGTCCATGTCAGCGTGCCGTCGGCGTTGCGCCGGATCGACTCGGGGTCGACGCCCAGGGCGGGGAAGGGCGTGGCGTCGGGGCGCAGCATGCGCGTCACGGAGTTGATCGTGACGGGGTTGGGGCCGACGAAGCCGTTCTGGCCGACGCTGATGGACATGGTGTAGAAGCGGGCCGACGGGTCGCCGCCGGGAGGGGCCTGCTGCGAGCGGTCGTCGGCGATACCGAAGTAGGTACCGCTGGAGGCGTCGTAATCGAGGCCGCTGATGCCGCCGAAGAGCGTCCCGTTGAACACGGTGCCGGCGAAGCCGGGCGTGTAGGGGAGCGTGTAGCGGTCGATGTACTGCAAGCCGGGAACATCAACAGCGGACGCAACGCACGCGAGCGAACCCGCGACGACAACGACGCCAAACGCACGCATCTTCGACATTGAGCAGCCCTCCTCTTCAGGGCCGCACAATACCCGCGGGCTCGCACGGCGTGAGCCCGCGGGCAGTCAAGTTCTCGCCAAGCCTGCGCAAAGCGCGTGCAGTGACTTTGTTACGGCTTCTTCACACCCAGCACCCGCCCCAGGAATTCCTGGTTGCTGAAGTCCGCGCCGGCGCGCGTGTACTCCGCGAATCGCACGACCACCATGTCGTAGTCGGGGATCACGTACAGGCGCTGCTTGCCCAGGCCCGCGGCCATGTACACCGTCACGGGCTTGCCGTCGGGGCCGATCACGGGGCCGACTTCCTTCTCAAGCCCGGCGCGCTGGGCCCGCTGGGTCAGGCGCTCGCGGATGCGCTCGCGGGCCGGGCGCTCGGCATCACCGGGCTTGGGCGCCGGCGCGGCAGCACCTCCGCCATCGGCGACCTCGGCGCCGCCGCCGTCGGCGAAGCGGTTCATGGGGAGCCACCACGTCAGGCCGTAGGCGGGATTGGTGGCGCTGGGCTTGAAGCACTCGGCGAGGAGCGCGGGGTCGATGATGTGCTTGACGGTGCCGTCGGCGCTCCGCACGCCCGCCTGCAAGCGCACGAACTCGCCGAACTCGGCCCACTCCTTGGGCGTCAGCAGGGCGCCGCCGGCGAGGTTGGGGTGGCCGGCCTTGTCGTGGCCCATCCAGCCGATCTCGACGCCCGCGGGCTTGAGCACGCGGGCCTTGAGGTAGTCCTCGACGGTCTTGCCCGCGATGGGCTTGCCGGCGGCGACCGCGGCGTCGAGCTTGCGCTGGAAGAGGGCGCAGAAGGCGTAGAAGTGGCTGGGGCCGTAGCGGAACTGCCCGCCCGGGGTGCCGGCCATGGGCGTCGCGATGGCGGCGGCGTACCAGTCCTGCTGCTCGTCGCTGCCGCGGAGCTCGTCCATGGCGGTGCGACGGTCGCCGAGCATGCCGGCGCCCGCGCCCTTGCGGCTGAGCTGGGCGTCGTTGGGCTCAAGGCCGCTGGCGAGGCTCAGGAGGTGGCGCACGGTGATCTTCGATTTGAGGTCGTCGCTCTTCCACTCGGTGAGCGTGTCAGCGGCGAGTTCGTCCCAGGAGAGCAGGCCGTCCTGCACGGCGGCCGCGGCCATGACGCCGACGAAGGATTTCGTGCCGCTGGCGAGCGGGTGGGGGCGGTCCATCGACCAGCCGTTGTCGGCCCGCTCGAAGACGACCTTGCCCTTGACCATGACGAGCATGGCCCGGCCGGCGTTGTCTTTGGAGTAGTCGGCGGCGGCGGTGTACTTCGCCAGCGCGGGGTCGGCCGGCTTTGGTCCGGCCTCCTGCAACGCCACTCCGCCTGCAACGAGACCGATCGCCACTGCGATGAACATGGGGCACCTCCGCACCGGAGAGAACGCGGACCCGGCAACGGTATTTCAAGCATGGGTCGAATCGGCGCGGACTGTTATCGCCCGGCTTCCGAGCCCTCACCGGCCTCGTCGTCGGTCCAGAACTGGCGCGGCACCGCCTCGAGTTCCGTCCCCTCGGCCGAGAGCATCAGCCCGAACCCGTCGGGCCCGCGCCCGTCGCTCACGACGAAGTGGCTCGGCACGACCCCCACGACTTCCCACCACATCCGCGCCGGCTCCTGCCAGCTCGCCGAGGGGATGGTCACCAGGATCCGCAGCACCTGCACCCACGCCGGACCGGTGTCGTTGGGGCTGGTGTGCATCCCGAACGTCATCGGCCCGTCGCTGGCGGACTTCCCCGGCTCGATCGTGCCGAGCGAGCGCTCCGCGGGCCGGCCGAAGCCGACTTCGCCCTCGTGCCGGAACGCGACGGCCCAGGTCACCTGCACGGCCCGCTTCGACTCGTTCTTGACGGCAATCGTGTACTCAACGCCCTCGGGCACGGTGCGGGAGCCCCCGCTGTCGTGGGCGCACCCCGGCATCACCGCGGACGCCGCGAGCCCGACCAGGCACGCCGCAATCAGCTTCACGATCGTCGCACTCCGCATGGCCATCGGAACCCTCCACGAACCTTCATTCAGTGATGCCCGTGCCCGCCGCCCCCCCCACCCTTCCCCGCGTCGTCGATCGCCTTGACCATCGCCTGGGGTGTCACGTTCTCGTGCAGCTTCTCATCGACGAGCACGGCCGGGGCCGTGCCGCAGGAGCCGAGGCACTCGATCTCGATGAGCGTGAACTTCCCGTCGTCGGTGGTCTCGCCGACCTCGATGCCGAGCTTGTCCTTGCACGCCTGGGTGATGGCCTTGTGGTCGCAGAACTCGCAGGCGATCGAGCGGCACACCGCGATCAGGTGCTCGCCCTTGGGCTTCATCCAGTATTCTTCATAGAAGCTCGCGGCGTCGATCACGTCGGCCGGCTTGAGGCCGAGGAAGTCCGCGATCTCCATCATGGCCTGCGGCGGGACCCAGCCATATTCGTGCTGAATCATGTGCAGAGCCGGGAGCGTGGCCCCCTGCCTGCGCTCGTAGCGCGGGAGGATCTCGCGCGTCATCGTGTCGCGCATCGCGGGCGTGAAGTAGGGTTCCGCCCGCTTCTCGACCTTGGCCCCGGCCGAGTCTTTCGTGATCCACGCCATTCGCCGCTCCAGCCGCACACCCGCCCCCGCCGACCCGACCCGGGCCGATGCCGATCCGGGCCGATGGTAGTGAGGACGCCCCGCCCTTGCCAAGCGGGGACGAAATCGGCTTATGGAGCCATCAGCACGAGCCCCCGGCGGATCAGCACGCGGTCCTGAACGATGCCCCGCTCGCCGGGCTCCACGCTCACCCGCAGCCCGGTCGCCCCCGCGGGCAGAGCCGCGGCCAGCTTTGCCGCGGGCGTGTGCGGATTCAGCCGGGTGTCGAGGAGCACACCGCCGGGCCCGCTTCCCCACACCCCCCCCCCCGCCTCGACCCTCACCCGGCCGGCCCCCCCTGTCCCCGCCGCTCCCGGGACCCCGATCAGCGCCGC
>CAZMCC010000101.1:0-12975 GCA_964564695.1 uncultured Phycisphaeraceae bacterium | reverse complement strand
CTTGGGGCTCGTGTAGGAACGGGGAGCGGAGGCCCGCCCCCCCACTCGCTTACGCTCCGGGTTCGTTTGGGAGAGGATGAGGGCGGCGACGCGGCGGATCTCGGCGGGGTGATTGAGGGGGTCCTGGGAGAGCGCGCTCGCGAGCTTGCACAGGGCGCTCAGGGCCTGGAGCCTGGCGCTTGCGCGGGCGATCGAGATGAGGAGCTCGTGCTCGTGCATGGGGTCCGGCCCTTGGCGAGGAAAGCAGTGGCCCTCTATAGAGGGGCGGGCGGACGGATTTGTGCGCACAAAGGCGCTCCGGTTCGGGGGCTCACGATCGGGAAGTGCTTGCGGGGGCGGGAGATAAAAAATCTGAAGGTTGAGTGGGGAGGGGATGAAATCGGAGCGTCTTTGTGCGCACAAATGCGTAGATAGCGCGTTTGCGCGCGCAAAGGCGATCCTGGTGCGGTGATGCTCGAAGAACACCGAGGACGTCAGAGCCCGTCCTCGGTGGCACGTCGGAGTCGCGTGACGAGACCGAGGTCGGACCTTCGCGCGGCGATAGCGGGTCGGCGTGAGCAGCGAATGGGTACGGAGTACCGGAGAAGTCGCTTGGGTTGGACGCGGGAGCGCGCGGGAAGATCCCGGGGAGTGATCCGAGCCTCCCGCGCGAGCGGGAGGTCTTGTGCCCGGGGTTGTCGCAGACCTCCCGCTTGCGCGGGAGGCTCGGATCAGACGATCACAGCGCCGCGAGGCGGCGTTGGACGTCCTGCTCGGCGAGGTCGGCGAGGAGCTGATCGAGGTCGCCGGCGAGGAGGTCACGCAGGGGGTATTCGCCGGGGAGGCGCTCGTCCGCGGCGATCGCTTCTTTGTAGCGGTACGTGCGGATCTTCTCGGAGCGGTCGGCGGAGCCGATCTGGGCGGTGCGGGCGGCGGAGCGATCGGCGTGCACGCGTTGGCGTTCGATCTCGTAGAGACGGGCCGCGAGCAGGCGACGGGCGCGTTCGCGGTTCTGGCTCTGGCTCTTGGCCTCCATCATCTTGATGATGATGCCGGTGGGCTTGTGGTGGATCTGCCAGGCGGTCTCGACCTTGTTGACGTTCTGGCCGCCGGGGCCCTGGGCGCGGGTGGCACTCTCTTCGACGTCCTTGGCCCAGTCGATCTTGACCTGCACGTCCTCTGGCTCGGGGAGGACGGCGACGGAGGCGGTGGATGTGTGCACGCGGCCTTGCGCTTCGGTGGCGGGGACGCGCTTGACGGAGTGGACGCCGGCTTCGAACGCGAGCGCGGACCAGACGCCGGGGCCCTTGATGTTGAGGACCGCGGCGCGGACGCCGCCCACGGCGGGCTCGGCGGTGAGCTCGAGCGTCTCGACCTGCCAGGAGCGGCGCGTGGCGAGCTTGGTGTACATGTCGAGCAGGTCGCGGGCCCAGATGGTGGCTTCGTCGCCGCCGGTGCCGGCGCGGATCTCGAAGATGATGGAGCCGACGGCCTGGTCGTCGCTGGTGACGAGTCGCTTCTTGACGGAAGCGAGGAGCTGGACAAGGCGAGATTCGACGATGGGGAGCTCTTCGCGGGCGAGCTCGGCGAGGTCGGGGTCGGCCTTGGCGGCGGCGGTGGCGCGGAGGTCGGCGAGCTCGGCGGCGGCGCGGAGCAGGGCGCGGTATTCGGTGACGAGGGGCTCGAGGGCGGAGCGTTTGACGGAGGCTTCGCGGACGGCCCGGTGGTCGGCGAGGAAGCCGGGGTCGGCGAGGCGGGCTCCCAGTTCGTCGAACTCGCGCGCCATGGCGTCGAGCCTGGCCCGGGCGGCGGGGGGGAGGTCGATCGGCGTGGGGGTGGGGGTCGGGGGGGTCTCGGGCATGTTCGATTCGAGGGTATACTCCGCCCTCTATGGCCTTTGCGAGCAGCGATTATCCGATTGGGGCCCGCGTCCGCGTGACGCAGCAGGTGCCGCGTCTGACGGGCGTGATGACCACGAGCGTCGAGGGCACGGTGCTGCGGTTCGGGCAGCAGAAAACCGGCTCGTGGTTCGCGCACGCGAAGGACGACAAGCTTTGGCTGGACCGGATCGAGCTGCGGAAGGACGACGGGGAGTTGGTGGTGCTGAATCTCGACCAGTACTCGCGGGTTGAGGTTCGGAACCCTTCAGGGTCTGGTGAGGGGCGGCGCGGCGGGTCCGGGCGCGTCGCGGGCTGAGCGCGGGGTCGCTCGTCGATAACCCGTTTCAAGTGGTACGAATTCGTTTCGGCGTGCAATCGCGTGTGCGCGGGGGCGTTGGGCCGCTCCGAGCGGCGTCTGGTCGACGGGAACTCGTGCCCGGGCCGGATGCTCTCCAAGCGCGGAGCGCGAGCCCATGAGCACTGCACCGAATGGAACACTGCGGATCGCGGCCGGGTTCTCGGCCCTCCTGATGTTGTCGGCGGGAGCCGGCGCGCAGACAGGTTTCGCCAACTTTGAGTCCCCGCCGGTCAGCCCGATGACGCTGACGCCCAGCGGGACACGCCTGCTGGTGGCGAACACGGCGGACAACCGGCTCGAGGTCTTTGACGTGTCGAGTGGGCATCCGGTCTGGATCCGATCGATCGCGGTGGGGCTCGATCCGGTGAGCGTGCGGTGCCGCAGCGAGAACGAGGCGTGGGTGGTGAATCACCTGTCGGACTCGATCAGCATCGTGGACCTGTCGCCGGGCGTGGGGGGGATGCGGGTGGTGCGGACGCTGGCGACGGGTGACGAGCCGGCGGACGTGGTGTTCGCGGGATCGCCGGTGCGGGCGTTCGTGAGCGTGTCGTCGATGAACCAGGTGCGGGTGTTCAACCCGGCGAACCTGGCGACGCCGGCGATCATCGTCAACATCGAGGGTGAAGATCCGCGGGCGCTGGCCGTGAGCCCGGACGGGGCGCGGGTGTACGCGGCGATCTTCGAGAGCGGCAACAACACGTCGATCGCGAGCCGCAACGCGGTGTCGAACCCGGCCGGGCCGTACGGGGGTCTGAATCCGCCTCCGAATTCTGGAGTGGTGTTCGACCCGCCGCGGACGCCGGGGCTGCCGGCGTCGCCGCCGGTGGCGCAGATCGTCCGGTGGAACGGCACGGCGTGGATGGACGACAACGCGCACAACTGGACGACGCTGGTGCCGCAGCGGCTGCACGATCACGACGTGGCGATCATCAACGCGGGGACGTTGGGAGTGACGTATGCGTCGGGGATGCTGACGACGCCGATGGGGCTGGCGGTGGCCCCGGACGGCACCGTCGCGGCCGTGGGGACGGAGGCGACGAACCAGATCCGCTTTGAGCCGAACGTCACCGGGACGTTCATCCGTGTCGAGGCGGCGACGTTCAACCCGGCGGCGCCGGCGAAGTTCTCGGTGATGGACCTCAACCCGCACCTCGATTACCTGAGCGGCTCGATGCCCGCCGACGAGCGGGTGCAGTCGATCGGCGACCCGCGGTCGGCGGTGTTCACGCCCGACGGCTCGGCGATGTACGTGGCGGGGATGGGGTCGAACAACGTGGTGCTTACCGACGCGTCGGGCGCGCGGTTGGCGCGGATCGACGTGGGCGAGGGGCCGTGCGGGATGGCGATGTCGAGCGATGGCGGCACGCTGTATGTGCTGAACCGGTTCGAGGGATCGATCTCGGTCGTTGACACGGGCAAGAACGTCGAGACGTGGCGGACGGACTTCTTCGACCCGACGCCGGATTCGATCCGGCTGGGGCGCCCGCTGCTGTACAACACGCACCTCACGAGCGGGCTGGGGCAGGCGGCGTGCGCGTCGTGCCACATCGACGGGCGGACCGACCACCTCGCGTGGGACCTGGGGAACCCGGCCGGTGTGATGAAGGACTTCAACCAGGACTGCCGGCAGCCGAACTGCCGCGACTGGCACCCGATGAAGGGCCCGCTGGTCACGCAGACGCTGCAGGGGATCGTCGGGAACGGGCCGATGCACTGGCGCGGCGACCGCGAGAACCTCGCGGCGTTCGCTCCGGCGTTCGTCGGACTCCAGGGGGCGGACATGGAGCCCGATCCGCTCGCCCTCGTGCACTTTGAGAGCTTTGTCGCGACGATCCGGCACGGGCCCAGCCCGTGGCGGAACCTCGACGGGACGCTGAGCAACAACGTGCCGACGTCCGTCGGCGCGGGCGACGCGGCCTTGGGCCTCAACGTGTTCTCGACGGTGCCGACGCTGCCCGGCGGCCTGCGGTGCGTCGACTGCCACGCGCTGCCGACGGGCACGGACCAGACCATCGACGACCCGATCGGCGCCCCGCCGATGCAGGGTTTCAAGGTCGCGCAGCTGCGGAACATGTTCGACAAGTCGGGGGCGAACTTCCAGAGCACCAATGGCAACCGTGGGTTCGGGTTCAACCACGACGGGGCGCAGGCGAGCATCCAGGCCGTGCTCGGCCCGCCGTTCCAGTTCGCGCCCGGCCCGGCGGGTCAGACGCAGCGCCGCAACGTCGAGGCGTTCATGATGAGCTTCGCGAGCGACACGCCGGCGGCGGTGGGCCGGCAGCTGACGTTCGACGGGTCCAACAACACGGACGCGGCCCTCGTCGGCCAGCTTACCACGCTCGTGAACCTCGCGAACAGCGGGACGATCGGGCTGGTCGTGAAGGCGCGGCGGGACGGGTTCGACCGTGGGTACGTCTTCCAGGGCGGCGTGCTCCGGCCCGACCGTGTCGGGGAGGCGAACGTGGGCGTCGACACGATGCGGCTCGCCAGCGCGGCGGGTGCGGAGGCGACCTTCACGGCCGTGGTCGTGGGAACGCAGCGGCGCATCGCCATCGATCGCGACATCGACGGCTCGCTCGACCGCGACGAGCTCGACCACGGGGCCGATCCGGCGGACGCCGCGTCGCGTCCGGGTGTGTGCACGGCCGACATCGACAGCAACGGCGTGATCAACTCCACGGACGTGGGCGAGTTCATCAACCGCTGGTTCGAGGACCAGGCCGATGCCGGGCTGCGGGCCGACTTCAACCACGACAGCCTGAGCAACTCGACCGATGTGGGCGAGCTCATCAACGCGTATTTCGAGCAGCAGGGGCAGAGCTGTTGAAGCTGGCCACAACGAAGAGATGAACGCGGAGGACGCGGAGAGCGCGGAGGAACGCGGAGAAGCATGAAGACGAAGTGGATGGGCGCGATATTCCGGCGCTGATCCGCCGGGACATTGCACCTTCCACGAATCCCTGCTGCCTCTTGCTTTGCTCCGCGTTCCTCTGCGCTCTCCGCGTCCTCCGCGTACATGCCTTTGGCTTCTGGAGCGTGTGCGGTGGCGGCCGTTGCCGTTGAGCGCACGGGTCACCCCAGGCTTGCGCCGGAGGCTCATTCAGGCGCGGGTGATGAGGGCCGCGGCGGCGCCCGCGCGGGCGACGCGAAGCGACCGCGCGGCGGGTGCGGCGAGGTCGAGGATTGCCCCGGTGTCCGGGCCGTCGATGAGGCGGACGAGCGGACGATCCGGGCGGGCCGGGTCGGGGAGCGCGACGCTGACCGCGGAGTGACCGGTGGAGAGCAGCACGCTCGAGCCGATGGGGAAGAGGCCGGTGCAGCGGAGCAGGGCGCCGACGCTGGCGCGGTCGAGGCTGCCGGTGGCGCCGAGGTTGATGACGGTGAGCATCGCGTCGAAGGGGTCGACGCGGCGGCGGTGGGCCCGCGGTGCGGTGAGGGCGGCGAGCGTGTCGGCGACGGCCAGGGCTTTGGCGCCGTCGTGGATCACTGCGGAGCGCAGGCCGCGGGGGTAGCCGGTGGCGTCCTCGCGCTCGTGGTGGGCCAGGACGATGGCCGCGACGGCGGGGGGGAGCGTCTCGATGAGATCGATGAGGGCGAGCGTGTGCGTGGGGTGGTCGCGGAGGCGCGACCGCTGCTCGTCGCTCAATGGAGAGTCGACGGCGCGGAGGTCGGGGGCCAGGAGCATCATGCCGGCGTCGGCGAGAAGGGCCGCGAGCGCGACGGTGCGGACGTCCGTGCCCGACCAGCGACGGTGCGTCGCGATGCCGGTGGCGAGGACGGCGACGGAGTACGTGTGGTCGGCGAGGTTGTCGGGGCGCCCCGCTCCCCCGCCCCGCGACGGGGAGAGTGCCGCGAGGGCGCCGAAGCGGTCGGAGCGGCGGAGGGCGAGATCGGCGAGCTCGTCGGCGAGATCGACCAACGCGCCGGCGTGGAGAGAGCGGCCCAGGGCCAAGCGGGAGTAGATTCGCTCGAGGACGCCGGTGCGCTCGGCCCGCATCGCAGCGATGTCGGCGTCGAGCCAGTGCGAGCTGGTTCGCGCGGGCCGGACAGTCGGGGCCGGAGCCGACGCCGCGGCGAAGCGGCGCGGGAGGCGGTCGAGAGCCGGGCTCCACGAGGCGAGCAGCTCGGCGCCGCGCCGGCGCAGCGTCGCGGCGGCCTGACGGCGCCGGGTTTCGTCGCGGGGGAGCGCGGGCTCGGGCGGATGGACGGGGACGGGCTCGGGGAGCGGTTCAGGAGCCAGCGCGGATTCGAGCGCGAGCGAGGGCTCGGGTGTTGTCGCCGGCGCGGGCGGGGCGATCACGACGGGAATTGGAAGCGGGGGCGTCGGAAGCGGGGGTGTGGGTGCCGGCGCGGGAGCGGGCGCGATCACCGCGGGGGCCAGCGTGATGATGGGGAGCACCGGAGCCGGAACGGGCGTGCTGTCGTCGGGGATGAGCACCGACTCGTGCTTGCCGGCGCGGAGGCGCGTGAGTATGGGCGTGGTGAGGGTCGCGCCCGGGGGGAGGAGCATCGAGCCGAAGCGCGAGTACAGGCCGCGCGGCAGGGGCGCGTCGGGAACGAGCTCGGCGACTGTCACACTCCGCATGGGCATCATGCGTGTTATCGGCGGATGGCGGGGGTGGCTTTGGTCGGGGGGAGTTATCAGACGGGAGATTCTGGTGAGGAATCCGACCCCCTCCCTCTCGTCTCAGCGGCTGAACGCCGCTGAGGCGTGTCTCCCTCGACGTTGTGGAGGGAGATCTTGTAGCGCTCCGTCGCCCGCCGGCCGAAGCGGAGGAACACCGTGGGCGTCACGAAGAAATCGAGCGCGGTGGAGGTGAGCAGGCCGCCGAGGACGACCAGCGCGACGGGGTGCAGGATCTCGCGCCCCGGGACGCCGGGAGAGATCGCCAGCGGGATGAGCGCGAGCGACGACGTGAACGCGGTCATCAGTACCGGGGCGACGCGCTCCTGCGAGGCGCGGACGACCAGGTCGCGTCCGAACGGCACGCCCTCGTGGGCGGCAAGGTGGAGGTAATGGGAGATCATGAGCACGCCGTTGCGCACGGCAATGCCGGTGAGCGTGATGAAGCCCACGAGTGAGGCGAGGCTGAAGGGCGTGCCGGTGATCCAGAGCACGAGGGCGGCGCCGATGAACGCGAAGGGGACGTTGAGCAGGATCTGGGCGGCAAGCGCAATCGAGCGGTAGTGGCTCGCGAGCAGGATGAACATGGCGAGGAGGCTGACGGCGCACAGGACGCCGAGCAGGCGCGAGGCGTCGCGCTGGGCCTCGTGCTGGCCGCCGAAGCTGAGCGTGTAGCCCGGGGGGAGCGCGAGGGCGCGGGTAACCGAGGCCTGCACGTCGCGGACGGTGGAGCCCAGGTCGCGCCCCCCCCCGCCGCGGACGTTGCAGGAGACGACGATGCGGCGGCGCAGGTTCTCGCGCTGGATCTCGTTGGGGCCGCGGGCGTGGATGATCTCGGCGACGTCGCTGAGGAGGACCACTGCCCCGGAGGGGGAGATGAGCCGGACATCGGCGAGGTCGCTCAGGGAGGTGGTGTAGCGGTCGTCGAGGCGGAGGACGACATCGAAGGAGCGCAGGCCGTCGAGCAGGCGGGTGACGACGGTGCCGCGCATGACGGTCTCGAACATCGCGGTGAGCTGGGCGGGCGTGAATCCCGCGCGGGCGGCGGCCTCGCGCTTCACGCGCAGGTGGACCTGCGGGACCGTCACCTGCTGCTCGACCTGCAGGTCGGCGACGCCGGGGATGTCCTCCATCGCGGCGGCGGCCTGGTCGGCGAGGAGGCGCAGCGTTGCGAGGTTGTCGCCGGCGATTTTCAGCGCGAGCTGGGCGCGGACGCCGGTGAGCAGGTGGTCGATGCGGTGGCCGATGGGTTGGCCGATGGCGACGGCGGCGCCGGGGATCAGGCTCAGGCGCTGCTCGATGTCGGTGAAGATCTCGGGGAGCGGGCGGGAGGAGGCTGGGGCCTTGCGCGCGAAGAGGGCGGACGCGATGGGGCACGAGTTGGGGTCGTGGGCGAGGTGGGGGTTGGAGGGTGTGGCCGGCGGAGTCGCCGCGGGCGGCGTGCCGGTGATCACGGCCGCTCGCGACGCGGGCTCGGCGTGTTCGTGCTGCGAGTGGTCGTGGATGCGTTCGGCCGTGCCCGTGCCCGCGGGGGAGGGTGGTGGGGGCGGCGGGGCGGTGTCACCCGAGCGCCGCGCCTTGGCGATCTCCTCGGCAGTCCAGAAGTCGACCTCGATCTCGGACGAGTGGACACCCAGCGCGTGCTCGTCCTGCTCGGCTCTGCCCGTGCGCCGGGCGACGGACTTCACTTCGGGGATCTCGAGGATGAAGTTCTCAGCGATGCGCCCCACGCGGTCGGACTCCTCGAGGCTCGTGCCGGGGACGACGCTCACGGAGACGACCGCGGTGCCCTCGTTGAAGGCGGGGAGGAATTCGACGCCGAGGCGCGAGGCGGCGGCGCCGGCGAAGGCCACGCCCGCGGCGCACAGGGCGATGACGGTGATGGGTCGCGGCAGGGTGAGGGCGTACGCCGCGAGCGCGACGCGCTTGAACGCGCGGAGCACGAGCCCATCGCGGGAGTGCTCCATGCGGCGCATGCCGGGGAGCAGGAGCGAGCACAGCGCGGGGGTGACGGTGAGGGCCACAGCGAGCGAGCACAGGATGCTGACGATGTACGCGATCGCCAGCGGTCGAAAGAGGCGCCCCTCGATGCCCGAGAGCGCGAAGAGCGGGACGAAGACGAGCAGGACGATCGCGGTGCCGACCACGATGGCGCCGCGCACCTCGGCGCAGGCGTCGAGCACGACGCGGTGCACCGGACGCGGGGCCGCGAGCGCCCGGTTCTCTCGCAATCGTCGGAAGACGTTCTCGACGTCCACGACCGCGTCGTCGACGAGCTCGCCCACCGCGACCGCGATCCCGCCGAGCGTCATCGTGTTCACGCTCAGGCCCAGGGCCGAGAAGGCCACGAACGTGGCGAGGATCGAGAGCGGAAGGGCCGTGAGCGTGATCAGCGTGGTGCGGACGTTGAGGAGGAACACGACGAGGACGAGCACAACGAAGATCGAGCCGTCGCGGAGCGCGTGGGCGACGTTGTCGACGGCCCGCTGGATGAAGTCGGCCTGGCGGAAGAGGTCGGGCTTGATGATGAGCGCGGCGGGGAGCGACGGGGTGAGCTGCGCGAGGGCGCCGTCGATCTTGGCGGATAGAGTGCGGCTGTCGGCCCCGGGCTGCTTCTGCACCGCGATGACCACCGCGGGGTAGCCGCTCATCGACGCGGCCCCGCGCCGGATGACGGCGGGGGCCTCGGTGACGGTCGCGACGTCGCGCACGAGCACGGCCCGCGGTGCGTGCTCATCGATCCCGGTGCGCATCGCGACGAGAGACGCCCCGATGTCCTCGACAGCCCCGCCCACGCGACTCCCGTCGAGCCGCCCGATGTTGCGGACGACGAGTTCCTGTGCCGCCCCGCGCCCGACGATGAATCCGCCGGCGGAATTCGTGTTCGACTCCTCCAAGGCGCGACGCAGGTCGTCGAAGGCGAGGGCGTACAGGCGGAGACGGTCCGCGTCGGCCTTCACGTGGAACTGGCGGACGTCGCCGCCCATGACGGTGACCTTGCTCACCCCGGGCACCGCCAGCAACGCGGGACGAACGGCCCAATCGGCGATGGCGCGGAGTTCCATCGGCGAGACGGCCTCGGCCGGGGAGCTCTGCAGGCCGAGCAGCATGATCTCGCCCATGATCGACGAGACCGGGCCCATCTGCGGGGCAACACCTTCGGGGAGCGTTTCGCGGGCGGCGGTGAGTCGCTCCTGGATGGTCTGACGGGCCGCGCGGACCTCGGTGTCCCACATGAAGTCGATCGTGACCACGGAGAGCCCCAGCGAGCTCGTGGAGCGGACGCGCTCGACGCCCTCCGCCCCGTTGACGGCGGACTCGATCGGGAAGGTGACCTGGGTCTCGACCTCTTCGGGCGCGAGGCCCGCGGTCTCGGTCATGATCGTGACCTGCGGACGGTTGAGGTTGGGGAGGACGTCCTTGGGGAGGGTGGCGGCGGTGCGCAGGCCGTAGAGACAGAGCAGCGCCGCCGCGAGCAGCACGAGCGTGCGGTAGTGGAGCGAGAAGCGGATAAGCGAGGTGAGCATGAAGGGGGCGGAGGCTCAGCCGGGATTGGAGTGGCCGGTGTGGTCGTGGGCGGGTGCCGGAGCGGGCGCGGCGGGTTTCGTCGTGGGAGCCGGCTTGGCGTCGCCGGACGGGCGGAGCTGGGTGAGGGAGTACGCGCCCTGCGTGACGACGACGTCGCCGGGGACGAGGCCGTCGAGCACCTCGATGGTCGCGTCGCTGCGCTGGCCGGGAACGATGTCGCGCTTCACGAACTGCTCGCCCTCCTTGATGAACACGAACCACAGCGGGCCCTCGCTGAGGACGGCGGGGACGGGGACGACGACGGCGTCGTCGCTCTCGCTGAGCACGATCGAGGCATCGACGAACATGCCGGCGCGGAGAGCGCCCGAAGCGTTCTCCGCGTCGATGAGCACGTGAGCCGTCCGCTTCACCGGGTCGACGCTCGGGCTGAGGAACCGGACGGCCCCGGCGGCGATGACGGGGCCGGCGGGGTCGCGCCGGAGGCGGACGCCCTGGCCGCCCGGGGTCGTGAGGCGCTCGGCGAGGGACTCGGGGAGTTCGGCCTCGATCTGAACCTTGGAGTGGTCGGCGATGGTGAGCAGCGGGACGCCCTCCTGAACACCGACACCGATGACGGCGTTGCGGGCCGTGACGACGCCGTCGATCGGGGCGAGGAGCTCGATGTGACCGGCGTCGGTGAGTCGGGCGAGGTCCGTGGGGAGTCGGGCCTCGCGGACGCGCGTGAGGGCCTGGATCTGGGCCTTGGTCTGCGCGAGTTCGAGCAGCGCGGCCCGCTCGGCGGCGCGGGCGGTGAGGGCGGCGATGCGCCGGTCGGAGAGGACGTTGGCCGAGACGCTCTGCGCGTTGGCCTCGAGGCGGGCGAGTTCGGCCTCGGCGAGCTTGGCGAGGTCGGCCGTGGTCTTTGCCTCCATCGCGGCCTTGTCGGCCATGGACTGCGCCTGGGTGATCTGGGCGTCGAGCTGGGCGAGCTCGGTGGAGTCGATCTCGACGAGGACGTCGCCGCGTTTGATGGTGTCGCCCACGCGCACGCGGACGCCGGCGATCACGCCGCTGACTCGGGGAGACACGGCCCGGACGTGGCCGGGGGCCGCCTCGACCGTGCCGGTGAGGCGGAGCACGCGCTCGACGCGCCCGAAATCGACCTCGGCGGTCTTGAGGCCGATCACGCGGGCGACCTGGGGCGAGACGGTGCGCGGGGCGTCGAGGCCGAAGGCGGGTGCGGGCGCGCTGTGCTGGTGGCCCTCGTGAGCGAAGGCCGGCACGAGCAGGACGGCGATCAGGCCCGCCGCGGCGACGCCGAGTGCGCCCAGGCGCGTCCGTCGCGGGCGCGCCGACGGGGTCGGTGAGATGTTCATCGGTCGAGGGTAGGGGCGCGGGTGTCGTGGCCGACCCCCCACCCACCGGGCTCAGGGCTTGTCGCGGTACTTCGCGTGGCAGTCCTTGCACGAGGCGGCGACGAGCTGGAACTGGGCCGAGAGCTTCTCGGCGTCGGGGCCGCTGGGGGCGCCGAGGGCGAGCATCTCCTCGAGGGCCGAGGCCCGCCGGTTGTCTTCCGCGAGCGCGCCGGCGAAGTCCGTGGGCTTGGACTTCGCGAGCTCGCTCGCGCCCGCGACGCGGAGCAGGTCGGCGAGGCGCCCGGCCTCGGCGGCGGGGACGAGGTCGGGGTGGTCCGCGGGGGTCTTCCACCCGGCCTTCTCGATCGTCTTGAGGTTGTCGAACGCCGCGTCGATCTCGACCATCGCCTTCACGAACGTGCTGGGGCGCGAGACCGACGGGAAGTCGGCGGGGACGGCGTCCACGGTCGCGGCGCTGAGCGCCGTCGCGTTCTGCGCGCAGGCGTACAGGCCGGGGTAGCTCGGCGCGGTTCCGGAGACCTTCATGCGGGCAACGCCGGTCTCGGGGGTTTCCCAGCCGAGACTGGCGGCGATGGTGGCGGCGGCGCCGGCGCTGCGGTGCTTGCCGTGGTGGCAGTGGATGTACACCGGGCCGTCCGCCATGGCGTCGCGGGTGGCGCGGACGAGCTCGAGTTTACGGGTGTTGTCGAAGCCGTTGTACCCGATGGGGAGGTGGATGTAGCGGATGCCGCGGGCCTTGGCCTTGTCGACCTCGGGGACGGCGCCGTCAACGGAGATGATGGTCTTGACGCCCATGGCCGCGAGCGTGTCGAAGCCCGCGTCGCCCTCGGGGACACTGCCGGAGACGAAGTTGTCGTGATACGCGACGGCATTGTGAATGCCGGGGTAGTCGCGCGGGGCAGGGTCGGTGGGGGAGGGCTGGGAGATGGGGTCGAGGTGGAGGGCGGCGGAATTGGCTTTCGGCGGGGCGGTGTTGGATGAGCACGCCGCGAACACGAGGCCCAGGGCGAGGGCGGTCGCGAGGGCGGTGAGGTGGGAACGGGTGCGCATCGGCGGGGGCTCCACGAGGGGGAGGGGGCAAATCGCCAGACTACCACCTTACTTCTGTGGCGGTGAGGCGTTGCAAATGGGTTTGAGGGGCGCTTCGTAGAGCAAAATACCCAAACAAATACTTGACTTTATCAATCCTTGCTATCGGGACCTCTGAACAACCCGGCGCAACCGCCGGGAGTGTTGATGCGTATCTCTGAG
>CAZMCC010000100.1:0-13365 GCA_964564695.1 uncultured Phycisphaeraceae bacterium | reverse complement strand
GGGGGGCCGGGGAGGGAGGGCGGGGTCCGGGGCGGCGGGTGTAGAGTCCGGGAACATGGCGACCGCCCGGGAAACCGCCAATTCGTCCGCTGAGCCGTTCTCGCTTGACCGCATCCTGGCGGGGTCGCTGGGGGAGCTGATGGATGCGCACGAGCGGTACATCAACCCGGCGTTCGCGGGGGTGCTCAAGACGATCGGGTTCGATGCGAAGTACGTTCGGGGCGAGGGGGCGTACCTGTGGGATGACCGGGGAAGGAAGTACACCGACTGCCTGGGCGGGTACGCGGTGTTCGCGCTGGGGCGGAACCACCCGGTGATCCGCGAGGCGGTGAAGCGGGCGATGGACCTGGACCTGCCGAACCTGCCGGGGGTGGGGCTGTTCCGGCTGAGCGGGGCGCTGGCGAAGGAACTGTTAAGAGTGGCGCCGGGGGGGGTGCTGAACGAGCGATGCGCCGGCCAAGCTGAGCCCATTGATCGCGTGTTCTTCGCGAGCGGCGGGGCCGAGGCGGTGGACGCGGCCTTGAAGTTCGCGCGGATCGCCACGGGGCGGGAGCGGGTGGTGTACTGCCACCGCTCGTATCACGGGCTGAGCGTGGGGGTGCTGTCGGTGACGGGGAACGCCGAGTTCCGCGACGGGTTCGGGGAGCTGCTGCGGGGGACGACGGAGATCGCGTTCAATGACGTTCAGGCGCTCGAGCGCGAGCTGGCGAAGGGGGACGTCGCGGCGTTCATCGTCGAGCCGATCCAGGGCAAGGGCGTGAACATCCCGGCGGAGGATTACCTGAGCGCGGCGAGCGCGCTGTGTGCGAAGCACGGGGCGCTGCTGATCCTCGACGAGATTCAGACGGGGCTGGGGCGCACGGGGAAGATGTTCGCGTGCGAGCACTTTGGTGTAGCGGGAGGTGTAACGGGGGGTGTGGCGGGGGGTGAAGGCGCGCCCGCGGGCGTGAAGGGTGGGGGGGCGTGGACGCCCGACATGATCGTCGTCGCCAAGGCGCTCTCGGGCGGGTACGTGCCGGTGTCGGCGGTGCTGTGCAAGCGGAAGGTGCACGACCGGGTGTTCCCGTCGATGTCGCACTGCGCGAAGGTGCAGAACACGTTCGGGCAGAATGACCTGGCGATGGCGGCGGGGCTCGCGACGCTGCACACGATCCGTGCCGAGGGGATCGTCGAGCGTGCTCGGAGCCTGGGCGAGCGGATGATGAGCGGGCTGCGCGAGAAGATCGGCGGCTTCGACATGGTGAAGGATGTGCGGGGCAAGGGGCTGATGGTGGCGGTGGAGTTCCAGCGCCCGCGGAGCGTGCTGCTGCGCACCGGGTGGGATCTGCTGCACAAGGCGGACCCGAATCTGTTCTGCCAGGCGGTGGTCATCCCGCTGATGGTGGACCACCGGATATTGGCGCAGGTCGCGGGGCACCGGCTGGACGTGATCAAGCTGATCCCGCCGCTGGTTCTGAGTGAGAAGGATGTTGACGAGGTCGTGGCCGCGTTCGCGACGACGGTGGGGGCGTGCCAGCGGTTCCCGGGGCCGGCGTGGGAAGTTGGGAAGAAGCTGAGCGCGGCGGTGGTGAAGCGGTTTGTGCCGGCGGGGGCGGGGCGGTAGGCTGACCGGGCGGGCAATGGGGAGTGGGCGGGCGGAGAGGCGCGCGTGAACGAGGTCTTTGTTGATATGAAGGAGCCATCGCCGGGGACGGCGTTGATCGTCGTCCGCGGGTCGGCGACGCGCGACACGCTGGCGCCGATCGAGCAGGCGGTGGCCGCGACGCTCAAGGCGCGCCCGACGGCGGTGACGCTCGACCTGGCGGGGCTCGAGTTCCTGTCGAGCCTGGCGATCGGGCAGTTTGTGATCCTCGCGTCGGGGACGAAGAAGCTGGGGGGGAAGCTGACGACGGTGAACGCGAACCCTGAGGTGGTGCTGGCGCTGCGCCGGTGCAAGGTGGATGCGCTCTTGGGGATCCCGCGGGAGCAACCGTCGGCGTAGGTCGGGTGGAGGGTGCCCGGGCGGAGCTTTGTCCGCCCGGTGGTGATGCGGTCGGGCGTAACCAGAAGACCCGGCGGACAGAGCTCCGCCGGGGCACCCGGGATTCCCACCCCTTCCGGAGTCGGCACATGACAACGCACTGGTTGATGGTGAACGCGGCGCGCTTCGGCGCGGTTCTGTGGGTGGCGGCCTCGTGCGCGACGGCCGGGGCGTGTCCGCCGGTGGAGTCTGACGCTGATCGCGACGGCGACGGGCTGAGCGACTTCCAGGAGACGCACAAGTACTTCACCGACCCCGCCAAGGCCGACACCGACGACGACGGCATCGCGGATGGCGACTGGAACGAGCGCCGCGAGTACGCCTACTCGATTCGCACGAGCACGCAGGTGCTCAAGCCGATCACCCCGGACATCCTGCACGACGACTACCAGGATGCGCGGGTGCTCGACGAGACGGCGTCGTACGTCGAGCTCGAGGTGATCGCGTACCCGCTCAACACGGTCGCGTCGGCGATCGTGGCGGATCCGAACTGGCACACGACCAGCGCGGGGATGACCGAGTGGACCGTCCCCGGTCCGACGGCGAACTGGGACCAGGCGATGCGCGAGAAGATCATCGCCGGGCTCAAGGAGGCCGGCATCGACGCGTTGACGCTCAGCGACAAGGAACTCGTGGAGAAGGCGTCGACGTGGCTGCTCAAGCATGCCGAGTACAAGGACGGCTTCAGCACGTTCTGCAGCATGTTTCAGGGACGGGCGGGTGCAGATCTATCCGGGGCTTGAGGGTGTGGCGGCAAAGGAGGCCGCGGGGGGCAAGCTGACGGTGGATGAGCAGTGGGAGCGTGAGCTGTTTGCGAAGGGGATGTTCGAGAATGCGTGCCGCGGGTCGTGCACGTCGTCGGCGATTTATATAAATGGATGTTTGCGGGCGCTGGGGATTCCGACTCGGATCGTCCTGTGCGTGCCGATCATCGACGGCACGGACTCGAGCGAGCGCCCGATGGTCGACCGCATCCGCAACAACATCGTGCGGAGCACGATCGGGAAGGGAACGGCGAATCTCGGGCAGGGGTGGTCGAGCCACACGTACAACGAGGTGTTCGGGGGGGGGCGGTGGCGGCGGCTCAACTACAACCGGCTGGGGCAGAACATCCTCGACCCGGACTATTTCGGGATTCTGACTGCTTGCTGTCTTGCTCCGCGTTCCTCCCTCGCTACCTCCGGGTCCTCCGCGTACGGCCTTTGCATTGCGTGCGCCGTTCCCAGCGGGGTATTTATGAGCTGGTCTTGGTGGATCGGCGCTGCAACGATTGTGCACCATGCACAAAGCGCGCGCGTTCAATCGGTTTTCGAGGTGGGCGGCCCGGATGACGGGGCACCCGATGGCGTTTTTGGCGGCCGCGGGGTTGGTGGTGCTGTGGGCGGCGCTGGGGCCGGTATTCGGGTACAGCGAAGCGTGGCAGCTGGTGATCAACACGTGGACGTCGATCGTGACGTTCCTGATGGTGTTCCTGATCCAGCACACGCAGAACAAGGACACGGCGGCGATGCAGGTGAAGCTCGACGAGCTGATCCGCGTGACGCACGGGGCCCACAACGCGCTGCTTGATCTTGAGGAGCTGGAGGAGAAGGAACTCGAGCGGATCCGGGCCCACTACCGCAAGCTCGCGGGCGAATCGCGGGAGGCGGTGAAGCGGGGCGAGTGCGACACGGAGTCGCCCGAGGTGTGAGCGGGGGGGTATGCTCGGGATATGGCCAAGGGACAGCACCTCAGCGGGTATCAGCAGAAGATCGTCAAGCGGTACTACAACAACCTCGACGCGATCTCGCTTGCGAAGCTGAGCGAGCTGGTGTCGGACCTGGCGGTGTGCACGGATGAGAAGAAGGCTGCGAAGCTGTGGGAGCGCGTCGGGCTGGCGCTCGAGAAGACCGACGGGGATAAGGCGGCGGTGAAGAAGATCATCGATGGGAAGTCGGTGAAGGGGTTGGCGGAGCTGGTGGGGAAGCTGGCGAGGTAAGAGACGCGAGCGCGAGCGAGTGGTGTCTATTCCGCGACGATGAATCGGACATGCTCAAGCCCAAAGCGGCTTGAGCATGCCACCCGTCATTCACTCGCTTGCGCTCGCGTCTCTTATACGCGCTGCATGGCCCACCGGCCGCCGGCGAAGCGCCACGCGAAGAGGACGCCTCGGACGAGGACTTCGATGCACAGGCCGATCCACAGGCCTTCGAGGCTGGGCTCGAAGCCCAGGGGGTTCTTGAGCTCGCCGCCGCCGAGGAAGCCGGGGATCGGGATGGCGATGCCGGAGCACAGGTACACGAGCGGGAGGCGCACGGCGTAGGTCGAGAACCACGTCAGGTACGCGACGGACTTGACGTCGCCGGCGCCGCGCATGGCGGAGCGGAGCACGAGGCTGACGGCGAAGGGGATCTGCACCGCGCCGGTGATCATGAGCAGGTTGGGCACGATCTTCAGGTGCGTGGGCTGCGAGCTGAAGAGGCCGACGATCGTGTGGGGGAAGAGCAGGAACATGGCGCTGCCCAGGCCCATGAAGCCCAGGGCCACGACCTGGCACACGACGATCGCGTGACGGGCGAGGCGCACGCTGCCGGCGCCGAGGTATTGGCCGGCGAGGGTGGCCGCGGCGACGCCCATCGCGAAGCCGGGGAGGAAGCTGAGGGCCTCGATGCGGATGGCGACGATGTGGGAGCCGAGCAGGCCGCCGCCGCCGGGGGGGACGGGGATGAGGCCGACGCCCAGCAGCACGAGGAAGTTGCCGGCCCACATGCCGAAGGTTTCGAAGAAGTTGGGGAGGCCGACGCGGACGAGGCGGCGGAGGGTGATCCAGTGGGGGCGGAGGCGCCGGCGCTTGAGGCGGATGCCGGCGGTGCCGCGGATGAGCATCCAGACGATGATGGCCGTGCCGACGACGTAGCCGATCATGGTGCCCAGGGCGATGCCCTCGACGCCGTAGTTGAAGGGCGAGGGGTTCTCGATGAGGATGCGCTTGGTGATGGCGCCGTCGGCGGCGACGTCGGCGTGGACGAGGTCGACGCCCGAGAGCGTCCACGCGGCGATCATGTTGACGACGTTGACCCAGACCATGGCCCAGAGGGGGCGCAGGGCGTCGCCGGCGGCGCGGCAGCACTCGATGCCGGCGTACATGATGGAGTTGAGCGGCACGCCAAGAGCGCAGATGAGGATGTAGATTCGGAAGGCCTGGCGTGCCTCCGGGTTCATGTTGAGCATGTGCGACACGGGTCCGGCCATCATCGCGACGAGGACGCCGACGAGCAGGCCCGAGACGGTGGCGAGCAGGATGCACTGGCCCACGGCGGTGTCGGCGGCGGCGCGGCGACCGGCGCCGATGGCGCGGCTGATGAGGGCCGTGGCTCCCACGCCGATCGCCATCATGATGAGGCCGACGAACCACAGGACGTAGGCGGCGCCGCCGATCGCGTCGGTCGCGGCCTCGCTGATGCCGGCGGCGAGCACGGTGTCGGTCAGGCCGACGAGCGAGCCGAGGAACGACTGGACGAGGATCGGCCAGCTCAGGACCCACACGGCCCGGCCGAGGCTCAGGCCCGCGAGGCGGCCGGACTTGATGCGGCCGTCGTCGTCAACGCTCGGGCGGGTGCGAGCTTCGGGGGGCATGCCGAAGTGGGTCCAGCGCCCGCCCACTCCCCCCGCCCCCCCCACGCCCCCCACGCCGCCGCGGCGTCCACGGGGCTCGGTGGGGACGATGCCGATTTCCGTCGAGGGGTCGAGCGACTGCGTGTCGATGACGACGCGACTGCCCTCCTCCGCGGCCGACGCCGAGGCGTCGGGGGATTGGGGGTTGGCGGCGGTCGAGTTGGCACGCGGTTCGGGCATTGGCGGGGTGATCGTAGATCACCCGCGCCGCTTCTCGATCGCCGCGTCCGCCGGGTGCCGGTTGAAGCGGCCCCAGAACGGCCCGGCGAGGTTGGTGACCGAGACTTCCGGCCACGGGACGGGGCCGGCGCCTTCCACGACGTCGCCGCGTCGCGCGGGGAGGCCGAGGAGGCTTCGCACCACGGCGGAGCCGGTGTGGTACGCCGAGGAGATGCCGGCGGAGATGGACACGGGCGCACGCGTTTCGTTGGGCTTGAGGAGCATGGCGGTGACGTCGTCGTCTGCGGGCGCGTGGCCGGTGTAGCGGTCGATCTCGCGGAGCAGGTCGGGGACGAGGGTGGCGGGTGTGGTGGGGTTGAGGCCCGAGAGCAGGCGGATGAGGCCGGCTTCGCCGAGCATGCCGGCGTCGGGGGAGCGGGCCTCGATGAGCGAGTCGGTGTAGAAGAGCACGAGGTCGTCGGCGCCGAGCTTGAGGCCGATCTGTGAATACGACGCGGCGTCGTCGACGCCGAGGGGCACGTTGCTGGGCGCGTCGTCGTCGGCGGCCTTGGGGCGGTTGTCCTGGGCGAGCAGGACGCTCCACTGCTTGCGCTTCGCGCTATACCACATCGGGCGCGGGTGGCCGGCGTTGCAGAGCACGAGCGTGCCGGTGGGGCCCCAATATGTCGCCGCGATGGCGGTGGCGAACCGGCCGCCGGAGTCGATCTTCGCGAACTCGCGGTTGAGGCCGCGGACGAACTTGGACTGGTCGAGGTGGTTGACGTAGCGTCGCATGAGGTCGCGGAGCGCGACGGCGACGCTGGAGACTTTCTGGCCGTGGCCCGAGACGTCGGCGACGAGCAGGCGGGTGATGCGTCCGGTGGCGCAGCTGGAGACGTAGTGGATGTCGCCGCCGCCGTCGGAGTTTTCGTAGGGACGGCTGTAGACCCAGGCGTCGATGCCGGGCATGGTGACGGCTTCGCTGACGGCGCGGTTGCCGCCCCAGACTTCGAGGCATTGCAGGGAGCGGGGTTGGGACTGGGGCATGGATGATCCGGAAGGTGAGGGACCCGCGGCAGTACCGGCCCAAAGCGGCCGGTAGTGGCACCCGCGCCTGGAACGGGTGTTCGCTCGAGACGCCGACATGGTTTGATGCCGGCGGAGGCCACCCGTGACACAGACCCGGACCTTCGCCGAGCCTCAGGTCCGGCGTCAGGAGAGAAGAGCGTCGAGGAGTTCGGGGATTCCCTGGCCCTTGGTGGCGACGGTCTCGAACACGGGGCGGCGGCCGGCGATGTCGCGGAGGTCGCGCATCAGCTCGTTCTGGCCGGGGTAGTCCGCCTTGTTGCACACGAAGAGGTCGGCGATCTCGAGGATGCCGGCCTTGTCCATCTGCACGGCGTCGCCCATGCCGGGAGTCAGCACGACCATCGTGCGACCGACGTGCGAGCGGATTTTGGTCTCGTTCTGGCCCGCGCCGACAGTTTCGACGAAGAGGGTGTCGATGGGGCCGTGAGCAGGTGGCACAGACGTCCCGCCTGTGTGGGCCGCTGCGGCCGAGCCAGATGCGTTATGACCCACGAGCACAGGCGGGACGCCTGTGCCACCCTGACTCTCAAAGGCGCCGCCGATGAGCTCGATGATCTCGTCGGTGGCGTGATAGTCCTCGCCGCTGATGGCGAGGCTGCGGTAGTAGACCGCCTCGTCGAGGCTGTTGAAGTCGACACGGAGGCGGTCGCCGAGCAGGGCGCCGGAGGTGATCGGGCTCATGGGGTCGAAGGCGACGACGCCGCAGCGGCCCAAGCCAGTCTGTTCCTTCGCCCGGCGCGTGAACTCACCGGCGAGCTGGGCGACGAGTGTGCTCTTGCCCGCGCCGGGAGATCCCGTGACGCCGATGACGCGCTTGGGCTTGCGGCGCTTGGCGCCCGGGCGCACCGGGCGTCCCGCGTGGGCGAGGGAGATGTCGCGGGCGAGCTGGGCCGCGGCACCGGCGGAGACCGTGGCCTCGTACGGGCGCACCGCGCCGCGCACGGCTTCAACGATGTCGAGCAGCCCCGTCCCGGTTGTGAAGCACTTGCCGATCCCCATCTCGAGGAGCTTGGGGAGGTCTTCCTGAGGGAGGATGCCTCCCATGTACACCGGCAGGTCCGGGCGCCCCAGCGCCTTGAGCGCCTCGAGCAGCTTGGGGCCGAGGATCATGTGGCTGTTGCTCATCATGCTCGCGGCGATGACGTCGACGTCCTCGTCGCGGGCCGAGATCGCCAGGCTCCGCGGCGTCTGCCACAGGCCGGAGTAGATCACGTGCACACCGGAGTCGCGCAGGGCCCGGGCGATGACCTTGACGCCGCGGTCGTGGCCGTCGAGGCCCATCTTGCCGAGCAGCACGCGCGGGCGGTGGTCGAGGCCCGAGCAGCGGTCGAGCTTCTCGAATTCGGTGGTGGCGGCGTTGAGGGCGTGGGTGGTCGGCATGGGAAGGGGGGGGTCGATTCCAGCGGATCCCGGCGGACAAAGCTCCGCCGGGGCACCCTGCCCCGCACCCGGACCTTTTGCCAACTAGTCATAGGCGACCACCCCCCCCGGCCGCCCCGGCTGAATGCTCGCCCGGCGAATGGTCCGATACTACTGTCCCGGTTCCCTCTCGCCCCCCCAACCCGGTTTGTTTGGCGGCTGATGGGGAAATGGGCGGCGTGCCGGGGTTCGAACTCCGGTGACGAACCTGCGCCCCGGACGTGCGTGCTTATGGCACCCGGGCGTTGGGTCGATCCTGTGGATTCCGCCCCTCCCGACTTCCCCGGGCCGTTTTTCGGAACTGATCCCCATGCCCCCCCAATCGCACCTGGTCCTCGGCATCACTACCGCTCACCCCGACACCTCGGCCGTGCTGGTCAATGACCAGGGCGTGGTCGCCGCGATCTCGGAGGAGCGGATCAACCGCAAGAAGCACTCCGCGGCGTTCCCGCGCCTGGCCATCCAGGAAGTCCTCCGCATGGGCGGGGCGACGATGGCGGACGTGACGGACATCGCGATCGCGCGCGACCCGAAGGCGAACGCGGCGGCCAAGGCGAAGTTCATGCTGGCGAACCCCTCCGCGGGCATCTCGACGATGCGCAAGCGGCTGGGTGTTCAGCGTGAAGCGATGGGCCTTGGCGAGAACTTCGCGGAAGCCACGGGCGTGAACGAGGCCGACATCAAGGCGACGTTCCACCGCGTGGAGCACCACCTGGCGCACGTCGCGTCGAGCTTCTACTGGTCGCCGTACGACAAGTGCGCGGGGATCAGCGTCGACGGCGCGGGGGACTTCGCGACGGCGATGATCGCCAAGTGCGAAGGCACGAAGATCGAGATCCTGAACCGCTGCTACTGGCCGCACTCGCTGGGCGTGCTGTACACGAGCGTGTGCCACTTCATCGGGTTCACGAAGTACGGCGAGGAATACAAGGTCATGGGGCTCGCGGCGTATGGCCAGCCCAAGTACATGGACCAGATGGCGAAGCTCGCGACGTATGACCCCGAGCGCGGCATCCGGCTGAATCTGGATTACTTCCAGCACCACAAGACGGCGCAGATGCTCAATACGGAGAGCGAGGACGAGATCCTCACGCCGCAGATGTGGTCGGACAAGATGAAGGAGCTGTTCGGCGAGAACCGGCAGCGCAAAACGCCGCTGGGGCAGCGCGAGAACGACATCGCCGCGTCGCTGCAGGCGCACTTCGAGAAGCTGTATCTCGCGCTGATCGCCGACGCGGTCGCCAAGACCGGGTACAAGACGGCCGCGATGGCGGGCGGCTGCGCCCTCAACGGCGTGGGCAACGGCAAGTGCCTGATGCAGGGCATCCTCGACGACGTGTATTTCCAGCCCGCCGCCAGCGACGACGGCACGGCCGCGGGCGCCGCGGCGTGGGTGCTGCACAACAAGCTGGGCGTCGGGCGCACGCCGGCGGTGTGGAGCGGCTACTGGGGAACTTCCTGGACTGACGATCAGATCGAGAAGGACATCAAGGCGTCGGGGTTCCCGTACCAGAAGCTGACGCGCGAGGGCGTGGTGGCCAAGGCGGTCGAGTCGCTGAGCCAGGGCAGGATCATGGGTTGGTTCCAGGGGCGCGAGGAGTGGGGGCCGCGGGCGCTGGGGAACCGCTCGATCCTGTGCCACCCGGGTTGGCCGGAGATGAAGGCGACGCTGAACGCGCGCGTTAAGAACCGGGAACCATTCCGTCCGTTCGCGCCCGTGGTGCTCGAGAACCGCCTGAAGGACTGTTTCCACGGCACTCAACCAGTGCCGTTCATGAACGTGGTCTTCAAGGTGCGGTCCGAGTGGAAGGAGCGCCTGAGCGCGACGACGCACGAGGATGACACGGGTCGCGTGCAGACCGTGCGGCGCGAGCAGAACGACATCTTCCACGACCTCATTACCGAGTTCGACAAGAAGACCGGGATTCCGGTGGTGCTCAACACGAGCTTCAACGAGAACGAGCCCATCGTGCACACGCCGGCGCAGGCGATCGACTGCGTGGCGCGGACGCACATGGACGCGCTGGGGATCGGGAACTTCTGGCTGGAGAAGCCGGGGGATCATCGGAAGTAAGAGCCGGAAGCGGTAGCGCCCGGCCACGGGGGCGTTCGTATCGGCGATGGCGGCAGACGAACGGTTGTCGCCGTGGCCCGTCGCTGCCGCTCTGGGCTCTTATCGCTTCCGCGACAGCGCCATCACCGTGATGTCGTCGGCCTGGTGGTCCTGGCCCGGGCCGCCCTGGAAGGTTTCGACGGCCGCGTACACGCGTTCGCACACGCCCTTGGCGCTGCGGTCGCCCCATTCCTTGAGGACGGCCTCGAGGCGGGCTGCGCCGAAGAGCTCGCGCGTGGGGGAGCGGCCCTCGGTGACGCCGTCGGAGTAGAGCACGAGCGTGTCGCCCGGGCCGAGGCTCTCGACGCGTTTGCCCATCTTGAATGAGGCGTCGACGCCCAGCACGGTGCCGGTCGGCAGGCCGAGCGAGCGGACTTCACCTTTCGGGTTCACGATGTACGGCGGCGGGTGCCCGGCGTTCGAGAACGTGAGCAGCCCGGTCGCCGGGTCGTAGCGCCCGAGGAACAGCGTCACGAACATCCCCTCGGAGTTTTCCTCGACGAGCTGGTCGTTCACCCGCTGCAGGATCATCGCCGGGCAGTGGGCCACCTGCGGGTCGGCGGCGACGCTGCGCAGGAGCGTGCGGGTCACGGCCATGAGCATCGCGGCGGGAACGCCCTTGCCCGAGACGTCGGCGACGACGATGCTGACGACGGCGTCGGGCCCGGTGAAGAAGTCGTAGAAGTCGCCCCCGACGAACTTCGCGGGCGTGCTGCGGGCGAAGATGCTGATCTGCTCGGAGTCGGGGAAGTTGTGCGGCAGCATCGAGGCCTGGATGGCCCGGGCGATGTTGAGCTCGGATTCGACGCGCTGGCGGGCCTCGGTCTCGCGGGTGAGGGCCTCGACGTGGGAGCGGAGCTGGCTGACCATGCCGTTGAACGTGCGGGCGAGCTGGCCGATCTCGTCGTTGGACTTGACGCCCTGGGCCTCGGCGGCGAGGTTGCCCGAGCCGAGCTGGCGCACGGCGAGGGCCAGGCGTTCGACTGGGCGGACGAGCCAGGTCCCCATGCCGACGACGATGACGAGGACGCCGGCGATGGCGGCGAGGCCGATGAGCGCGCCGCGGCGCAGCTCGCTGTTCACGGACGCCATGAAGTCGTACTGCGTTACGGACTTGGCGAGGGACCATCCCGTGGCGGTGAGGGGCTCGTACGCGAGCATGAGCTTGTCGTGGCCGGGGGCGATGCTGCGGATCACGACGACGCCGCGCTGGCCGTCGAGCATCTTCTCCTTGAGCGCGAGGATCGACGCGGGCTCGGGGTGGCGGCTGGCGAGGTTGTCGAGCGTCTCGTTCATCACCCACGCGAAGACCGGGGCGACGACGAACCGGCCGGCGTGGCTCACGATGTACAGCTCGCTTGCGCCCTTGTCCTGCGCGTCCTCGCTGTCGCCCTTGTCCTGTTCGTCGGCCTTCGCCAGCTTCTGGAGCTCCGAGAGGTCGACGTCGATGTTGACCGTCCCCACGAACTTGCCGTCGCGGTGCATCGGGGCGACGAAGGTCACCATGATGATGTCGCCGGCGTCTTTGTCGTAGAAGGGCTCGGTCCAGAAGGCCCCGCCCCCGGCCCGCGGCTTGTTGTACCACTCCCACTTGGAGTCGAGGTAGTCGTACGCCTGGGCGACATCGAGGCGACGCAGGCCGTCTCTGGTTTTGAAGATGTACGGGCAGAAGAGCCCCTGGCGGTCCCGCAGCGTCGGCCGGTCGACGTGCGGGACGATGCCGTCGGTGGGGCCGAGCGTGGCGGGCGGCCCCAGTCCGGGCTCGAGGGCTGCGCACGAGCCGTAGATCCACGGGTTGCTCTCGACGGCGCTCTTGAGGATCGTGTAGTACTCGGCCTCGTCGATGTTCGGCTGGGTTTCGAGCAGCGCCGCGGTGGAGATCGCGACCTGGGCCATTTTCCCGAACTCGGCGTCGTAGCTGACGGCGAGGTTCCGGGCGCTGCCGCGAAGCTCCTTGCGGGTCTTGTCGAACGCCTCGTCGCTGCGGCGCGCGTAGTCGAGCGACAGCAGCACCGCCAAGAGCCCCAGCAGGGGGGCACCGATCGCCAGGATGAGCTTCCACCGGATGGACAAGGGATTTCTCGGGGCAACATTACTGCCGTGGGGCGGGCGGCGTCGCCTGTTGGGGCGTCGCGGCGGGCAGTATTTCGAATTCCGCGACAAACCCGGCGTCGCCGACGTCGCAGCCGAGCTCGCGGAGCCACTGGGCGGTGACGGTGTTGCAGTGGAAGCTCATCGAGTAGGGGCGTGGGTCGGGCACAAAGATGAGGCTGTTTTCAGGGTTGAAGAGCGCGTGGGGTGCTCCGGCGGCGGCGGCCTCGTCGAGCTTGGTCACCAGGGCCGCCGCCTTCGACCGCTCGACGTCGACGCGGTGGGCTGACTCCAGGCGCATCGCGGCCACGAGTGTCTGGGCGTCGGTGTCGCTGCCAGAGTCGCCCAGCTCGCGCCGGCCGAGCGCGCCGGGGTGGTCGCCCAGCATCACGCCGGGGATCCGCCAGAACCCGGTCTTGCCCGCGGCGAACCAGTCCCACTCGCCGTAGGCCCACTCGACGAGCGTGCCGTCGTCGCGTGGGAGGACGAGGCTGGAGTGCTTGCCGTAGTCGGCGATGAAGATGGGGACGGGGTCGGAGAGGCCCGTCGGCGCGTGCACGATGGTCGTGCGGCAGCCGGCGAGGAGCACGGGCGCGAACAAGGTGATGCAGACGAGGAGGACAACGGCGAATCGCCGGTGGGGCATGGGCGATCGTGGCGTGGCGGGCGCGAAAGAAAAGGGCCCGCTGTGAAGCGGGCGCTTTGAGGGGTCGTGAATTGCACGGGCTTCGAGCCCGTCAGGGTGTGGGGGGCTTACCAGCCGCCGCCGCGGGCCGGACGGTCGCCGCCGCGGCCACCACCGCCACCGCCGCCACCACCC
>CAZMCC010000099.1:0-13710 GCA_964564695.1 uncultured Phycisphaeraceae bacterium | reverse complement strand
TACGTCCTCCCGAAGCACGACGCCACCGCCCTGCACTACGACTTCCGCCTCGAGCTCGACGGCGTCCTGAAAAGCTGGGCCGTCCCCAAGGGCCCGAGCCTCAACCCCGCCGACAAGGTCCTCGCCGTCGAAGTCGAGGACCACCCCGTCGAGTACGGCAAGTTCGAGGGCACCATCCCCGAAGGCCAGTACGGCGGCGGCACCGTCATGCTCTGGGACCGCGGCACCTGGGAGCCCGTCGGCGACCCCCACGATGGCCTCAAGAAAGGCAAGCTCACCTTCACCCTCCACGGCGAGCGCCTCGAAGGCGAGTGGGCCTTGGTGCGGATGCGCTCCCGCCCCGGCGATTCCAAGAACAACTGGCTCCTCATCAAGCACAAGGACGCCTTCGCCTCCGACACGAAGGACGCCCGCACGAAGTTCACCACGAGCGTCTCCACGAAGCGCTCGCTCGAAGACATCGCCTCGGCCGGTGGCGCCACAGTGAAGGTACGCAAGAAGGCCGCGCGTGCCGCGCCGGCGAAGGCCCCCGCCAAGGCTCGCACCAAGACGCAGCGTCGAACCTCCTCACCGCCGCGCTCGAAGGCGTTCAAGTTCACGCCGCCCGAAAGCGCCAAGCCCGCCTCGTTCCCCAAAGACCTCTCCCCCCAGCTCGCCACCCTCGTCGACGCCCCCCCGACCGGCGCCGACTGGATCCACGAGGTGAAGTTCGACGGCTACCGCATCCTGATCGCCATCAACAACGCCGACGGAGCCGAAGTCTCGCTCATCAGCCGCAACGACCACGACTGGACGCCCCGCTTCAAGGCCATCGCCGACGCGGCCAAGCGATTCCCGATCACCTCCGCCGTCATCGACGGCGAAGCCGTCGCCCTCAACGCCTCCGGCCACTCCGACTTCCAGGCCCTGCAGAACGCCCTGCGCGACTCCACCAAGGCGAACATCGCGTACTACGCCTTCGATCTGCAATACCTCGAGGGCCACGACCTCCGCGGCGTCTCGCTCCTCGAACGCAAGCGCCTGCTCAAATCGCTCCTCGACACCGCGGGCTTTGACCAAGGTACGGTCATCCGCTACAGCGACCACATCGCCGGCGACGGCTCGGCCGTCGTGCAGAACGCGTGCCGCCTCGGCCTCGAAGGCATCATCTGCAAGCTCGCCACCAGCCCCTACCGCCAGCGCCGCACCACCGACTGGGTGAAAGTGAAGTGCGCCCTCCGCCAGGAGTTCGTGATCGGCGGCTTCACCGAGCCGCGCCGCTCGCGCCCCGACCTCGGGGCCCTGCTGCTGGGCCACTACCAGGACGGCCGGCTCCGCTACGCCGGCAAGGTCGGCACCGGCTTCACCGAAGCGGCGCTCAGCGACATGCGCACGCGCCTGAACGCGATCGAGGTGAAGGCGCCCGTGTTTGTCAACCCGCCGCGCGGCGCGGAGGCCGTGGGCGTGCACTGGGTGAAGCCCGCGCTCGTCGGCGAAGTCCGCTTCACCGGCTGGACCAGCGACGGCCTGCTGCGCCACCCGGCGTTCCAAGGCCTGCGCCTGGACAAGAAGCCCCACCAGGTCGTGCGCGAGGCCCCCAAGCATCTGGTCTCGGGCAAGAGCCCGCACGACGACAGCGACGCGAAGGAAGGCGACATGCCCGCGAAGTCAACAACGCACACCGCACGCAAACCCTCCAAGACCACCTCCGCCCGCACACCCGCGAAAACGCCCGGCCGTCGCGCCAAGCCCGACACCTCCGCCACCGTCGACGGCGTGCGCATCTCGAACCCCGACCGCGTCGTCTACCCCGACGTGGGAGTCACCAAGCAGCAGGTCGCCGAGTACTACGCCGCCGTCGGCGACCGCCTCGCCCCGCACCTGCTCAACCGCGCAGTCTCCATCGTCCGCTGCCCCACCGGCGTCGACGGCCAGAAGTTCTACCAGAAGAACCTGCACGCCGGACTCCCCGCCGGCCTCGCGAGCGTGCACGTCAAGCTCCGCAGCGCGGAGTCGGGGGGGGGCGAGTTCATCGTCTGCGACGACCTCATCGACGTGATCGGCCTCGTCCAGATGAACGTCCTCGAGTTCCACCCCTGGGGCTCCACCGCCGACGACCTCGACCGCCCCGACCGCCTCGTCTTCGACCTCGACCCCGCGACCGACCTCGCGTGGGACGCGGTCGTCGATGCCGCCAGGCGCGTCCGCACCCTCCTTAAAGCCCGCGGCCTCGCCCCCTTCCTCAAGACCACCGGCGGCAAGGGGCTCCACGTCGTCGCGCCCCTCAAGCCCAAAGCCAACTGGGGCCAGGCCAAGGCCTTCAGCCTCGAACTCGCCGAGGCCCTCGCCACCGAGAGCCCTGAGAAGTACACCACCAACATGCTCAAGGCCAAACGCGGCGGGCGCATCTTCGTCGACTACCTCCGCAACGCCCGCGGCGCCACCTCGGTCGCCCCGTACTCCACGCGAGCCCGCCCCGGCGCGACGGTCTCGATGCCGATCACCTGGACCCAGCTCGACAGCATCGACCCGGGGGGGACGGCGTTCACAGTCCTGAGTGTGCCGTCGCTTATCAAGAAGCAGCGAAGCGACCCGTGGGGCGATTTCGATGACGCGCGGGTGCCGCTGCCGGCCGCGCCCAAGGCCGGCGCAGGGCGCAAGCGCGTGCTCGTGTAGCCTCAGCGTGAGCCGCGCTTCGTCGCGGCCTTCTTCGCGCCTTTCGCAGGGGCCTTGTTGGCGACCTTCTTCGCCAGCTTCTGCGTCGCCGGAAACGCCTTGTTCTTCACGCCCTTGGGCATCGGCTTCGCCCCCGGGGCAGCGCTCGCGTTCGGCGCCCCCACCTTCACCGTCGCCCCGATCGCCTCCACCACCTCGCTCACACTCTCCCGCGGCCCAACCCCCAACGCCTCCGCCATCTCCCGTGCGTTCACCGGCGAGCGTTCCTTGATCTCGGTGTTGTCGAACGCGACGAACACGTCGCGCCCACCCTTCACCGCCGCGGCAGCCCGCCCGATCCGCCGCGCGTCTTTCGGCTCCCCACCGCCCGCGTAGACACGGATCTTCTCCGCCCACGCGGCGATCTCCTCGGGCGTGTACCCGCTCTCGGGCCTGGGGGGGGTGCGCTCGCCGTGGAGGCGGACGTACACCCAGTCGGCCGTGAGATCCTCGCCCGATGGGAACAGGCTGTCCTTGTCCGCCACCACCATCGCAACGTTGTGCTCGCGCAGGATGTCGACGAACCGCTCATTGCGGAAGCTCTCGTTGCGGAACTCGATCGCGTGCCGCAGCGGGCGCTTCTCATCGACCTCCACCCACATCCTGTCCCCATCGAGCTTCGCGTGATCGCGAGCAAACTTCGCCGCCGCCCCGGTATCCCGCGGCAGCAGCGCCACGAACTCCCGCACGCGCTCCTCATCGAACGCCATGTTCGGCGGCAACTGCCACAGGATCGGCCCCAGCTTCTCCGCCAGCCGCAGCACCCCCGACCCCAGGAACGACGCCACCGGCTCACGCGCCTCCTTCAGCCGCTTGATGTGCGTGACAAACTTATTCCCCTTCAGCGAGAACACAAACCCCGCCGGCGTCGCGTCATACCACGCCGCGAAGGAGGGCGGCCTCTGCAGCGAGTAAAACGTCCCGTTGATCTCCAGCATCCCCAGCCGCCGGCTCGCATACGCCAGCTCGTGCTTCTGCGCCATCCCCGCCGGATAGAAATTCCCCCGCCACGGCGGATACGTCCAGCCCGCGATGCCGACTCGGATCTCAGCCATTCGACGCAGTGTACCGAACTCACCGTGCCATCGAAGTCGGTTCCTCCGACTTCGATGCTCTTGAGCAAGTTGCCGTCCCTTTCGGGCTCATCGAAGTCCCAGAGCGGACTTCGATGGCACGCCCCTCCCCTCTCAATACCCCGCCGCGTTCCCATCCTTGCGGCTCTCGCTCGCCCCGCAATACACCCCCGTCACCGGGTCGCGCATGATCGCCTGGTAGCCGCCAAAGGTCCACGGGTGCACCGGCTTGATCGTGTGCCCGCGCCGCTTCAGCTCTTCGATCGTCTCCGAGCTGAACCCGCCGTTGAACACCTCGAGGTTGAGCTCGCCGCCGTCGGTCATCGGCTTGACCATCCCCGCCGGCTCGGTCGACTTGTCGTGGTGGATCCGCGGCGCGTCCCCCGCCTGCTGCAGCGACATCCCGAAATCAATCAGGTTCACCACGATCTGCGCGTGCCCCTGCGGCTGCATCGCCCCGCCCATCACGCCGAAGCTGATCCACGGCTTGCCGTCCTTGGTGATGAACGCCGGGATGATCGTGTGGAACGGGCGCTTCCCCGGCGCCAGCGCATTCGGATGCCCCGGCACCAGCGCAAACTGCTCGCCCCGGTCCTGCAGAATGAACCCCAGCCCCGTCTCGCGCGCCGTGCTCGCCGGGTCGTACGGCGTCATCCCCGACCCCATCCCCCGGAAGTTCGACTGGATGAACGACACCATCATCCCGTCCTTGTCCGCCACCGTGAAGTACACCGTGTCCGCCCCCGTCGGAATCGATCCCGGCTCGACGGCCTTCGCGGCCTTCGTCATGTCAATCAGCCCTCGCCGCTGCGACGCGTACTCCCCGCTGATCAGCGTCTTCACCGGCGACTTGTAAAACGCCGGGTCCGCGTAGCTCCGCGCCCGATCCTCGAACGCCAGCTTCTTCGCCTCCACGAACGCGTGCACGTAGTCCGGCGACCCGAACCCCATCTTCTTGATGTCGTACCCCTCGAGGATCTTCAGAATCTGCAGCGCCGCGATCCCCTGCCCGTTCGGCGGCAGCTCCCACACGTCGTACCCGCGATAGTTCGCGCTCACCGGCTCGACCCATTCGCCTTTGTGCATCTCGAAGTCGCTCGCCGCGAGCACCCCGCCCTGGGCCTTGATGTACGCCTCGATCACGCGCGGGATCTCGCCGCGGTAAAACCCGTCGCGCCCCTTCTCCGCGATCGTGCGGTACGTCCGCCCCAGCGTCGGGTTCTTCCACAGCTCCCCCGCCTTCGGCGCGACGCCGTCCCGCGTGAACTGCTCATTGAACCCCGGAAATTTCCCGAGCCGGTCCGGCTTCGCCGAGATCCCCCACGCCTCCGCGATCACGGGGCTCATCGCGAACCCCTCCTCCGCGTACTTCGTCGCCGGCGCCAGCACATCCTTCATCGGCATCCGCCCGAACCGCTCGTGCAGCGCGAACCACCCATCCACCGCCCCCGGCACCGTCACCGGCAACGGCCCCGTCGGCGGGATCGCGTCGAGCCCCTTCGACTTCATAAGCTCGATCGAGCTCGCCATCGGCGCCCGCCCCGACCCGTTGTATCCCCACAGCTTCCCCGTCTTCGGGTCCCACACGATCGCGAACAGATCGCCGCCGACGCCCGACCCCGTCGGCTCCATCAGCCCCAGGCACGCGTTCGCCGCGATCGCCGCGTCCACCGCCGACCCGCCCGCCTTCATCACGTCCACCGCCACCTGCGTCGCCAGCGGCTGGCTCGTCGCCGCCATCGCGTGCGGGGCGTACACCTCCGACCGCGTGGCCTTCGGGAGATTCGACGACGGCTGAATTCCAGCGGCGGCGGCCGCAACGGCGAGCGTGGCCATAAGCATCCGTCAGTGTACGGACGCCCCCGCCACCCCGGTCGCTCCGGTGCTCGCCACCCCGATCGGCTTCCCCATCACCACCCGCATCGTGAACCGCCGCTCCGGCCCCAGAGACGCCGCCAGCTCCCACCCCATCGCGTCCGCAAGGTCACGCACGATGCTCAGCCCCAGCCCCGCGTGGCGCATCCCGTCGTCCCCGCCCCCGCGGGCCGCGTCCTTCCGCCAGAACGGCTCGAAGATCCGCTCCAGATCCGCCGGCCCCAGATCCGTCGGCCCGTTCGTGATCTCGAGCGACCACGCCGTCGCCGTGGGGGCGGTGAGCTCCCGCAGCGTCACCGCCACGCTCCCCCCGACGCGCGTGTGCCCCAGGGCGTTGCTCACGACGTTGTCCACGATCGCCTCGAGCGCCCCCGGATCGGCCCACACCGTCGCGCTCTGCGGCGCGTCCAGCGTCACGCCCAGCCCGCCGCCGGTCGACCGGAGTTGGTGCCGCTTCATCGCCGCACGCAACACCGGCGCCGCGTCCACCGCCCCCGGCGCCATCGCCTCCCCCACCGTCCGCGCCCGCGCCAGCGACATGAGCATGGTGATCGACCGCGCCATCCCGCTCACGATCCGACGCGCCCCGCTCAGCGTCTCAACGCACCGCTCCTGGCTCTCGGGCCACTGCGCCCGCACGTCGATCATCGCCCCCAGCTCCGCCAGCGGCGTCCGCAGCTCATGGGCCGCCGCCCCCGCAAACCGGCGCTCCCGATCAATCGTTGCCCCCGCCCGCACGAGCAGCGCATCGAGCCCGGCCCGCACCGGCTCAAGCTCCCGCGGCACGCCCTCCACATCGATCCGCGCCGGCAGTCTCGCCGGGTCCAGCGCCCCCACCGCGTTCGCCAGTGCCACCGCCGGCGCCAGCTCGCGACGAATGGTCCGTCTCACCGCCAGCCACAGCACCGCCGCGCTCGCCAGCCCCACGCCCACCAGCCCGATCGCCAGCGACGTGAGCGTCCGATCCACCCCCTCGCGCCCGAACGCGACGCACAGCAGGAACTGCGGCGCCGGCGTCCGCAGGCGCGAGTCGTCGTCCGGGCCTTCGTACCGCGCATCAAACACCATCAGCAGCGCCCGGCCGCGCCGTCCGTCGGGCAGGACGACATCTTCGATGCTCTCCCCGCTCGACGGTGCCGGCGTCGTCAGGTCTCCCCCGTTCAGCGACGGCGACCGCGCCACCACCTCGCCCGCGTTCCCCGCCGGCGGCCCCGCCGACCACACCTGGAAGTACTTCGCCTCCGCTTGAACGAGATACTCCGGCGCGTCGTCGGACCCCAGGTCCACCTCGATGTTCGGACTGTCGACCGTCCCCGTGTATTCAACCTCACGCGCCAGGATCGCGGCGCTCGCGCGCAGCGAGTCGTCGAGGTCCGTCAGGAGCGTCGACCGCACGAACAGGTAGATCCCCGCGCCCGCGAGCACGAGCACCATCCCCAGCCACAGCAGCAGCGACCGACCGAGACGCCCCGCGATCGACGGCGCCGGACCCGCTCGCGCTTCGATCTGTGCGTGCGCCCCGCTCACTCCGCGCCCTCCCGCAGCACGTACCCGAACCCGCGCCGCGTGTGCACCAGCGTCGGGCACCCCGCCGCCTCCAGCGCCGCTCGAAGCTGGTACACCGCCGCGTCCACCGCGTTGCTGTTCACCGCCGCCCGGTCGTCGTACAGGTGCTCCTCCAGCTCCCCGCGGCTCACCGGCTTGCCCACCCGATGCGCCAGGTACTCGAGCACCGCGTACTGGCGCGGCTTGAGCGTCACCGGCTGCCCCGACACCGTCGCCGATCGCGTCGACATGTCAATCGTCAGCGGCCCCACCTTCACCACCGGGCTCGCCGCCCCGTGCGCCCGGCGCGCCAGCGCCTCGATGCGCGCGAGCAGCTCGATGAACTCAAACGGCTTGACGAGGTAGTCGTCCGCCCCGGCCCGCAACCCCGTCACCCGGTCCGACACCACGTCCTTCGCCGTCAGCAGCAGCACACGCGACCCGACCCCCTTCTCCCGCAGCTGGCGCAGCACGCTCAGCCCGTCCAGCTCCGGCAGCATGATGTCGAGCACGATCACGTCGTACGCGCTCGTCTGCGCATGGACCAGCCCCTGGCGCCCGTCCCCCACCGCGTCGACGGCGTACCCCGACCGGCGCAGCCCCTCGCTCAGCGACGCCCGAAGCGGGCCCGAATCTTCAACGATCAGGACTCGCACGCCGTTGCCCTCCTTGGCGCATGGGAAGACGGGGCCGGGAAAGTCCCGACCCCGTCCGTGGCTTCAGTGGAAGTCGATGCGCACAACAAAGAGATCAATCGTCCTCGTCACCCTCTTCCTCCAGTTCCGTGACGACACCGGACGCGGACAGGTCCGCCGACCATTTCTCCCCATCCTTCGTGAACTCAATACCGTACGACACCACTCCGCCCCGCGATGTCTCGCGCTCGACCTGCGTGATCACTTCGGCCGACCCCGCGACCGCCAGCGCCGCCTCCCGCACCGCCTGCGGCAGATCCGCCAGCGCGATCACCGATTCGTTGTCGTCCCCGTCCTCGGCCTCCATCACCACGCGGCTCGGGCCGCCCGCCGTCGACGACCACGCGAGCGCACCCGCGCCGCCGACAACCGCGACGATGCCAGAGCCGATCAGGATCGCATGCAGTTTCATGTGCGTTCTCCTTCGGGCCTTCGCGCCACGCATGGGCGCCTGTAGTTTCGCCTATTTCGCCCCACGTGCATGATCTCCACATGACCCCCCTCAATCTTTTTTCGCGTGCCCTCCGTCTCCCCGCCCTCGACCAATCGCCGTACCGTCCCGCCATGGCCGATCGCGACACGGCGCCGGTCCTCGACCAACCGCACACGGGCAATAGCCCGCTGCGCCGATTTACCCGCAGCGTCCCCGGCGTGCTCGGCCTCGGCTTCCTCGCCATCATGGTTCTGGGCTGCGTCCTGACACTTCCGTGGACGCTCGGGCGCGTCCCCTCGCCTTCGGGCGAAGACGCCGGCGCGGTCCCGCGCTATGCCGCGCAGGAACGCAGCGCCCGCCAGATCCCCCCGACCTGGGCACCCCACGACCCCGAGCGGGCCGCCCGGCGCCTTCAGGTCGGCCGAGACCGCGCCATCGCCGCCGGCGACGGCCCCGATGCCGGCGACTCCGACGAAGCCGCCCGCGCCCACCTTCCCTTCTACCTCCTCGGCACCGACGCCCTCGGACGCGACCTCTTCGTCCGCGTTCTCACCGGCGGCGGCGTCTCGCTCGTCATCGGCATCTCCGCCGCCGTCCTCTCGGTCTGCCTCGGCACCCTCTACGGCGGTCTCGCCGGCTTCGTCGGCGGACGACTCGACGCCCTGCTCATGCGCATCGTCGACGTGCTCTACGGCCTGCCCTACATCCTCCTGGTCGTCCTCCTCGCCGTCGCCGTCGACGCCAAGCTCGACGATTGGCAGGCCTCGCGGGCCGCGAACGTGAACCGCGAACGCACCGCGTGGGTCGTGCAGACCCTCTCCGCGCCCCCGTCACCCGAAGACGCCGGCAAGACCCCCGAGGCCCGGCGCGAGGCCGTCGAAAGCCAGGCCCTCGCCCGCTACGGCACCGGCGAGATCGCCCAAGGCACCGTCCAGCTCATCAGCATCGGCACGCTCCTGTTCGCCATCGGCGGCGTGAGCTGGCTCACCATGGCCCGCGTCGTCCGAGGCCAGGTCCTCAGCCTCAAGCACCAGCCCTTCATGGAGGCCGCCCGCGCGATGGGCGCCTCCCCCGTCCGCCAGTTCGCGCGCCACCTGCTCCCCAACCTCGTCGGCCCGATCACGGTCTACGCCACGCTCACCGTCCCGCAGGCGATCCTGCAGGAATCCTTCCTCAGCTTCCTCGGGATCGGCGTGCGCCCGCCGCTGCCCTCGTGGGGCAACCTCGCGGCCGACGGCCTGACCGAGCTCAACCCCTACCGCTCCAACTGGTGGCTCCTGCTCTTCCCCTGCCTCCTCCTGGGGGCCACGCTCCTCTCGCTGAATTTTGTTGGCGAGGGATTACGCGAAGCGCTCGACCCCAAGCGCGCCCGGCGCTAAGCGACAGGGAACAATGCCCTTCTCCACGCCCGCCGGGCTCTCCGCGCGGGCGCGGGCCGATTTCAGGGGTGGGTGGGGCAAGGGTCATTGGCGATGCAGAACCGATTTGGCTTCAAGGACTTCGTCGTCATCGTCCTGCTCGTGCTCATCCTCGTGAGCATCTGGCTCGGCATGAAGCAGCGCGACCGCCAGTTCGACACCTTCGAACGGCTGCACGCCAAGTCCGCCGACCTCGAATCGCGGATCGCCGGCGGCATCGCGAGCCTCACCGATCGCGTCGGCGCGCTCGACGCCCGCGTCGCCGAACTCAAGTTCCCCACCGTCGTCTCCGTCGCCGCGGCCCCCGACGCCAAGGGCGCCACACCCCCACCCTCCGCAACCGCCCCGGCCCCGAGCGCCACCACCCCCAATCCCAAGCCCGCCGCCCGCCCCGGCGAACGCGACGAGTCCTGGGCACGCGCCGGGGCCAAGGTCGAGTGGCAGGAGCCCTGGTCCTTTGCCACCGACCCCGCCCCCCAGAAGGGCTACCAGCCCGGCGGCGCCTTCACCGAGGTCTTCGAGGTCCGCCCCGCCAAGCTCGTCCCGAACATCCAGACCGACACCTACGGCCGGCGCGTCGTCGACCAGGTCGTCCAGTCCCTCGGGGCCTACGACCCCCAGACCCTCAAGCTCCGAGGCGTCCTCGCCGAGGCCTGGCAGCTCGACCCCGACGGCATGTGGTTCCGCGCCAAGATCTGGGACCACGCCGTCTTCTCCGACGGCGTCCCTGTCACCGCCGAAGACCTGCGCTGGAGCTTCCACGACTTCATCATGAACACCGAGATCGAGGCGCAGCGCCAGCGCTCGTTCATCGGCGACCAGGTCGACACGATCACCGCGATCTCCGACAAGGTCGTCGAGATCAAGTTCAAGAAGCGCCTCTTCTCGAACCTCGACACGGCTCTGACGATGTACGTGCTCCCCAAGCACTACTACTCGCGCCTCACCCCCGCCGAGACCAACAAGGGCACCGGACTACTCCTGGGCTCGGGCCCGTTCAGGCTCGACAACGCCGATCCCGCCAGCCAGTGGACCCCGGGCCAGGCCGTCGAGCTCGTCCGCAACGAGCGCTATTGGGGCCAGCGCCCCCCCCTCGACAAGATGCGCTTCCAGGACATCACCGACGAGCTCGCCCGCCTCACCGCGTACAAGAACGGCGACGCCGACATGATCACCCCCTCGTCGCCACAGTTCATGTCCCTCAAGAACGACCCCAAGTTCTCCAGCGAAAACCAGATGCTCAACACCATCACCATGCGCTCCGGGCGCGGCGGGGTCATCTGGAACTGCGGCGAACGCGGCGCGACCGCCAAGAAGACCCCCTTCCACGACAAGCGCGTCCGCCAGGCCATGACCATGCTCCTCGACCGCGAGAAGATGATCCGCGACATCTGGAGCGGCGTCGGCATCGTCGCCAAGGGCTTCACCAACCCCAAGTTCGAAGGCTCCGACCCCGAGATCAAGCCCTGGCCCTTCGACCCCGCTCGCGCCAAGGCCCTCCTCACCGAGGCCGGCTGGATCGACCGCGACGCCGACGGCCTCCTCGAGAACGAAGCCGGCGAGCCCTTCGAGTTCGAGTTCACCTTCTTCACCGGCAGCGAGATCTCCCAGCGCATCGCCGCCTTCCTCCAGGACGCCTACAAGGCCGGCGGCATCCGCGTCGTGCTCCGTGGCGTCGACTGGTCCGTCGGCGACAACATCCGCAAGCAGCGCGACTACGACGCCATGTTCATGGCCTGGAGCGCCACCGCCCCCGAGAGCGACCCCAAGCAGATCTTCCACTCTGAATCCATCAAGGACCAGGGCGACAACTTCGGCCAGTGGAACAGCCCCCGCGCCGACGCCGCCATCGACGCCCTGCGCAGCGAGGTCGACTTCGCCAAGCGCATGCAGCACTGGCGCGAGTTCGAGCGCGCCATGCACGATGAGCAGCCCTACACATGGGTCCGCCTCTACCCCGACGTGCGCATCATCCAGCCCACCATCGGCAACGCTCGCCTCTACCCCAAGGGCCTCGAGCCCTGGGAATTCTTCCGCGCCGCCGGCCCGCTCCTGCCCGCCACCGGCCAGTGATCCCGCACTCCCCATGACGACCTACCTCTTTCGCCGCCTGCTCCTCATGATCCCGACCCTTGTCGGGATCACCTTCCTGGTCTTCATGCTCGTCGCCCTCTCCCCGGGCGGTATCGGCGCCGCCATCCAGGCCCAGGCCGGCGGCAGCTTCCAGGCCAACTCCCAGGTCGCCGTCGAGGCCGCACGCCTCGAAGACCGCTACGGCCTCAGCGACCCCAAGGTCATCCAGTACCTCCGTTGGCTCGGGCGCATCAGCCCCATCAAGTTCGGCCAGCGCGACCAGGTCCTTCCCAACGACGACCTCATCCGCCCCCCCAAGCCCGTCCCCGAGCCCCCGCTGTGGACGTGGTTCGCCGACGCGCTCCCCCCCGCCGAGCCCGGTCAGTTCATCGACCTCGCCCCGACTCTGGACGAGCGTTTCGAGCAATACCGAAAGCTCTCACGCGAGTACAGCGAGGCCCGCTTCGGCGCCATCGCCGCGAACCGCCTCCTCGACTCGCGCGCCGTCGCCTACGCCCGGGCGGCCAAGATCGACGGCGCCGTGACCGACAAGAACCGCGCGGACTTCAAGATCATCGCGAAGGCCCCTCCCGACAAGTCACTCGCCGAGTGGGCCGACCTCGAAGCCGCCGGCAACCAGGCGGTCAACGCCTATGCCAAGGCCGCGGGCATCCGCGAGCGCTTCAAGGCCTACTACGACACCACCCCCTTCCCCGAGGCCGGCTTCGCCATCATCCCCGGCACGCTCAGCGTCGCCGCCCCGGACTTCGGCGTGGCCTACAGCAACTCCCGCCCCGTCCTCGACCAGATCCTCGAGACCCTCCCCGTCACGATCATGCTCAACCTCGTGGCGATCCCCATCATCTACCTCGTCGCCATCCCCAGCGGCATCCTCGCCAGCGTCCGACGCGGCTCGATCTTCGACGTCGGCCTCGGCTCGCTCTACATCGGCCTCTACTCCTTCCCCGTCGTCCTCGCCGGCGTCTTATGCGTCGGCTTCCTCGCCAGCAAGGACTACCTCAACATGTTCCCCGTCGCGGGGATCAACGCCCAGGGCGCGAGAGACTTTCCGTTTCTGCCCGGCTACACCGAGGGCGTGTGGCACCGCGGCTGGCTCTTCGATCGCATGTGGCACATCGGCCTCCCCGTCCTCTGCCTCACCTACACCGGCTTCGCCGTCCTCAGCAAGCAGACCCGCGCCGCGATGCTCGAGAATCTCAATTCCGACTACGTCCGCACCGCCAAGGCCAAGGGCGTCGCCGCCAAGGACGTCGTCTTCCACCACGTCCTGCGCAACAGCCTCCTCCCCCTCATCACCATCTTCGTCACCGTCTTCCCCGCCATGCTCGCCGGCTCCGTCGTCGTCGAGCGCATCTTCACCATCCCCGGAATGGGCACCCTCCTGCTCCAGGCGATCAACAACCGCGACCTCGAACTCATCCTCGCCAACACCGTCATGATCGCCGTCGTCAACCTCACCGCCCTGCTCATAGCCGACGTGCTCTACGCCCTCGCCGACCCGCGCGTCACGTACGACTGAGCGGGTGTGGCGGGTATGTCGGGGATGCCGGGCATACTCGACACCGACACGCCCGACATACCCGACACGCCCGACATACCCGCCCCCCCACCCGACATGCCCGCCACACCCGCTCCCAAAGCCGTCACCGGCGTCCAGCTCATGCAGGGCATCGGCGTCGCCCCCGCGCAGGGGTTCTGGCCCGACGCCTGGTCGCAAGTCCTCAAGCGCCGCGCCGCCGTCGCCGGCCTCGTCTGGATCGGCATCGTCGCCTTCCTCGCCGTCTTCGCCCCGGTCCTCGCCAACGGCCACCCCCTCGTCTTCCGCACCACGCCCCCCGGCGGCGCGCCGGAAGCGCGCGAACTGGCGGGGCGCCATCCCTTGA
>CAZMCC010000098.1:0-13944 GCA_964564695.1 uncultured Phycisphaeraceae bacterium | reverse complement strand
GCGGAGGCTTACTGCTCGATCCTCAGCCGCGTAGTTCACGGCGTTGGGTGGCACGTCGGAGTCTCGTGACCAGACAGACCCGGGCCTTCGCGGACTCAGGTCCGGCGTCCAGTCCTGGTGTGCATTTGGTACCATGTGCGTCGTCGTCACCGACGACCGCACAAGGGGCCGAATCGCATGAAGTCGCTCATCGTGATCTTCGCTGTCTGCTTCCTTCTTGCCGGCTGCGGCGTGCAGCTCGGTGAAACGTCGTATCCCCAGGCAGAGATCGCGGGCGTTGAGGGGGTGTGGGAGCTGCGTCCGTCGACGCCGCAGGCTTCGCAGGCGGCGGGGCAGCGAGTGACGCTCGAGGTGCGGCGGTACGACCCAACGGTTGAGGAGTCGAAGCGCCGCTACGAGCAGACCGGCGAGGCGCAGGCGTCGCTGTATGAGAACCGATACTTCGTGGTGCTGCGCTCGGACGGCCCGCGCGAGGAAGACCGGTTCGGGCCCATCGTGCTCGAGGGCGAGTTCATCCGCACGCGCAAGTGGACGCTGTTCACGTACCAGCGGGCGCTGAGCCAGCGTGATCCGATGGACTGGTTCGGCGGGCTGGCGGCGCCCGTGCAATACACGCTGCGGGTCGATCGCGAGGGCGACACGGCGACGATCGCGCAGCCGCGGGTGAGCCTGGTCTATGTGCCGCTGAAGATGGCCGGAACGCTCGACTTCAAGAGGCCCGAACCCGAGTCGGGCGATGACATGGGCGTGGCCCTCGTTCAGCACGTCGACGACATTTTTCGCACTCTCGACGAGGCGGGGCCTGAGGACTGGCGCCCGGTGGGGACGGCGGTGCGGGTGAAGTGATCCGAGGCTCCCTCCCGCGCGAGCGGGAGGTGTTGGACGTTCGTTCACACAGGACCTCCCGCTTGCGCGGGAGGCTCGGATCAGGCCGCGGCGACCTCGTACGGCAACTGTACAGTGCTGCCCGCCGGTGACGCTTCCACTGTCGGCGGCGTCGGGTGCACCCCCACCCGGACCTTCGCAGAGCCTCAGGTCCGGCGTCCCGGGACGCGCGAGATCGGTGTGCATGTTCAACTGACGCGGGAGGTCTCGGTATAGTGACCCGTCCCGTGCTCGCTCACCGGGACGGCGGGGTGGGGAACTCAGGAACCCTCGCACATGCCATCGATTCCGCGCTCCCGCGTTGTGCTCGCCGCCTTGCTCGGCCTTTGCGTCGCCGCGCCGCTGTGGGCCGCCAAGCCGCCGCAGTATCCCAAGGCCGAGCGGCAGGACCTCGTCGAGACGCTCAACGGCGTGCCGGTAAGCGATCCGTACCGCTGGCTCGAAGAGCCCGCGGAGACCGAGGCCGTGCAGCAGTGGATCGTGGCGGAGAACGCGATCACGAACGACTACCTCTCGGCGGTCCCGCAGCGCGGCAAGATCAAGGCGCGCATCACCGAGCTGTGGAATTACGAGCGGTGGGGCGTGCCGTACAAGGAGGGTGGCAAGTACTTCGTCACCCGCAACGACGGCCTGCAGAACCAGGCGCCGCTGTACGTGCTCGACACGCTCAAGGGCGAGCCGCGCCTGCTGCTCGACCCCAACACGCTCAAGGCCGACGGCACCATCGCGATGGCCGGCACCGCGGTCTCTGAGGACGGCAAGTATCTCGCGTACGGCACGGCCGAGGCAGGCAGCGACTGGAACATCTGGAAGATCCGCGACGTAGCGACGGGCAAGGACCTTCCCGACGAGATCAAGTGGGTGAAGTTCAGCGGCGCGAGCTGGATGAAGGACGGCTCGGGGTTCTTCTACTCGCGCTACGACGCGCCCAAGGAAGGGGCCGCCCTCACCGGGTCGAACTACTTCCAGAAGGTCTTCTACCACAAGGTCGGCACCGCGCAGGACGCCGACGTGCTCGTCTACGAGCGCCCCGACCAGCCCGAGTGGGGCATGGGCGGGTTCGTGACCGAGGACGGGCGTTACCTGTGCATGTCGCTGTCGCAGGGGACTGACCCCAAGAACCGGTTCTTCGTGCGCGACCTCTCGACGCACCCGCTGTCGTGGAAGCCCACCCCCATGGACGGGCTCATCCGCGCGAAAGAGATGCAGCTCAAGGAAATCTCGCCGCCTCCGGGCACGGCTCCGGCGGACATCGCCAAGCTCGATCAGGGCATGAAGGACATCGCGATCGCGGTGACCAGCGAGCGAGCCGGGCTCGTGAGGGGCAACAACAACAGCTCGTTCGGCTTCGTCGAGATGCTGAACGACTACGACGCGAGCTACGACTTCGTCGGCAACGAAGGCCCGGTGTTCTACTTCCTCACCGACCTCGACGCCTCGCGCCGGCGCATCATCGCCATCGACATCACCAAGCCCGACCGCGCCGGCTGGAAGACCGTCATCGCCGAGGCCCCCGAGACGCTCCAGGGCTGCAACTTCACCGGCGGCCACCTGCTCGCCAGCTACCTCAAGGACGCCAAGACCGCGATCAAGGTCTACACCCCCGCGGGCAAGTTCGTCCGCGACGTCGACCTGCCGGGCATCGGCACCGCCGGCGGCTTCGGCGGCAAGCAGAACGACAGCGAGACCTTCTACGCCTTCGGCGGCTTCACCGCGCCCACGAGCATCCACCGCTACGACGTCGCCACCGGGAAGACCGAGCTGTACAAGTCCCCCAAGGTCCTCTTCGACCCCGCCATCTACGAGACCAAGCAGGTCTTCTACACCTCCAAGGACGGGACCAAGGTCCCGATGTTCCTCAACTACAAGAAGGGCATCAAGCTCGACGGCAGCAACCCGACGCTCCTCTACGGCTACGGCGGCTTCAACATCTCGATCACCCCCAGCTTCAGCCCCGCGAATCTCGCGTGGATGGAGCTCGGCGGCATCTACGCCGTCGCCAACCTGCGCGGCGGCGGCGAGTACGGCAAGGCCTGGCACGACGGCGGGCGCCTGCAGAACAAGCAGAACGTCTTCGACGACTTCATCTCCGCGGCGGAGTACCTGATCAAGGAGAAGTACACCTCGACGCCCAAGCTCGCCATCCACGGCGGGTCCAACGGCGGGCTGCTGGTGGGCGCGTGCATGGTGCAGCGGCCCGAGCTGTTCGGCGCGGCCCTGCCGGCCGTCGGCGTGATGGACATGCTGCGCTTCCACAAGTTCACGATCGGCTGGGCGTGGACGAGCGACTACGGCTCGCCGGACGACCCCGAGGCGTTCCGCACGCTGTTCAAGTACTCCCCGTACCACAACGTCAAGGACGGGGCCTGCTACCCGACCACGATGATCCTGACGGGCGACCACGACGACCGCGTCGTGCCGGCCCACTCGTTCAAGTTCGCCGCGGCCCTGCAGCACGCCCAGAAGTGCGACAACCCGGTGCTCATCCGCATCGACGTGCGGGCGGGCCACGGGGCGGGCAAGCCGACGGCGAAGGTGATCGAGCAGATCGCCGACCAGTGGGCGTTCCTGGTTCGGGCGCTGAACATGCAGGTCCAGTGACCGGCCCCGATGGTGGGGGGGCGGCGGCCGGGGCGCAAGCGCCGGCCGTCCCCGCCGGACAATCGAAGATTCCGCACGAATCCTCGGCATCGTGGCCGACGTACACCTCTCATCATGGCCCCGGGGGCGAGCGCGGACTCCGCGCCCGCCCGCGGCGGCCAACATGAAGCCTCATATGACCGGCCCCGGTTGGCCGATGTTGGCTGTATGATCCGCGAGCCGCGTGCCGCCCCCCATGTACTCAGGCACGGCAATTCGGTTATTCCCAGGAGAACTGCATGCGTCGGACCCGAGCGAGCCGTTCTGTCGACCCGCGCCTGACCCGACTTCTTGGCGTCGCCATGTGCGAGGCGCTCGAGCAGCGAGCCCTCTTTGCGGTGGACCCGGTGACCCCGGACAACCCGTTCTGGGCCATCCCGCGGGGCGGGGCCGTTGTCGACGGCGACCTTGGCGACGCGGACTGGAACAATGCGTTCGAGGCGTTCCGCACGCAGGCGACGCGGTTCGACCGGGCCGTGAGCGTCCGGATGATGTGGAACGACTCGGGCATCTTCCTGGGCGTGGTCGCGCAGGATTACAACATCTGGGCCGACGGCAACGGCGGGGGCTCGGGCAACCGCTGGGAAGTCGAGACCGACGACTCGGTCGCGTTCTACTTCGACGCGGACAAGTCGCGAGACCTGGTGATCGGCGCCGCCGATCGCGGATTCGCCGTGAACCTCGGCGTCCAGGGGGGCGAGGTCAACGGGGCTGGCGCCGTGCGCCGGGCGAAGTACATCAAGGGCACGGGCAACCCCGACAGCATCCCGGACGTGAACCCCGGCGGCGACCTGTTCGCGGGCACGGTGTACGCCTCGACGGTGGACGGCACGGTCAACAACAGCGCCGACCAGGACGTGGGCTGGACGATCGAGATCTTCCTGCCGTGGGCCGCGCTGAACACGAACGCGCCGATCCACGGCACGACGATGGGGATGAACTTCGAGGTGATCCAGGACAACGACGGGGGCGCCCGGAACCTGACGGACAACCGCGACGGGCCGAACCGGTTCACGCTGCCGCACTTCGTTGATGATTACGTCGTCGGCTCGCAATCGAGCTTCTTCTCGACCCAGCCGGGCATCCGCGGGCCGGTGAACTACGCCGAGGTGATGTTCATCGACTCGCGTGCGAATTCAGCGCCGCAGCAGATCGTGGACCTGGTGGTCGACAATGTCTCGCCGTTCGGCGCCCGCCTCAACTTCGCGGCCCCGGCCGGCACGACGAACGGGCTCGGCCACGTGTCGCGCTACGAGGTCCGCATCAGCAACGGCGCGATCGGCAACGACGCGCAGTGGCTCGCGGCGAGCCGGATCGAGAATGTCTTCGTCCCGCGGCTCGCCGGCCTCGCCGAGCACCTGCGCTTCGGCGGGCTCGACCCGAACAGCAACTACAACATCGCGGTCCGCGCGATCGACGGGGCGGGCAACTACGGCCCGATCTCGAACGTCGTCGCCATCACGACCGGCAACGCCGGCGAGAACGACCGCGGTCGCATCATTCCCTCGCCCAACGGCTCGACGCTCATCTTTGAGAAGGACAACGCGCCGTTTGTCATGGTCGGCGACCATCTGGGCGTGTCGTGGGGCTTCACCCGCCAGCTCTTCCCCGGCGACGTGTGGGACGCGAGCCAGACCAAGTTCCAGAACTTTGCTCCGCCGAACGAGGCCGAGGAGGGCGACGTCGGCGACTACTTCGACACGCTCCGGGACAGCGGCATCAACACGATGCGCGTGTACCTCGAACTCGAGAACGCGCACACCACCGGCAACCCCGAGCTGCCCCGGGGCACGTACTGGGTCGAGAACACCACCGGCGTCTTCAACCCCGACATGCGCGCGTTCGTCGAGAACGTGCTGCGAGAGGCGTCGGAACGGGATATCCGCCTGATCTTCAGCCCCTTCGACTCGTTCAGCTACGACGACGCGTTCAACATCGAAGGCCCGTGGGGCAGCCTGCGCGGCGGCCCGCTCGACGGCGTCGACATGAACGGCGACGCGTCGTCGAACATCGGCATTGACCGGTTCTTCCAGAACTCGGGCACGCTGGACATCGCCAAGGGGCGCATGGCCGCGATCATCGACTGGGTGAACGCGACGCCGTACGGGCGGACGCTCATCGGCTGGGAGCCCGTCAGCGAGTGGGACAGCTTCGAGTGGACGCTGAACACCGAGGGCGACGCCGACCCGGGCCGCGAGACCGAGTTCCGGCGCCGGTCGCTGTGGATCAACGAACTGGCCCAGTTCATCAAGGACACCGACCCGAACCACCTCGTGCTGAACTCGACGATCACCCGCGACCCGCGCGGGCCGATCGCGCGTGAGGTGTTCTACTCGCGCGTGTGGGACGCCCTCACGCCGCACTTGTACACGAACTCGAACGAAGAGCCCATCAACAACCCGCAGAGCGACAAGACGGTGCTCGCGGCCATCGAGAACGGGTACTTCACGAACTACTGGCTCACGCAGCGCATCGACAACCGGCCGATCATCAACGGCGAATGGGGCATGACCCGCGCCAGCTGGCCGGGCGGGCGCCCGCAGTACGGCCCGAGTTTCACCCAGCAGCAGGACGAGGCGCTGTTCCGCGCCATGATGTGGTCGGGCGTCGCCAACGGGCAGGCCGGCATGGGCCTGCGCATCGCCACCGACGAGCTCGCGTCGACGGACGAGAATCCCGACGGCTTCAACTTCTTCATCCTCACGCCCACGATGCGGGCCCTGCAGCGGACCTTCGCGAATTTCTTCAACTCCAATTCCCTCGAGTTCGACTGGGCCAACTTCGCGATGCGCACTCTCGCGGGGCGCATCGACGGCACCGCGCCGGGCCAGACCCTGTGGGCCTGGGGCGTCTCCGACGGTTCGCAGGGCATCGCCTACATCCTCCAGGACGGCAACGTCTCGAGCGGCACCGTCACCGGGGGCCAGCTCGTCATCCGCGGGCTCACGCCCAACCAGATCATCGATCTCGAAGTGTGGTCGACCGCCACCGGCACGACCTCGCCGCTCTCGACGATCGCCGGCCTGTTCTCGGCCGACGGCACGCTCACGATCGCGCTGCCCGACTTCAACACCGACGTGGCGATCAAGTTCAAGGCGCGGGCCGCGGGCGGGTTCACGCAGTCGATGGTCTCGATCCCGGTCGACTCGTTCGTGGTCACGTTCGCGCTGGGCATCGACCGACAGCCGTACGCGATCATCTACGACACCGTCGGGAATCAGGTGGGGCGTCAGGACGTGGCGGCGCTGGCGAACTTCCGCGGGCGCGTGGTCGACATGACGCCGCTGCGCACCTCCGACGGGATGACGCACCTGGCGTTGACGGACGAGAACTCGAACCTGTGGCTGCTGTCGGGCAACGTCGCCCTGGGCACATGGTCGGTCGTCAACCTGACGGCCCTGATCGACGCTCCGGGCCTGACGGGCGACCTCACGAGCTATCAGCCCTCGTGGGGCGCGATCCACCTCGCGGGTCTTGATGCCCGCGGGCACGCGATCAATTACTGGATCGTGCCGGGCTCGACGCCCACCTGGCAGTTCAGCGACCTCACCGAACTCTTCAGCGGGCCGCTCATGGCCGGCAACCTCACCGGCTATGTCACCGGCTGGGACGGCCTGAACCTCGCGGGCATCAACGACGACAACGAGCTCATCGTCTACTGGTGGGCCCCCGGCGTGGAAGGCGGCAACTGGCAGACGATCAACATGACGCAGACGTTCGAGGGCCCGCAGCTGTTTGGGCAGCTCGACGCGTATGTGACGCCGTGGGGCGGGTTGAACGTGGCGGGCATCGACGAGAACGGCGACACGTTCACCTATTGGTGGGCGCCGGGCCTGGTGGACGACCCGAACCGCTGGCGCGTGGACAACATCTCCCTGGTGGCGTCGACCGAGGACGCGCCGGTCGCGGAGTTCCAGCCGAACGTCGACGTCGCGGTCTCGACCGACGGCGGCATCAACATCTTCATGATCTGCTTCAGCCAGAACCTGCACGTCCTCCGCTGGACGCCGGCCGACCCGGTGTGGCGCTGGAACATCCCGACGATCGAGTCGGGCTACAGCCCCGGCGGCGCCCCGAACCCGAATCCCGTCACGTACCCGATCGCGTCGGGCTCGGCGGGGAACCGGCTGATTGCGCTCGCGCGTGGCGGGGCGGATCTGGCGGAACCGATCGTGTTCACGTATCCGCTGCCGGGCGGGCCGTGGGATGACATTGCGACGGGGTTCATTGCGGATGCGTGACCAGCGCTCGTGAGTGATCCGATGACACAGTGAATGAACCAAGGACCCGGCTCGAGTGAGCCGGGCCCTCTTTACTTGGTTAGTCGAGTTGGTGCGATTGAGCGGGCGGTCACATGTCAACACGGCTTTGGCGCTGGAGTGCAGGGGTGTGTGCGGGGACGGGTCCCAATCCCAAGGCAGACTCGGACCTTCGCAGAGCCTCAGGTCCGGCGTCCGGGGACAAATCCTCAGGCCCGAAGTCCCGCGCTGCTTACTCCGCCACCATCTCCCCCGAGATCACCCCGCGGGCGATCTCCACCAACGGCATCCGCTTGTTGCGGGCCATGCGCTGGAGCCGCTCGTGGGCCTCGGCTTCGGTAATCTTCGTGGTCTCGACCATCTTCCACTTCGCCTGCTCGACCGTGCGCCGGTTCTGGAGGTTGGTCTCGAGCTGGTTCACGCGGCCGGAGCGGAAGCGGTCAACTTCAGCCCGGTGCACGAGGACGCCGAGCTGGACGCGGAGTTCCTCCTGCGCGACGGGCTTCAGCAGGTAGCCGAAGACGCCCGAGGCGAGGCCGTTGCGCTGGATCTGGGCCAGGTGGTCCTCGTCGGAGTACGCGGAGATGATGAGCGAGGGGATGCCGAGGGTCTCGTAGATCTTGAGTGCGGCGGAGATGCCGTCCATCGTCGGCATGCGGATGTCGAGGAGGCAGACGTCGGGCGTGTGCTTGGCGGCGAGCTCGACGGCCTGCGTGCCGTCGCTGGCGACGCCGACGACCGTGTGGCCGAGGTCGCGCACGATCGAGGCCAGGCCGGTGGCGACGAGGTGCTCGTCATCGGCGACCAAGACTCGGCAGGTGCCGAACTGGGTCTTGACGGTCTCGCTCTTGTTGGGTTTGGCCGTCCGTGGGCCGTCGTTTCGGGTTGCGTGCTCTGCCATGATGGCTCGTCCCTTCTCCCTGCTTCCCCCAACCGCCCGGCGGAATCGTTCCGAGGGATTATTAGCGGGGCGGGTGCCCGCGGTTCGTCAAGAACTACGATGGCGTTACACCTGAACCGGTTGGCAACGGAACCCGCACGCGGGGGTTCGGCGGCGTCACGACTTGTAGAACTGCCAGAACCGCACGCCCAGCACGCCCATCGCGACGAGGAAGCCCAGGAAGATGTAGACCCAGAGCTTCTCGCTGTTGCCCGACAGGCGGGACTCGGCGGCGAGGTACTGCACCTTCACGGTCTCGCCCGGGGCGGCCGTGAGGTTGAAGCTAGCGGGGGCGTAGTCGGTCTCGGTGCGCTTGCGGCCGTCGGAGTCGGTGAAGTGGTACTGGACCTGGATCTCACGTGTGGTGTGCCCGCGCCGGCCCTTGTGCTCGACTTCCTTCGAGCGGATGAGCGTGGCATCGGCGGTGCTGCCCCAGATGGTGTAGGTGAGCTCGCCCCAGGCGAACATGGCCGAGACGATGAAGCGGATGGTCCCGCCGAGCAGGAACCGGAACTTCTTCATGTCGGACATCTCGAAGTCGGACGACATCGGTGGGCCCCCGATGGGAGCGTCAGGCCGCCTTGCGCTTCATCAGCGTCCAGACCACGGCCCCGATGCTGGCGGCGATCGCGGCGAAGAAGATGAACACCGCGGGCATGTTGTCGTGGCCTGCGAGCCGCGAGTTGGACGGGCTGGCGGTGAGGTACTGGACCGGGATGGTCGCGCTCGAGCCGATCTTGGTGCTCCAGCTCGTGGGCACCTTGTCGGTGTCGTGATAGCTCTTGCCGCTGGCGTCGGTGAACTGATACTCGACCTCGAGCTTCGGCCGTGAGCGCCGGCCGTGGCCCTCTTTCTCGGTCACGTTCAGGATCTGGGCGTCAGCCTTCGAGGAGGTCTGCATGAAGCGGAGCTCCTCCCAGGACAGGAAGCCGGTGAGGGGGATGAGCACGACCGCGCCGAGGATGTACTGCCACTTGCCGCCACGAGCCATTGGGATGCTCCTTACACGCGGCGCGCCGCTGAAAGGGCGGCGCCGGCGGTGTTGAAAGGAACTTGACGGGCGGAGTGTACCGCGGGAGCGCGGAGAGGTCATGTGCGCGCGGGGGGGCGTCCGGTAATAGCGGGGTTCTTGCCGGGTGGTGGTTGGTGTGAGCGGCTCGCGGGGAATTCCTCTGCCCCTCCGGGGCAGGAAGGCAAAGAAAGGAAAGAGAGTACAGGTGGGGGGCGTTCCCCCGGGTTGTGCGACGCTCAGAGCAGCGTCGCTTCACCCGCGGCTACATTCGCGCGCCCCTCACGGGGCGAGACGCCTATTCGAGCCAGTCCTTGGCCTTGAGGCGCTCGGGGACATAGGTCTCGGTGACGTACGAGATGTCCTTGGTGATGAGGCTTTCGACTTCCATCTTGAAGCCGTTGTTGAGGAGCGTGGCGATCTCGCGCTGCCAGCCCTTGTGGCCCTCGAACCACGGGTACGCGGCGATCTCCTTGGCCCGCTTGATGTCGTTGTCGTTGAGCGAGATCTTCACGTCGTCGGACAGCTCGCACTCCTTGTAGTCCTTGGAGCGGATGCCGATGAACTTGGCGTTCGGCACGGCCATGCGCTCGGACTCGAACGCGAGCGAGATCGAGCCCTGCTTGATCACGCTGTAGATGTAATGTCCCCACGGGTCGCAGTCGAGCAGGCAATAGACGGGGAGGCCGAGTTCCTCGTTGAGGCGCCGGAGCAGGCGGCGGACGCCGCGGGTGGGCTGGCCCGAGCCCTCGGTGAGGATGCAGTTGTGCTTCTCCCAGAAGCGGTCCTCGTTGAAGCGGCCCCAGACGGTGTCCTTTTCGACGTGGAGGACGAACTTGGCGTCGCACTTCTTGAACTGCATGACGTCGGGCTCGACGATGCCGGGGATGGCGTATCCGCCGGTGCCCATGCGGCGGCAGTCGATCTCGTCGCCGTTGTCGACGACGGTGATGTTGCCGACCATGGTGCCGCGCTTCTTGGCGTAGATGTGGAGCTCTTCGCGGAGCGAGCGGAGGCTGACTTCGAGGTCCTCGAGGATGCCGTCGGAGTCCTCCTGGGCGTCGAAGGTTTTCTCAGAAGTCCCCTGCACGGTGTGCAGGCCTTTGTAGAACATGCCGCGGAGCGAGAGAGTCTTGTCGGCCTCGATGAGCTCGCGGACGGAGTTGCCGTGCAGGAGGGTCTGCATGAACTGGCGGGCGGTCTTGAGGTCGAAGAGGGGGCGCTCGGAGGCGGCGTCACCCATCTCGAGGATCTTCTTCCTGGTGTTCCAGATGGTGTTGCTCTTGGAGCGGGTGGGGATCTCGAGGCGCGGCTCCTTGCCGGCGAGCGCCTTGCTCGCGACGTCGGTGGCCATGGAGGAGATCTTTTTGAGGGTCTTCTCGTCGCGTTCCTTCATGCGCCCGCGGGGGCGCGATGGCTTGGCGGGTGCGGAGGTGGCGGCGGGGGGCGCGGGGGGGGCGGGCTTTGCGGATTTCTTCGCCATGCAGTCAGTCTCGCTGTGCGGCAGAACGTGAAGAGAGAGGACCTGGGTGCCCCGGCGGAGCTTTGTCCGCCGGGTCTGTCGAACGACCGATCGCTTGCCCGGCGGACAGAGCTCCGCCGGGGCACCCGAAGCGAGCCGCAGCGTAGTTCGGCCGGGTGTCGGCTGTCGCTGCAACCTTCGCGCAGCCTTAGCACGGATTGAGGCACATCCGCGTGGATTTCAGGGCATCCACGGGTAATCTCAGCCCCACATTCCTGGCCGCGAAAAACGCGATGGGTCCTCCCATGGCGGTGCGATCGTGCGATCGCGCCGGCGCGGCCGCACGCGTTCATCCCGGAGGTTCCAGATGAAGTTCGTTTCTCGTCTGTCGGTCGTGGCGCTCGCCGCCGGCCTCGCTTCTCCCGCCCTCGCCCAGCTTGTCGGCCCGGGCGACATCGCGTTCACGGGTCTCAACTGCGACGGGAACGACAACGTCGCGTTCGCGGCCCTGGTCGCCATCCCGGCGGGCAGCGTCATCAGCTTCACCGACAACGAGTGGAACGGCACGGGCTGGGCCGACTCGAACGAGAACGGGTTCACGTGGACCGCGACCAGCGCCGTCCCCGTGGGGTCGATCGTCACCATCGACAATGTGCAGCTTGTCGGCTCGGGTGGGGCCTCGAGCAACTTCGGGGCTCTCGCGAGCATCGCCGGCGCCGGCAGCAACCCCGGCATCGGCAACAACGACGAGGCCCTGTGGGCCTTCCTGGGCGCCTACGCCACGCCAGGAGCGTTCCTGAGCGTCATCGGCAACGACCTGCTCGCGGGCGTCGCCACCACTCTCGCCAACACCGGCCTCGTCGAGAACCAGACCGCGTTCTTCATCGCCGGCGACGAGGACATCATGGCGTACACCGGCCTGCGCGACAATCAGCTCGCGTTCCCCGCCTACAGCGCGCAGATCTACACCGGCGCGAGCTGGGTGACCCAGGACGCCGGCGGCGACCAGTCCCTCGACGGGATCTTCCCCGACGTCCCCTTCAGCGGGACGCCGTTCACGATTCCGGCGCCGTCCGCGGGCGCGCTGCTCGGCCTTGCCGGCGCGGCGGCGGCCCGCCGTCGTCGGTGAGTTGATCCTGATCGTTTACGCAACGGCACTACCGGCCCAGAGCGGCCGGTAGTGGCACCCGACCCCCCCGAGATCCCTGACCCCTGATCCCTGGCCCCTGACCCCTGGAGTTTCCCATGAAGACCACCATCGCCGCCCTCGCGCTGCTCGCGACCGCCGGCTCCGCGTTTGCTCAGTTCAACCTCGCCGATTATCACGTCGCCGCGAGCTATTCGCTGCCGTCCGCGGCGGCCGAGGCGTCCGCGATCACGTACAACCCTGACACCGGCACGTTCTTTGTCCTCGGTGACGAGGGCGACGCGGTTGTCGAGGTCAATAGCGTCGGCGCGCAGCTCAGCGTCATGACCCTCACCGGCTTCGCCGACACCGAGGGCCTGACGTATGTCGGCGCCGGGCGCTTCGTCATCACCGAGGAGCGGCTGCAGGACGCGTACCGCTTCACCTACGCCGGCGGCGGCACGATCGACCGCGGCGCGATGCCGACGGTCGACCTCGGCCCGACCGTGGGCAACATCGGCATCGAGGGGATCGCGTACGAGGCGTCGACGAACACGTACTTCACCGTCAAGGAGAAGACGCCTCAGGCGGTTCGCAGCGGGACGATCGACTTCGACGCGCCCGGGCACACGATGACGGACCTTTTTGTTCCGAACCTCGGCGTGCTGGACCTGTCGGACGTGGCGGTGCTCTCGGCGCTGGCCGAGCTGCAGGGCACGCCCGACGCCCAGAGCCTTCTGATCTTCAGCCAGGAGTCGGCCCGTCTGCTCGAGGTGTCGCGCCTGGGCGTCGTGCTGAGCTCGTTCGACTTCTCGGCGTTCGCCTCTGACGCCGAGGGCATCACGGTCGGACCCGACGGCACGATCTACATCGTGGGCGAGACGCCGACGATGTACGTGCTCGTTCCCGCGCCCGGTGCGGCGGGCCTGCTCGCGCTTGTCGGGATTGCCGCCGGTCGTCGGCGCCGCTGAACGTTCGCGGCTCGGCCGCACATTGACTGAGGACTCACCGCGACCCCCGGGGCATGCCGCTCGGGGGTCGCTTTCTTCGGCGTGGATAGCCCCGACATTGCGGGTGCAGGCGGCGTAGGCGGCCCGGGGAGGTGCATGCCCAGATTCTCATTGTGGAGCCCCCACCCGGGTCCCTTTGGACTCGGGGGCCGGAGGCGGGTATATTCCTGACTGAAACCGATCGGTTTTGACCCCCCGGGGGCGCCGGCCAGTGGGTATCGTGAACGACGCCTCCAAACCCCGCAACAGACCCCTTAAGATTCGGAGACTCTCCCGTGACGGAACAGGAAATCGAAGCGAAGGTGATTGAGAACGTCGCCGAGAAGATGGGTGCGGACAAGGCCAATATCCCCCGGCATACCAGCTTAGCCGAGCGCCTCAACGCCGACCACCCCGACATCGAGCGGATCGACACGCAGCGCTTCACCCAGGTCGGCGTCGGCGCCTCGGCGACGACCCCCGAGCTGATGCGCACCGTCGCCGAGCGTTTCCCCCACCTCACCGACTCGATCGGCTCGGGCTACGGCTCGAGCGAGACCGGTGGCCTCGTCTCCTACGCCCACGGCTTCATGCTGCGCGAGCGCGCCTCGCTCTCTAAGGTCAACAAGGCCAT
>CAZMCC010000097.1:0-13998 GCA_964564695.1 uncultured Phycisphaeraceae bacterium | reverse complement strand
CCGCTGCGCCCTCGCGCCAGAAATGTGTCAGACATATTTGCAGTAGTCAGTAGCGAGCATGAGAACATCGAGGTTCTGCGGTAACCAAGTCACTCCGGGCAGCATACCCGAACGTCCGCCGTTCTGGCAAGTGATCGGGTGCCGCTTCAAACCCGGCGCACAAGGCTCCGTCGGGGCACCCGCACCCGATCACCCTCACCTCACGCCGGACTCGGCACCGTATCCAATATCCGCGACACGATCCGCTCCGCGTCCGCCGTCGACGCCGTCCCGTGCCCGTTCGTCAGCGCCGCCCGCGCCACCACCCGATGCGCCGTCACCGCGATCACGTTGTGGTAGATGTCGTCGGGGATCACGTAGTCCCGCCCCGCGATCGCCGCCGTCGCCCGGGCGGCCTGCGCCAGAGCCAGCGACCCGCGCGGGCTCAGCCCCAGCCACAGCTCGTCCGCCTTCCGCGTCGCGTTCGCGATCGCGATCACGTAGTCCAGCAGCGACTTCTCCACCTTCACCGCGTCCGTCCGCTTCTGCATGTCCACGACTTCGTCCCGCGTCATCACCGGCGCCAGCGACGGCAGCGCATGGTCGGCCGGGCGCTGATCCAGCACCCGCGCCTCGTCCGCCGCGTCCGGATACCCCAGGCTGATCCGCATCAGGAACCGGTCGAGCTGGTTCTCCGGCAGCGTGTACGTCCCCTCGAACTCGTACGGGTTCTGCGTCGCCACCACCATGAACGGCGGACCCAGCTGGCGCGTCTTCCCGTCGATCGTCACCGACCCCTCGCTCATCGCCTCCAGCAGCGCCGTCTGCGTCCGCGGCGGCGTCCGATTGATCTCGTCCGCCAGCACGATGTTCGCGAAGATCGGCCCCTGGTCGAACCGGAACGTCTCCGTCGCCCGCTCGTACACGCTCACGCCCAGGATGTCCGACGGCAGCAGGTCCGGCGTCAGCTGGATCCGGCTGAACGAGCAGTCAATGCTCCGCGCCAGCGCGTGCGCCAGAACCGTCTTGCCCACCCCCGGCACGTCCTCGATCAGGATGTGCCCCCGCGCCAAAAGTGCGATCAGGATCCGGTCCACGGCCCGCGATGGTCCGAGAAACACGCGGGCAATATTGCCCCGAAGGTCATGGACGGCTTCCCGCGGATCTCGAGCCAAACCGGTCTCCACAAGGGTGGGCCGACTATAGCCGTGCCCGCAATCACCCATGATCCCCCCGACTTTGGCGGCATTCATCCGCCGAATCGAGTATTCTGTACGGCCCTTCCATGCCCGACGATTCGACGAATCCGGAACCCTCGCCAACCCCGCCGCCGACAGCGCTCCCACCGAGCGCTCCGGCCCCCTTGGGCCTTAGTCTCGGCGGCGACTTGCCGTGCGTCGTTTGCGGATACAACCTCCGCGGGCTCTCCATCCGCTCCACCTGCCCCGAATGCGGCACGGCCGTTCGCGCCACCATCCTCGCCGTCGTCGATCCCCTCGCCCGCGAGCTCCAGCCCGTCCGCTCGCGCTGGATTGTCGCCGCCGGCATCATCATGTGGGCCGCCGCCGCCCTCGTCGCGGCCCTCCTCGCGTGGTGGCCCCACCTCGCCGATGCCTTCGGCTCCCTCGGCCTCTGGACCCCCGGCCACCGCACGCCCTCGGTCACCCTCGCGATGACCGTCATGGTCGCGCTCTCGGGCCTGGGCGCCCTCGCGCTGGTGAGCCCGCACCGCGGCCTGCCCCGTGCCAACATCCTCGCCGCCTTCGTCGCGATCCTCATCTACATCCCCGCCACGTACATCGTCTGGCGACTCGGCGAGCTCAACGACCGACGCCTCGTCTCGCCCATGCTCGACGTCCGCGGCCTCTACGCCGAGCGTTCCACCCTCCGACTCATGCTGGGCGCGTGCCTCGTCGGCATCGTGCTTGGCCTCCGCCCCAACGGGCGCGTCCTCGTCGCCCGCAGCCTCGCCCTCCGCAGCGGGCGCGTCGATCGCCAGACCCTCTTCGCCATCGCGCTCGCCGCCATGGTCGCCGCCGCCGGTGACGCGATCCACCTGGGCCTCGCGCGGTCCGGGGCCGCGGCCCCGGGCACCGGCTGGAGCGAGATCGCCTTCCTCGCCGGCACCGCGCTGATCGCGATGGGCTCGGCCCTGATCACCGGCGGCTTCGCCGGCTCGCTCGCCGATTGCCTGCGGATCGCCCGGGCCGTGCTCTCGCCGGGCCCGTCGCTCGCCCACGTCATCGCGCCCGCGGGCTCGACGTCGTCCGCCCCCGACCCCGGCAAGGATCGGGCGTGAACCCGAAGCTGCTGGCCCGATTCGATGCCCTGCTCGACGACGCCGTCGAGTCACTCCCGCCGCACTACCGGCGACTCCTCGACGAGGTCAGCGTCGTCATCCTCGACCGCCCCACCGCCCAGATGATCAAGGAGCTCGAGCGCGACGGCGTCATCGAGCCCGGCATGGACCCCACCGAACTCTGCGGCCTGCACACCGGCTCGGGAATCACCGAACGCGGCGTCGACGACACCGGCCTCCTCCCCGACCAGATCCATCTCTTCCGCGAAGGCATCGTCGACACCGCCGGCGGCTGGGAGATCGAACACGCCGACGAGGCCGTCTACGAGGAAATCCGCATCACCCTCCTCCACGAGCTCGGACACCACTTCGGCCTCGACGAGGACGACCTCGACGAGCTGGGGTACGCCTGAATGCGTTGAACGAGCCGGGAGCGCAAGCTCCCGGTGAACGACAGCTCCCTGCTGTAGATTTCGCCGATTCGGCCGCCATCCCCCGCCTGGTTTCGCAACCCCGCCGGCCCCAACCCATACGCGAACAATGACACACGCCGGCGGCGATCGACCCCGCACCCTCGCCCCGGTCGGAGACCCTCCCCAATGCGTCGATCCGCTTTCGCTCGAATCCTCGCCGCCGGGCTCTCGCTCAGCGCCGTCGCGCTGACAGCCGCTCCCGCGATCGCGCTCCCATTTGCCCCGCTGGCATCCCTCGACCAACCCTCGAAGGTCGCCTTCCTCGAAATCCGCGGCTCGCTCGGCGAGGTCGAAGGCCCCCTCGCGTGGCTCACCGGATCCGGCAACGCGCGCACGCTCCGCGAAACCATCCGGCTCATCGACTCGGCCGCGTCCAACTCGAACATCGACGCCCTCGTGCTCCGCCTGCGCGACGCCGAGCTCTCCGCGTCCAAGGTCGAGGAGCTCTCCCAGGCCATCGCCCGCGTCCGCGCCGCCGGCAAAGAGGTCACCCTCTACGCCGAGGCCATGGGCCCCGGTGAGCTCATGCTCGGCTCCGCGTGCGACCGCGCGCTGCTCCAGGCCGGCGGCGGCGTCAGCCTCCCCGGCATGTACATGGAAGAGATGTACCTCGCCGACCTGCTCTCGTGGCTCGGCGTCCGCGCCGACATGATCCAGGTCGGCGACTTCAAGGGCGCCAACGAGGCGATGACGCGCGCTGCGCCGAGCCCGCAGTGGGACCAGAACATCAACAGCCTGCTCGACTCGCTCTATGGAGAGATGCGCACCAAGATCAAGACCGGGCGCAAGCTCGACGACGCGAAGCTCGACGACGCCATGACCAAGGCCTGGATGTGCCTGGGCCCCGAGGCCAAGGCCGCCGGCCTCATCGACGACGAGGTCGACCTCCCCGATCTCAAGACCTACCTCGAGAAGCAGCGCGACGGCGGTGGGGGCGATGGGGGGGGTGGGGGGGGCGTCACCTGGACCGAGCTCCCCGGCAGCAAGGACGACGGGGCCAAGCTCGACCCCTCCAACCCCTTCGGCATGCTCGCCGCCCTCCTCAAGAGCCCCACGCACGAGCCCACTCGCTCGACCATCGCCGTGCTCCACATCGACGGCCCCATTATGGACGGCGACTCCGGCGGCGGCGGGCTCTTCGGCGGCGCGAGCACCGGCAGCCGCACCGTCCGCAACGCCCTCGCCGACATCGAGAACAACGACCTCATCAAGGGCGTCGTCGTCCGCATCAACTCCCCCGGCGGCTCGGCCATCGCCAGCGAGGTCATCTGGCAGGGCGTCAGGCGCGTCGCCGTCAAGAAGCCCGTGTACGTGAGCGTCGGCACCATGGCCGCCAGCGGCGGCTACTACATCGCCGTCGCCGGCGACCGCATCTATGTGAATCCCTCGAGCATCGTCGGCTCCATCGGCGTGGTCGGGGGCAAGATCTCGGCGGCCAAGCTCGCCAAGAGCGTCGGCGTCAACGTCGTCGGACGCGCCCGCGGCCCCATGAGCTCGATGATGAGCCCCTTCAGCGACTGGACCGTCGAGCAGCGCGCGATGACCCACGGGCGCATGAAGACCATCTACGACCAGTTCGCGTCCCGCGTCTCCGCCGGTCGCAAGGGCATCGATCTCTCCAAGACCGCCGAGGGCCGGCTCTTCGCCGGCGCCAAGGCCGTCGAGCTGAAGATGGCCGACGAGGTCGGCTCGCTCAACGACGCGGTCACCGCCATGGCCTCCGCCGCCAAGCTCGAACGCGGCCAGTTCGATCTCATGGACTACCCCGGCCCCCAGGGCCTCGGTGACCTGCTCGAGGACATGATGGGCGGCATGGGTGGGGGGGGCGGCGCCAGCGCCCCGGCGGGCGCCTTCGCGACCATCGAGGCCGCCGGCATCGGCCTCCTGGGCGACCGCGGCTGGCTCACCGTCCGCGAGCACCTCAACGCCTTCATGCAACTGCAGCGCGAGCCGGTCCTGCTGACAAGCCCGAGCGTGATCATCGTGCGGTGAATGCGCTGAACGAGCCCCGAGCGCAAGCTCGGGGTGCACGACCGCCGCATGCGGGAATCAGTCGACCAAGGGGCGTCGCCGCTTCCGGGTTGACCACCGCCCACACCCGCCATTCACCCTGAGCTCGCGCTCAGGGCTCGTTGAAAAAGAAAACGAGGGCGCCCGGATCAAGCATCCGGGCGCCCCCATTCGTTGACAGGGGGAGGGGAGAGAACTCGTCGTCGCCGCTCAGCTCGCGGCCGAGCGGATTACCAGCAGCCGAGGAACCATGCGTTGATGAACTGCACGGCGTCGGAGGGGTTGGTCACGTTGTCGACGTTGAAGTCCGCGACCGTCGTGCCGTCGTTGATGTCCGCGAAGTAGTCGTTGAAGTAGTACGACACGTCGACGCTGGTGATGGTGCCGTCGCCGTCCCAGTCCGCGGGGCAGTCGCCCAGCGAGATCGAGATCCCGCCGCCGACGACGTCGCCGCCGAAGACGGGGTTGATCACGGAGCCGGAGCCTCCACCGGCAAGGCCGAAGTTGCCCTGCTCCGAGTGCGTCACGTCGGACTTGGTGGCGATCGGGCGCAGGCCCGACGGCGGGGGAGCACCGTCGGCCACGGGCGCAAGAGCGGGGACAAGTGCGGCCGCGAGGACTCCCAGCAGGAGCGTGGAGCGGCGGCGCGGTTGCGCGGTGGTGGATGCGAAGAGGTTGTGGGTCGTCTTCATAACAATTCTCTCCCTGAAATTCAGTTGTCTCCGACGACCGTGGCGGTCTGAAGGATTTTCCAGCCGGTAGTGCGGAACATGGGGAAGCGACCCATGGTTCCGACGATGAGGCGGACCTCTTCGTTGTCGATGGTCCACTCGACGGGGAAGCCGGCCAGCTCGTTGAGACGCTGGCGCTGCAGGAACTCCATCGTGAACAGGCGCTCGCGCATCGCCCAGTTGTCCAGGCGGTCGGCGATCTCGTAGCCCTTGTTCGTGAACACCGCCATGTAGCGGTGCAGGTCGCGCCCGGACATGTGCCGCAGCGTGATCGAGCATCCCGCGATGCACCACCAGCCGTAGCTTTCGAGCCGGTCGCCCACGAGCCCGTCGCTCGTGTCGGTCACCGTCTCGAGTCCTTCGAGAATCTGGTTCACCGCGTCGGTCGCGGACCGCTCGGCGAGCTCGACCTCGACTTCGAGGAGCGAGCCCTTGCAGGTGTTCGCGATGCCGCGCCACGGGTTGTGGTTGAACTCGTCCGCCAGGCGGGTGTACGCCTGGAGGCTCGTCGTGAGCGACTGCTTGGCCATCGCGGCGCACTTGGCGGCGCCCTCGGGGGCCTCGTCGATCATTCTGAGCGATGCGTGCCCGAGCACGTAGTGCGCGAACGCCAGCGTCGCGCGGGTGTTCTTGGAGTGGGGGGGAGCGTGCGGCGTGTCCGACGCCAGGCTCTCGATGAGGTCCCGGGCCAGCGAGCGGGCCTCGAGCAGGTGCCAGAGGGTGTAGTAGGCGTTCGCGAGGTTGACCCGCAGCACTTCGCGGAGCTCGCCGTTGACCATGGGCTCGCCCAGGCCGCGACGGATCGCTTCGAGCTGACGGGTATATCGCCCCAGGCCGTCCCATCCGCCCGCTTCCCGGTGGGCCGCGAGGGCCCGCTGGTCCGGACTCGTCGCCAGCTGCGTCATGCGCTGGGCGGCGGCCGTCATCCTGCGGAAGTCACCCGCGGCGTGCGCGTCGCGGGCTGCGGAGTGTGCCTGCTCGAAACTCACGTACGTTTCTTCGAGCCCCTCGTGCGGTTCGCCGTCCCAGATCGCCTCCGCCACATCACCCACGGGCCAGTCGAGCAGGTCGCTCAGCCTCATCAGGTAATCGAGCTTGGGGTTTCCGGTCGGGGGGAACAGCTTGGTGGGGTCTCGGCCCAGCGCGTCGGCCAACTGCTTACGGCTCAGGCCACGGTACAAGCTGGCCAGCTGAAGCAATTGTTCTTGGTTGACTCGACGAGCTCCTTCGACGGCCATATGGAGCCTCCTCATGGAAAACACACGGGTGCCGGTTGCGGCTTGATCGCGACCGGCCACTGCTTTCGGATACCAACTCGCCTCGCTGGGGACTTTTTTCAGACTTTCCCAAATCCGGCTCATTCGGGGCCAAAACGCACACGCCCTTCAAACTCGCATCGCGCCGACCAAAGGGTGCGTCCGTGTTTTTGTTTGGTATATGATAGCATCAAACGGATACAAGTCAAGAGGAGAGCCTCGACGACTACCGTGGGGGCGCACGGCGACGCTAAGTACCTGCCAGCAATGTGATTGGGTATCCGGGAATCGGCGGCTCGAAGGGCCGCCACACACGGTGGGCGATTCTCCGATAACCATGCGCTACTTGCTGTCGATTAGCCACTTAGACGGGCCGATTGACGCCAATTTGTTCCTGACAGCCGACAGAGATTTATCGGACGTCCGAAGTCGTCGCTTGGACCCATAACCTTTCGAGTCGCTGCACCGAAACGGGCACACTGGTCCCCAGTTCCTGGGTAAACGACGCCACCCGCAGCTCCTCGAGCATCCACCGATAGTCGTCGAGCAGGGGGTTATGGATCCCTTGCGCGAGGTCGTCGGTCCGCTTGGCAGCGTACTGGTTCCAGAGCGTGACCACCTGCTGGGTGGCCTTGAGGTCCCGGTCCAGCGAACCCCCACCCCGATCGAGCTTGTCGAGGCGGGCGTGGATCGATGCAAAGAACCGCGGGAACTCGGCCAGCCACCGGTATGGGGTCGTGGTCAGGAATCTGGGTGACATCAACTGCGACACCTGGAACCCGATGTCCGCCGCCGCCACTTGGGCCCCGGCCCCCCCCAACGGCATCGCCTTCCCCAGCCGCATCAGCAGCCGGTGATATGCGTGCAGAACCGTGTCCGCGAGGTCGCAGACCTCCTTCACGGCCGCCCCGATGTTCGGCCCCCCCGCGCCCAGCAGCGCCCGGAACGCCGCCTGGGTCCGAGGCAGCGCCCCGGTGTCGGGCGTCGCGGCCAGGGCTCTGTTGGCGATGAGGTCCCGCATCTCGTTCAGCAGCTCGGACGGCGTCCCCAAGGTCGAGAACGCCACGTTCAGCCGGTCGATCGCCGGGCGCCCCCTCAAGTAGTACATCACGTCGTCGCGCGACTCGATCGCCAGCAGGCGCAACACCCCCCGCCGGTGCTCCGCGTTCGCCCGCTCGATCGACTCGAACAGCCTGATCTCCACCCCCCCCGCGGCATCGAGCGCCAGCGCCGGGAACCCCCGCAACCGCACGCCCGACATGCCGCCGATCCCGCCCACGGTGATCTCGACGGTTTCGGGCAGATCGCCGAAGTCCCACTTCCGCACCGACCGCCGGTTCGAGTTTGAGGGCGGCAGCTCCGCGAACAGCCGCGCCAGCCGGTCCTTGAGCTGGGCCCGGATCGCGTCGAGGTCCCGACCGGCCGTGATCTCGCTCCCGGCTTCGTCGATCACCCGGAACCGCATCTTCAGGTAGTCCGGCAGCTCGACCGGGTTGAAATCCCGCGGCAGCACCTCGACCCCTGTCGCCCCGACCACCGCCTCGGCGAGCGCCGGGATCAGCGCCCCGGTGCGATTGAGGATCCCCAGGCACTTCTCGGCCGTGTCCGGCACCGGCACCAGGGCCGCCCGCGTGTCCTTGGGGAGCGTCTTGATGAGGGCCATGACCTTCTCGCGCAGGAACCCGGGCACGAGCCACTCGAAGTCCTCGGCCCGCGCCAGCGGCAGCGTGGCGAGCGGCAGATTGACCGTCACGCCGTCGACCTTCGCCCCCGGCTCGTTCACGTAGGTGAGCCGGCACGCTCGCCCCGACACGGTGATCTCGTCGGGATAGTCGACCGGCGTCGGGGCCCCGGGAGCGGTGGGGGACACGATGTGCTCGCGGGCCATCACGAGCAGCCCCGGGCGCTCGCGGTCCATCTGGCGCCGCCACTTCTCGAACAACGGCCCCGAGTGCACGTCCATCGGCACGCGCCGGTCGTAGAAATCGACCCGCAGGATCTCATCGCCGAGCAGGTCGCGCCGCCGGAGCTTGGCTTCCTCGGCTCGGACCCGCCCGACGAGGTCCATGTTGTGCTGCAGGAACGGCGCGTGGGTGCGGAGGCGGCCGGCCACGAGCGCATCGCGGATGAACACGTCGCGGGCGAGGATGGGGTCGACGTTGCCGAAGTTGACGGTGCGGTTGGCGACGAGTTCGAGGCCATAGAGGCTGACGCGCTCGGAGGCGACCACCGTCTGCGACTCCTCGCGGTAATACGGGTCGGAGTAGGTCTTCTTGACGACGTGGCGGGCGGCGTCCTCGACCCACTCGGGCTGCACCCGCGCCACCGACCGCGCGTAGAGCTTGGTGGTCTTGACGAGCTCGCCGGCGACGAGCCACTTGGGGGACTTCTTGTAGAGGGCGGAGGCGGGGTGGATGTTGAAGCGGACGCAGCGGGCGCCGCCGAAGTCGACCCCGCCGGCCTCTTCCTTGCGTTTGCCGACGTTCGAGAGCATGCCCGCGAGGATGGCGCGGTGGATGGGCTCGTAGTTGCCCGTGTCGTCGGGCTTATAGAAAGCCGACTCGGGCGCAGGCGCGGGCCACCCCAGGTCCTCGGCCATGTCGCTGAGCTGCTCGTGCACGTCGGCCCACTCGCGCAGGCGCACGAAGCTGAGCATGTTGTCCTTGCAGAGCTTGCGGAACTTGCTCCCCGAGAGCGCCCCCGACTGCTCCTGGAAGAACTTCCACAGGTTCAGGATCGCCACAAAGTCGGAGTCCTCGTTGCTGAACCGCTTGTGGAGCTCGTCGGCCTTCTGCTGGGCCTCGAGCGGGCGCTCGCGCGGGTCCGGCACGCTCAGAGCCGACGCGATCACGAGCATCGCCCCCAGGCACTTGTGGTCGTGCCCCGCGAACACCATCCGCGCGACCCGCGGGTCAACCGGCAGGCGCGCGAGCGTCCGCCCCAGCTCCGTGATCTCGTCCTCGTGGTCGACCGCCCCGAGCTCCTGGAGAGTGTCGTACGCGTCGCGGATGGCCCGCGACTCGGGAGGATCGATGAACGGGAACTGCTCAACCCGCCCCAAGCGCAGCGCCTTCATCTGCAGCACGACGCTCGCCAGATTCGTCCGCCGGATCTCCGGATCGGTGAACTGCGGTCGCTTCTCGAAGTCTTCCTGGGCGAACAGGCGGATGCACACGCCCGAGCGCACGCGCCCGCAGCGGCCCGCGCGCTGCTGGGCCGAGGCCTGGGAGATCGGCTCCACCGGCAGGCGCTGCACCTTGATCCGGGGCGAATACCGGCTGATCCGCGCGAGCCCCGTGTCGATCACCGAGCCGATGTTCGGCACCGTCAGCGACGTCTCGGCCACGTTCGTCGCGAGGATGATCCTTCGGGCGTACGCCGACTGCTGGAAGATCCGCTGCTGCTCGCCCGACGGCAGGCGCGCGTAGAGCGGCAGCACCTCGAAGTTTCCGCGTCTCCCCGCGAGATGCTCGCGCAGGTCGTTGGCCGTCTCGCGGATCTCGCGCTCGCCGTGGAGGAAGACGAGGATGTCGCCGGGGTGGCCCGAATTCGGATCGAGCAGCTCGTCGGTGGCGTCGAGGATCGCCTCTTCCTGGCTGCGCTCCTGCTCGTCCTCATCCGCGCCCGTGAGCGGCCGGTACCGCACCTCCACCGGGTACGTCCGCCCCGACACCTCGATGATCGGCGCCCCATCGAAGTGATCGCTGAACCGCTGCGGGTCGATCGTCGCGCTCGTGATGATGAGCTTGAGATCCGGCCGCCGCGGCAGCAGCCGCTTGAGGTAGCCGAGCAGGAAATCGATATTCAGCGACCGCTCGTGCGCCTCGTCGATGATGATCGTGTCGTACGCGAGCAGGTCGCGGTCCGCTCCGCCTCCGCCCCCGCCCTGAGTTTCGGCGAGGAGGATGCCGTCGGTCATCAGCTTCACGTACGTCGACGGGCTCGTCTCGTCGGTGAACCGCACCTTGTACCCCACGGCCCCGCCCGGGCCCATCGGGGTCTCGAGTTCCGCGGCGACGCGCTGCGCCACCGTCCGCGCCGCGATCCGCCGCGGCTGCGTGTGCCCGATGAGCCCGCGCACGCCGCGGCCGAGCGAGAGGCAGATCTTGGGGAGTTGCGTGGTCTTGCCCGAGCCGGTCTCGCCGCAGATGACGACGACCTGGTGATCGCGGATGGCCGCGGCGATCTCGTCGCGCCGCTCGAGGATCGGCAGGTCGAGATCGAAGGTCGGCTTGGGGAGATTCGCGACGCGGGCGGCGAAGCGTGCCTCGGCTCGGGCGAGATTATCGAGGAACGGCCCCAGCACCCCCGGCGCCGGCGCCCGCCCCTTCGCGCCGTCCTTGAGCTTCGCAAGGGCCGCGTGCAGGCGGCGTGCGTCCCGCCCCGGCAACGCCGTCACGCGGGCGACTAGCTCGGCGTGAGTGGGGGGGTGAGAGCGGGAAGGTTGGGACGGCGGCGCGGACACGGCGGATCGAGGGTACGCGGAGGTGCGGCTCGCCGGGGTGACGTGACACGAGGCTAATCTGGCGTGTGACGCGGCGTTGGCCCCCGAAGTCGTTGACGTTCTTCACCCCCGGCGAGCGGCTGCTGGGGTCGTTGAGCGTGGTTCAGTTCATCGCTCTGTTCCCGCTATTCGTGACGTGGCTGTTCGTGTCGCCGAGACACGGGCTGGGGGCGAGCTGGAAGCCGGCGGCGATGAGCGCTGCGACGGTCGCGCTGGTAAGCGTCATGGGTGGCTTTGCGGTGAGCGGGGGGCTGTATTTGGTGTGCAGAGCGCGGTCGCGCCGGGTGCTCATCGCGCGGGGGTATCTGTCGTGCCCGCACTGCACGTACGACCTCCGCGGCGTGCGGCTGCCCGGGGCCTGTTCGGAGTGCGGCGCGGCGCTGGCGGATTCTGGAGTCATCCGGGCGCACTGGTGGCGCGAGTATCCGTCGGCGGACGGCGGTGGGGAGGCGATGACAGCAGTGATTGCCGAGATGCCGCGGGCGGCGGACGGCGGCGCAAACCCGCGGCGGATTGCCAAGGAAGTCGAGCGGGTTGTGGCGGCGCGCCGCGCGGGCAGAATCCCGAAGCCGCTGTGGGTGTTCACGGACGCGGAACGCACAGCGGGGGCCGTGGTGTTCGCATTGTTCGCACTAACATTCGCGTTCTGGGGCGTGGTGATTGGGTCGAGGATGGTCTCGCCAGGGTGGTTCCAGACGATCTCGGCGGCGTGCGGGGGCTACGTGATGGCGGTGATGCTGACGCCTTTCGTCGCCTGCATCGTCGTCTTCTCTGTCGGGTACACGCTGAACCGGCGCAGTTGGACGGAGATACAGCGGCGGGACTTCAAGCTGTGTCCGTACTGCGCGGGTGGCTTGGAGGGCGTGGCGTTCCCGGGTGCGTGTCCAAACTGCGGACAGGAGGTGCATGACCCCGAATTCCTGCGCAGGCACTGGGAGAAAATCTACGATCCGGTGAAGCACTTCCAGCCGGGGTACAGGGGCGGGGATTAGAGTCGGTAGGCTGGCGAAGTGCCGGCCGAGTGCGGATAGAGCTAACCGGGCCGAAGTCGGTGGGGACGCTGAGAGCCGACTACAGGCCCCACCGCGACCGACTATGGCGAAACGGTGGACGGCGATGGATGGTGGTTTGACTAGGTCTTGAGCAACCCGCGCTTCGTCAGCTCTTCCTGCAGCGCCTCCGCCAGCACCAGATTCCCATGCGCCGAGAAATGGCTGTCGTGCGGCTCGAGGAAGCACCGCACCGCCTCCTCGCCCTGCTTCGCGAAGTGTGGCTGGACATCGACCACGTGCAGGCCACCCTCGCTTGCGCTTCGGGCTCGTTCGAGCTCGCGGAACCGGTCCAAATAGTTCTTCGCCTTGCGGTACATCACGTAGCTCGCGTAGAAGATCGGCACGACCAGGAGCGGACGCGGCGACGCCAGCTCGTGCAGCCGGCGCACGATGGCCGCCTGAAGGCGCCACGCCTCCGAGTTCGGATCGGCGTACTCGGGGAACGGCTCGTGCGGCTTCACGCGCGAGATCGCCTGCTTGAGGGCGTGGACGCCGGGGGCGTTGCGGATCGCGAACTTCACGCGGTTGGCCAGCGACTTGTCGCTGTCGGTCTTCACCCCGCCCCCATCCTCGCCCGAGCCCGCGTGGTGCCCGATCTCGGCCGCGGTGAGGTGCCGGTCGGGCACGGGAACGCCGGTGAGCTCGAGCTTGTCCCCCGGCCCTCCCCCAACCAACCGGAACCGCGGCTTGGGCAGCCAGATTTTCTCGAGTGTCTTGGGATCAAAGCTCTCGCGAGCGTCGACGACGTTCCGCCGGATGTTCTGCAGGAACGGCAGCAGGATCACCAGGTCGTGCTCATAGTGCCGTGCTATGTGCTCGTAGATGAGCAGCTGCTGGTCGGTGCCTGTGCCCTCGAGGCCGAAGTTGATGACTTCCACACCCGGCATGCGCCGCTCGAGGTGCTCCGTGAAGCGGTGCTCGTTCGACACGTATTGGCCGGCCGTGAACGAGTCGCCCAGCACGATGATCCGCTGCTTCACCCCGGGCGGCTTCTCGCGTGTGTACTCGCGGTTCGAGCGGATGCCGGCCGCGTTGATCGTGATCGTGTACGTCCCGCCGCCGGGCACGGGCAGGGTCATCTTCGAGTTCGGGACGTACAGGTACCCGATCCGCTGGTCGTGCGCGATGTACGGCTTGGCGTCGACGAACTGGCCCGGCGGTGATGCGGTGGTGGGGGGGTGGTTTACCACAGCGTGTAAATCTCGTCGGGCACACCCTTGTCCCGCTCGCTCGCGCTCACGGCCACGGTGTTCCGCCCCGGACCCTGCCGCTTCGCCAGCCACAGCAGCGGGGCCATCGCGATCCGCCCCGCGGGGCGCAGGCGGCGCGTGCTCGGATCGCCGCGCCCGGCGACGATGTCGTCCTCGGCCGGTGAGCTCTCGGAGAAATACGCCGCGGCGTCGGTGCGGATCGGACGCGGCACCCAGTAGCTGGTCCGCGAGGGGTCGTTCTTGAGCTGCAGCGGATCGCGCCCGCGCAGGGCCGCGAGCGCCTTCGCGGGGAGCAGCAGGGCGTACGTGATGTAGAGGATGAGTGTGGTCATGGGGGGGGGGGGGGGGGGGGGGTGGGGGGCCGGGACTTGGGGGGGGGGGGGGGGATAGAAGAAAAAGACATATACCCCTTGCGAACTTTTTTTTTTACGCCTGGGTGTCGAATTTGGGGTTGTTGTGTATCTCAGTTTTTTTGATGATGGT
>CAZMCC010000096.1:5812-14743 GCA_964564695.1 uncultured Phycisphaeraceae bacterium | reverse complement strand
GGGCCGGGCGGGGCTCCCCTTCCAACACGGATGGGGCGGTATCAAGATACAAGGGGTGGGGGGGCAGGGGTGAGGGCTCGATCCCTACTTCCCCCTCCACACCTCCACAACCAACGCCGCCCCCGCGCGCACCAAACTCCCCTCCGCCCCTCCCGCGGCGGCACGCAAACAACGAAACACAAAACCACAACCCCGCCTTCCACGGGCTCGCTCCGTCGGCCTATCGGCCGACTCCGCAGCGCCCGTGGCTACATTCGCGCGCCCCTCCGGGGCGAGCGCCGCGCCCGATCTTTCGGCGGTCATCTCCCATACCACCGCACCCGCGGCCAGTCGCTTGCGCTCCTGGCTCTTATCCACTCGCTCGCGCTCGCGTCTCTTATGCGCCCAGGCCGGCGAGCAGGTCCTTGACCGATTCGACCAGCTTCGCGCGGGAGACCTCGAACTGGCCGGGGCGCGCCTGGCGGTATTCCTCGCGCGTCGCCATGCTGGCCGAGAGCTGCAGGCCCAGGTCCATCTGCTTGATCTGGACGACGCCTCTCGCGTTCTCGTCGGAGCCGATGATGATGACGAGCGGGATGCCAAGCGCGTCGGCGTACTTCATCTGCTTGCCGACTCTCGCCGAGGCGAGGTAGATCTCGGTGCGGATCCCGGCGCGCCGGAGCTGGCTCGCAATCGCGAGGTACTCGCTCGTGAGCGCGGCGTCCATCGTCGTGACGAGCACCTGCGCGGTCGCGGCTTTGAGCGCGACGCGCTTGCTCTCGACCATGGCCGCGAGCAAGCGGTCGATGCCGATGGAGGTTCCGACGGCGGGCACGCTCGTGCCCTTGAAGCGCTTGACGAGGTCGTCGTAGCGCCCGCCGGACATGACCGAGCCGAACTGGGGGAGTTCGTCGAGGGTTGTTTCGAAGACGGGGCCGGTGTAGTAGGCGAGGCCGCGGGCGATGGAGAGGTCGATGATGGCTTTGGACTCGTCGTAGCCGAGGGCCGCGAGCGTGTCGCTGATGTTGGCGACCTGCTTGAGAACGCCGTCCGCGCCTTCGACGCCGGCGAAAAGGGCCGTGAGCTGTTCGAGCGTGCCTCGCCGAGTGTCCGACTTGAGGTTCAGGAACTCTTCGATCCGCGCGACCTGCGCCGCATCGAGGCCCAGCCCGGGGATCTTGTCCCCCGACTCGTCCGTGTACCCCTTGGTCAGCTCGAGCCGCACCTTCTCGATCCCGATCTTCGGCAGCTTGTCGAGCACGCGGAAGACGTCCGTGCCCGGGCGCTTCTCGACCGCTTCCCCCCCCACCCCGCGGCGCAGCGACAGCTCCGCCGGCACGCCCGCGTACGCGAGCAGCAGGTTCAGGATCTTGCGGCTGCTGAACCGCACCTTGAACGGACCCGCGTCGAGCGCCACCAGCGTGTCGCACATCGCCGCGATGATCTCGGCGTCCGCCAGCTCGCTCTCGACCCCGATGGCGTCGATATCGAACTGCGTGAACTCGCGGAAGCGGCCGCGGTCGGGCTTGTCCGCGCGCCACACGGAGTCCACCTGGTAGCGCCGGAACGGCAGCGGCAGGTCGTTGGGGTACTGCGAGATTACCCGCGCCAGCGGCACGGTGAGGTCGAAGCGCAGCCCGAGGCGTTCGGCGTCGGCCGCCCCCCCGCTGCCGCCCGCGGCGGCCAGGTCGGCGCTCTGCGGCTTGTCGGGGTTGCGGACGCGGAAGATCTGCTCGTTGGCCTCGTGCCCGCCGGGGCCGAGGAGGACGTCGAGGTATTCGATCGCGGGCGTGCCCAGCGGCAGGAAGCCGTAGGACTCGTACACCGTGCGCACCGTGTCGATGAGACGGTTGCGCAGGCGCATCTGCCCGGGGAGATAGTCACGCAGCCCGCGGAAGTTCCGGGGCTCGACGGCGTCGCTCATCGCTACCGACTCCCAACCCCCCGCCCCCCCCACCGCGCCACCCCAACTCCCCCCGCCGCACCAAATCTGCTCAAATACCGGGGGCGGGGCTCGAACCCGCGACCTCTAGAACCACAATCTAGCGCTCTGCCAATTGAGCTACCCCGGCAGCAACAAACAGTCTATAGCCGATGCTATAGTCTAGACTATAGTCAACGAATATGGCCTCGGTTTAGGCTGCCGTTTGCGTTTCAGCGACGCGCAAGCTCGCGGTACTGCACGAACGTGAACGAGGCCTGGGCCGCCACGCCGCCCCACAAGAGCAGCAGCCCGATGCTCCCCATCTCGTGGACGAGCTGCTGGCCGGCGCTGATCGTGATCACCGCCCCCAGGGCCGGGAAGAAGCTCCACAGGTACACCGTCAGCGGCAGCGCGTCGCCCAGGCGCATCGCCATCACCGCGCCGGTGAGCACCATCACCAGGCACGCGACGCACACGGCGATCCTCTCGTGCTGTTTGCTGGTGATCTCGCGGAGCAGGTCGGAGATGCGGGAGTCGAGCTTGTCGCGGGCGGGCTTGACGTAGTCGTCGCCGCCGCGGGCCTCGATGACGCGGTCGGCCTCGTCGCGCATCTGGTACGCGCCGAGCGCGAGCAGCGGCTTCATCGGGTCGGTCGCGAGGACGAGGCCGGAGAGGTCGCGGTCGTCGCGCTGGCCGGTGGGCTCGTCGCCCCCGCCGCCGCGGGCGACGGCACTGACGGCCTTGAGGTGGAGCGTGGCCGCGACGATGCCGGACTGGCGGGCGGTGTTGACGTCGGTGCGGATGAACGCCTCGGCCGCGCGGAGCTTCTGGGGACGGTCGCCGGGGCGGGAGATCTCGACGATGAACCGGCCTCGATCGGGGCCCGAGGCGATGGGGTCGAGCGTCCAGTAGCGGATGGTGTTGTCGTAGCCGATGAGGCGCCCGGCCTGAAGCACGACGCGTCCGCCCTGCGGGTCGGTGAGCTCGACGGCGCCGGTCGAGGCGAGGGAGCGGGCGATGGTGTCGGTGGTGGCGCGTTCGCCCAGGCGGGCGGCGAGCACGCGGCGCTCGGCGTTGACCTGGCCGATGCGCTCGGGCGTCTCGCGGAGGTTCGAGAGCTCGGCGAAGCCGAAGAACTTGGGGTCGTCGCGGAAGGCGTTGGGAACGACGCGGTCGAAGCGGAGCAGGCCCTGCTCGGTGACGCCCTCGCCGCGCTTGCGCCCGACGAACCCCTCGGCCTGCATGACAAACCGCGTGACGGTGCCGGTGGCGAACCGCAACGCGGCGTCGGCATCACCGGACATCTCGGCCTGGGCGGTGCTGGCGGACTCGCGGTAGAACCAGATGTGGGCGTCGGGGGCGCTGCCCTCGGCCTCGACGTCGCCGCGCTTGTCGAGCTGGATCATGAGGACGCCGGTGAGGTAGAGCAGGTTGGTGGCGCCCGACTCGGGCTTGGGCTCGAGGACGGTGACCGAGTCGGCGTAGATCATGGCGCGGTCGATGCGGACGGCCTCGCCGCGGTTGATCGACGAGACCATGAGGCGGGCGATGTCCTGGGCGACCATCTCGTCCATCGAGCGCAGGTAGCGCGGGATGACGCGGTCGGAGAGGATGGCGAGGGCGCCGGCGAGCGCGAGACCCGAGAGCAGGGCGGGGACCAGGACGCGCCGGTGGCTCATGCCGCCGGCGTGGCAGGCGACGAGCTCGTTGTCGGCGGCCATGCGGTGGTAGGCAAGGGTGGCCGCGAACCCGCCCGCGAAGGGCAGGGCGTACTGGAGCATCGGCGGCACGGCGTAGAGCATGAACCGGAGCGTGTCGACGGGGCCGAGGCGCCCGTCGGCGAGAAACTTGACCGCAGCCGTGAACGCGAGGACGGTGACGAGGATGGACGCCGTGAGGAGGGCGAGGCGCCAGAACTCGAACAGGATGTAGCGCCAGAGCGTCCAGGGGCTGTGCATGCTCGGGGGGATGGTAGAGGGTGTTGTCGTTGCGCGGGTGCCCGGGCGGAGCTTTGTCCGCCCGGTGTACGGATCGAAGCGCGAACCCGGCGGACAGAGCTCCGCCGGGGCACCCGGAGTTGATTACTTCGCCGCCCGGCTGACTTCCACCTTGCCGCCGGCGGCGTCCTTGATGGCGAAGCCCATGGCGAGGAGCTCGTCGCGGATCTCGTCGGAGCGTTTGAAATTCTTGCTGGCGCGGGCCGCTCGGCGCTCTTCGAGCTTGGCGATGACGGCGGGGTCGGGTTCGAGGCCGCCGACGAAGATGCCGATGTCGGTCTGCTCGGACTTGGGCTTCTCGAGGGCGAGGACGCCGAGGACGACGTCGAATTCTCGGAGGAGCAGCGCGTCGGCGTGGTCGGGCGTCGAGCACTCGTTGATGAAGGTGTTGAGGGTGGCGATGGCGGCGGCGATGTTGAGGTCGTCGTGCATGGCCTGGGCGAAGGCGGTTCGGGCGGCGTCGCGCGCGGCGATGGCCGCGGGAGAATCGGGCGCGGAGGCCCGTCGCTGACGCTCGGGGTTCGTTCCGGATTCGACGAAGCGGCGCCAGCGGTCGACGACACGCTGGGAGTCGGCGAGGCCCTGCATGGTGAAGTTCGCGTTCGAGCGGTAGTGGGTCTTGATGAGCTCGAGGCGGAGGGCGGCGGGCTCGATGCCCTTGCCTTGGGGAGGGGGGGCGAAGAGGTCGCGGGCGGTGTAGAAGTTGCCCTTGCTCTTGGACATCTTCGTGCCTTCGACGAGCAGGAATCGCGGGTGGAACCACATGCGGGCGAAGGAGCCCTGCTCGGGCGTCTCGTTGAAGGCGCAGCAGGACTGGGCGATCTCGCACTCGTGGTGGGGGAAGATGTTGTCTTCGCCGCCGGAGTGGAGATCGATGACCGATGCGCCGCCGAGGAGGGAGAACTTTGCGATGCCGTGGCGCTTCGAGGCTTCGGTGCCCTCGGCGCTCATGACGGTGCACTCGATGTGCCAGCCGGGGTAGCCGGCGCCCCAGGGGCTGTCCCACTTCATGATGTGGGAGCGGTCTTCCTTCCAGAGGAGGAAGTCCGCGGGGTGTTCCTTGGAGCTCTGGTTGGCGGTGTTGATGCGACCGCCCTCGCCCTCGCGGAGGCTGTCGACGGTGTTGCCGCTGAGGCGGCCGTAGGGCGGGAAGCTCTTGACCCGGAAGTAGACGACGCGCTGGCCGGGCTCGCCGATGACGTAAGCGTGGCCGCGGTCGATGAGGCGGGCGATGACGGCGATCATGCCGTCGATGTTCTGGGTGGCCTTGGGCATCCGCGCGGGATTGGAGTCGGCGTCGATGGCGACCTTGAGGCCGAGGCGGCGCCCGTCGTCGCGGAATCGCTCTTCGTAGAACTTCGCGATCTGGTACGGGTCGTTGGGGTCGATCTTGACGTCGGCGGGGAGCTTGCCGGCCTTCTTGGCCTCGGCGATGCGCCGGCCGGCGACGGCCATGCGGTCCTCGCCGGATTCGCCGCCCTCGGCGTCGTCGGTCATGTGGCCGACGTCGGTGATGTTCATGGCGTGGACGACGGTGCGGGGCCCGGCGTGTTTTTTGTCCCCGGGTTGGGCGACTTCGCAGAGGGGCGATTCGATGAAGCGGCGCAGGACGTCGGCGGCGAGGAACGAGCGGAAGTTGCCGATGTGCGCGTCGTCGTACACCGTGGGGCCGCAGGTGTAGAAGGTGACCCGGTCGGGGTCGGCGGGGACGAAGTCCTCGACGCGGCGGGTGAGCGTGTTGTAGAGGCGGAGTGGCATGGGTCGGGGAGTTTAGGAAGGGGATTCACCACGGAGGACACGGAGGACACGGAGGGGAAGCAGGAGGGATTCACCGCAGAGGCGCAGAGGGCGCGGAGGAAGGCAATTGGGAGAGGAAGAGGGAGGAAGGCGGAAGAAGGGAGAAGGAAGTAGACAAGGCGGGAAGGAGATGGAGCCCTCACCCCGGCCCTCTCCCTCGCTCAGAGCCGCGAGGGAGAGGGGGGAGACGCCCTCCCCCTCGCTTGATGGGCTGGACGCCCATCAAGCATTTCCCCCTCCGCGTTGCGGAGGGGGATCTTCGGAGCCCTCAACTCTTCCGGGGCTTCACCCACTGGCTCATCTGGATGTCGTCGATGTAGCGGCCGTCGGGCATCTTGAACTCGGCGGTGTTGAGCGATTCGTCGACGAAGCCGAGGCTCGAGTAGAGCTTGCGGGCGCGGGTGTTGGTTTCGACGACGCCGAGGCAGACCTTCTCGATGAACTCGTGATTGCGGGCCCAGTCGAGGAGGGTGGTGATGAGGGCGCGGCCGATGCCGCTGCCGCGCCAGGATTGGACGACGGTGATGCCGAAGCGGCCGTGGTGGCGCATGACGCGGCGTTTGCCGACGCGGAAATCGAGCTCGCCGACGAGGCGGCCGCAGGGGAGGTCGCGCCCGGCGGGGCAGCGCTCGCCGACGGGGAGCTCGGCGACGATCGCGAGGCGGCCGGGCTCCTCGATGTGGTCGGTGATCCACTGCTCCTCTTCGGCGACGTCTTCGGCAACTTCGTCGGGCTGGGTGACGGCGTGGTCGCTGGTGGTCGCGGCGTGGCGGCGGAACGCGAGCATGTTGTGCACGTCGGCGAGGGTCATCGAGCGGATGACGACGCGCGTGGCGTCGGGGAGGGTGAGCGGCGTGGGTTCGATGAGGGCCATGGATAGGGATCAGGGGCCAGGGGCCGGGATCAGGCGTCCCTGCGGGCGAAGAGGACGAAGTCGGTGGCGGCGCGCTCGCCGCCTGAGTCGGTCACGAGGCGGGCGATCTGGCCCCTGTGGTATGTGGAGTGGTTGAAGACGTGCGTGAGGATGTCGGTGAGGGCGGTGGTTTTGGCGGCGCCCTCGGTGGTGCGGTAGGTGACGATGCGGTTCAAGTCGGGCTCGTCGAGGCTGGTGAGGTATTTCGGCCAGGCGTCGTCCATGGCGGCGCACTCGCTGATCGCGCGGTCGAGGGACCAGCGGGGGAAGAGTTCGGGGACGGGGTCGCCGGCGCCGACGCGGTGGAGCCAGATGGCGCGGGCGCACTGGACGTGGGACCAGATCTCGGCGGCGCGGATGAGGGCGGGGGCTTCGGAGGAGGCGCCGCCGTGCTCGAGGGCGGCCTGGGCGGACTTGAGCGACGCGTTGACGCGCGCGTTGGCCCAGAGCTCGTACTGCATGAGGCGTTGGAAGTGGGGACGCATGGTGACTTACCCCGCATCGGACTGGGCTGAGTGACCCGCGACCGTACCGGCCCCCCCCAAGATCGCGTGCTTCATGTCGCGCACGGCCCGCTTGAGGCCGACGAACATGGCACGGCTCACGATGGCGTGGCCGATGTGGAGCTCGGCGATGCCGGGGAGGGTCGCGATGGCGCGGACGTTCTGGTAGTTGAGGGCGTGGCCGGCGTTGAAGCGCATCTTGGCGGCGCGGATGCGCCGGCCGGCGTCGGCGACCTTGGCGAGGTGGGCGGTGAGCTCGGCGGCGAGGGGCTCGCCGCCGCAGTGGGCGAAGGCCGCGGCGTATGGGCCGGTGTGGATCTCGCACATGGCGAAGCCGGCGGAGGCGGCGGACTCGACCTGCACGGGATCGGCGTCGATGAAGGCTGAGGGGACGACGCCGGCGTCGGAGAGGGCGCGGGTGAGGGCGCGGAGGCGCGGGAGCTGAGAGGCGATGTCGAGGCCGCCTTCGGTGGTGACCTCGTTGCGGCCTTCGGGGACGATGGTGGCCATGTGGGGGCCGCGCCCCCCCGAGGCCTGGTCGCGCGAAGCGAGGCGGATGGCGAGGGCGACCATGTCGTCGGTGGCGGCCATCTCGAGGTTGAGGCGAACGGTGCCGGTGCGCGCGAGCAGGTCGAGGTCGCGGTCGTGGATGTGGCGCCGGTCCTCGCGGAGGTGGACGGTGATGATGTCGGCGCCGCCGAGCACGGCTTCGTGGGCCGCGAACACGGGGTCGGGTTCGGCGCCGACGGCGTCGATCCCCCCCCCCACGCCCTTGTACCGGGCGTTGCGGACGGTGGCGACGTGGTCGATGTTCACGCCGAGCTTGGGCATGGGGGGATGGTACGGCGACGGTCGGACGGCACCCGCCCCCACCCGGCGGACAGAGCTCCGCCGGGGCACCCGATCAGATCACGCGCTCTGGATCCGGGTAGTCGCGGAAGAGGGCGGACTTGAAGTTGGTGACCATGGAGTAGACGGGGTTGTGGAGGGTCTCGACCTGGCCGGAGCGGGTCGCGACGACGCCGAAGCAGGCGTCCAGTTGCGTGAGGTCTTTGAAGCTGACGCGGATGTGGAACTCGCCCAGGGCTTCGGGGCCGAAACCGAACTTGCGGCGGGAGAGGGTCCAGGCCTCGAGCTTGCCCTGCTCCTTGAGGTGGCCGAGGTAGGCGTCGACGGCCTTGCAGAACGCGAGGTCGGTGCGGGAGTCGCGGAGGTCGACCCACATGTCGTAGTAGTTCATGGGTGGCTCTACGGGCGGGACATGCCCATGTTCGCATTGAACTCGGCGGACCCGCCGCGGGGGATGGTGAGGGTGTTCCAGTCGGCGCCGGCTCGCGACGCGAGGACGCGGGCGGCCTGAACGATCTGGCCGGCGTGGTACGCGGCGTGACAGCTCGAGCGGGTGAGCGCGAGGGCGAGGGAGTGGGGCTCGGCGCGGACGAGGACGGTGCGCTCGAGGTCGGCGTCGGTAAAGCCGGCGAGGGCGGAATCGAGGACGGCCCAGCCTTCGGTCCAGCACGCGTCGAGGGCGGGACGGTCCGAGAAGTCGTCGATGAACTCGGAATCGCGGTTGCGCCAGGGCTTTTCGCCGTCGGTGGTGAGGGCGTCGGTCCAGCGCGAGCGGAGGTTGCCCGCGAGGTGCTTCATGATGACGGCGATCGAGTTGGTCTCGGGGTCGAGGGGGGTGCGGAGCTGGTCCCAGGAGAGCTGGGACGCGGCCTGCTCGGCCATGCGCCGGGCCCGGGCGAATTCACCGGCGAAGGCGTCGGGGAGGGGGCGGGGGGGGGTGGGGGGGCGGGGCATGGGGGAGGGTACGGG
>CAZMCC010000096.1:0-5802 GCA_964564695.1 uncultured Phycisphaeraceae bacterium | reverse complement strand
GCGGGGCGCGCGGGCGCGCGGGGGGCGGGGCCGCGCCGCCCCCGGGGGGGGGGGGGGGGGGGGGGCGGGCGGGGGGGGGTGGGGGGGGGGGGCGGGGGGGGGGGGGGGCGCGGGGGGGGGGGGGGGGGGGGGGGGGGGGGGGGGTGGGGGGGGGGGGGGGGATGGGGGAGGGTACGGACGTGGTCAATGGAGGCCTCATGTGCGCGTGAACGCGGAACACCGCCCCCTCGCTTGCTCGGGCAATCGCGGCGTTCAACAGTGATGTGCATCTGACGCTGGCTGACGAGTCGATGTTGCGACGGCGGCGACGGTGCGGCTGGGGGCGGGGGAGGGGGCGGGGGCGGGGGAGGAAGTGCTCTCCGGGGTGCGGGCGTATCGGTTCGGGGGGGCGGAGGATGACGTGCTGGTGGCGGCGGTGTGGGTGGTGGAGGAGTGATCGAGAGCGAAGCCGACCCGGACCTTCGCAGAGCCTCAGGTCCGGCGTCCCGCGGAGGGGTGAACATGCTCGTGCGCGGAGCGTATGATTGAGCCGCTCTCGCCACCCCCGAGAGCGACTCCCACATATCCACACTGGCCAGGGGGGCTTGGCCGAGTTCATGGCAAGGCTGCCAACTTTGAGAGTTGGCCGCCCTCGGAGGAATTCGCAATGGCAAACGGCAAGACCACCCCCCCCACGCCCCCCACCTGGACCAAGAAGGACCTGCTCAGCCGGCCGATCCAGCACATCGACATCACGTCGATCGATGCACGGCCGGTGATCGAGAGCTACCGGGACATGGCGTATACGAGCCGCACGCTGGCGCAGGCGGCGGACATCTACAGCATGATGCTCAAGGACAAGGAGTGCGCGGTGATCCTGACGCTGGCGGGGTCGCTGATCTCGGCCGGGCTGAAGAAGGCGATCATCACGCTGGTCGAGAACAACATGATCGACGCGATCGTGTCGACGGGCGCGAACATCGTGGACCAGGACTTCTTTGAGGGACTGGGGTTCAAGCACTACATCGCGCCGGGCAGCCCCGAGGCGCCGCCGGTCGACGACCTGACGCTGCGCGACCTGATGATCGACCGCATCTACGACACGTACATCAACGAGGATGACCTGCGCGACTGCGACGACACGACGAAGAAGATCTTCGACGCGTTCGAGCCGGGGGCGTATTCGAGCCGCGAGTTCGTCGAGGCGATGGGGGCGTACCTGGTGGCGAACCACCCGAAGAACGAGTCGGTGGTGAAGACGTGCTACCAGAAGCGGGTACCGATCTTCTGCCCGGCGTTCAGCGACTGCTCGGCTGGGTTCGGGATCGTGCTGCACCAGACCGAGAAGCTCGAGAGCGGCGAGCCGATGGTCGCCTTCGACTCTGGGAAAGACTTCCGCGAGCTGACGGACATCAAGCTCGCGTGCAAGGACACCGGCCTGCTCATGCTGGGCGGCGGCGTGCCGAAGAACTTCGCGCAGGACATCGTGGTCGCGGCCGAGCTGCTGGCCGAGCGCAAGGGCGGGCGGGCCCGCGGCGACGTCGGGATGCACAAGTACGCGATCCAGATGACGGTGGCGGACTCGCGCGACGGGGCGCTCTCGGGCTCGACGCTGCGCGAGGCGTGCAGCTGGGGCAAGGTCGATGTGGTGCACGAGCAGATGGTGTTCGGCGAGCTGTCGGCGCTGTTCCCGATCCTGGCGAGCGACGCGTATCACCGCAAGGCGTGGAAGAGCCGGAAGGGGTTCAAGTTTGCGGATCTGTTTGAGAAGGATGCGCGGGTGCCGACGTTCGCGTCGGGCGGGAAGAAGCGGGCGGCGGCGCGGTAAGGCGTCGAGCCGGTAGGAATACGGAAGTCATGAACCCCCGCCCGGGACCTGGGCGGGGGTTTTCGTTGGGTTCGGGTACGAGCACCCCGTCAGGGTGCGGGGAAGAGGGGAGAGAGAGGGAGGGCGACGGCATTCCGGCGGTGTCGTCGCCGAGCCTCCTCCACCGCCGGCTACTCACGATCACGCCTTCGGCGTGGAAGGCGAGGCGGGGGTCGAGCGCGTCGGTTGGGCTTGGGAATCGCTGTATTGGCGGAGTCCAACGCCTCCCCCTCGCTTGCTCGGCTGGACGCCGAGCAAGCATTTCCCCCTCCGCCGGGGCGGAGGGGGATCTTGGAGGCCGTACCATCGGGGGTGGCCCGGGGGGGCCGAATTCAGGAGCTGCGCTGATGCGTCGCACGTCCATGGGTCTTGTTGCCGCCGCCGCGGCGTTTGCGTTTGTGTCGTCCGCCATGGGTCAGCTGGTGCCGGACCGGCTTTACTACGGCAAGGACCGGCCGGCGCCGATGACGGTGACTGTGCCGTCGGGAGCGAGCGGCGAGGTCGAGATCCAGCTGCTCGAGCCGGTGACGGCGAAGATGCTCGAGAAGGCGTCGGCGGCCGCGGGCGCGGTGGACATGGCGAAGCTGTTCCCGTCGCTGTGGACGGCGGCGGGGCCGAAGGTGTCGTACGCCCAGCTTGTTGTCGGCGGGAAGAAGGTCGGGCCGGCGGTGGTGATCCAGCCGACGGTGACGCCGCCCTATCGCCAGAAGCCCCAGGACAAGTTCCCCGACGAGGCGACGCGGCGCAAGCTGCACACGGGCCTGCGGGCGTACGTGGACAAGCACGTGGTGCTCGACACGTCGCACGGGGAGATCGAAATCGAGTTTCGTCCGGACGTGGCGCCGAACACGGCGTACAACTGGCGCGAACTGGTCGAGGGCGGGTTCTACACGGACATCCTGGTGCACCGCATCGTGACGCGCCACCCCTCGGGCAAGCCGTTCGTGATCCAGTTCGGCGATCCGACGGGGACGGGCGAGGGCGGCCCGGGGTACCAGATCGATCTCGAGCCCCCGACGCTGCCGCACGACTTCGGCGTGGTGAGCATGGCGCGCACGGGCGACCCGAACACGGGATCGTCGCAGGTGTTCGTCTGCCTGTCGCGCGAGGCGACCAAGAGCCTGGACAACGACTACACGAGCTTTGCGCAGGTGGTCCGCGGTGCGGACACGATGGCGAAGATGATTACGGTGCCGGTGGGGCCGCAGGACCGGCCCATCGCGCCGATGCCGTCGGTGAAGTCGGCGAAATTGATCGATGCGCCGCCGTACGGCGAGGGGCCCAAGCCGGTGACGGCGGGGTCGGCGAGCGAACCGGGGCGGTGAGTGACAGCCGAGCACTACCGGCCCAGAGCGGCCGGTAGTGGCACCCAAGACCGAGTGAGTGCGCATGGGAACGCCGACGGTCGATCGCGTGATGGTCGAGGCGAGGGCCGCGTCGTTCACGCGGCGCTCGATCAAGACGGCGAGCAAGCTGCACGGGTTGCGGCTGGCGCTGTCGATGCTCGACCTCACGACGCTCGAGGGGAAGGACACGCCGGAGAAGGTGCGGTCGCTGTGCCGGAAGGCGATCGGGCCGGGGGACGGGGCGGAGATGTCCCCCCCACTGCCGCACGCGGCGGCGGTGTGCGTGTATCCCACGTTTGTGAAGCTGGCGCGTGAGACGCTCGATGCTGGGGGCGGACGTGCGGTGAAGGTGGCTTCTGTCGCGACGGGGTTCCCGAGCGGGCAGTATCCGCTGAGCGTGCGGATCGCGGATGTGCGGGCGGCGGTGGCCGACGGCGCGGACGAGATCGACATGGTGATCAACCGCGGGGCGTTTCTCGCGGGGCGGTATGACGAGGTTGCGCACGAGATCCGCGAGGTGATGGCGGCGTGCGTGCGATCGGGGGGGGCCGGAGAAGATCGAGCGCACCTGAAGGTGATTCTGGAGACGGGGGAGCTTGAGACCTTTGACAACGTGCGCCGGGCGAGTGATCTGGCGATTTGTGCGATGGCGGACGCCGTCGGGCGCGGCGGGGATGTCGCGGGCGGGTTCATCAAGACGAGCACGGGGAAGGTGCAGCCTGCGGCGACACTGCCGGTGACGCTCGTGATGCTCGAGGCGATCCGGGACCATTACCTGGCCACGGGGTGCATGGTGGGGATGAAGCCCGCGGGCGGGATCGGCACGGCGAAGCTCGCGCTGCATTACCTGGTGATGGTGAACGAGACGTTGGGAGTGCTGCCGCCGGATCATCGCGGGCGCGGGGCCGCGGGCGGGCCGGCGTGGATGACGCGCGAGTGGTTCCGCTTCGGGGCGAGCAGCCTGACGAACGACCTGTTGCGGCAGGTGAAGAAGCTCAGCAGCGGGGCGTATGCGGCGCGGTATGACTTTTCGGAAGCCTGAGGGGTGGGAGTGAACGGTGAAGAGTGAATGGTGAACAGTGGGAGCGAAAGACCTCGGACAGGCTGACGACCGGTTACTCGCGACGCATGCCGTGCGGTGGCTGCGGTGGAACTCGTCGGTGTGGCCGCATGTGACGCCGGCGTTGTTCACGCTGCTGGGGGTGATGGTGGTGGTGTTGCTGTTTGTGACGCCGTCGGCGGGGGCGTGGCTCATCGTGAAGCTGGGGTTGGCGGGGCTGCTGGCGGCCATCGTGGCGTGGGACATCATCCCGGACGGCAGCTTCGACATGTTTGATGCGTGGGTGGGGGACAAGCTGAGCACTCAGCAACGGTCGGCGGGGTGGGCCCTGATGGCGTATCTGCAGCGCGGGGACCTTGAGCCGCTCGCGCTCGAGCGCGGGCAGAACGGGGCGGCGACGGATCGGTTGCTGGGGGCTCTGGCGGCGCACGGACCCGAGAAGGTGCGGACGCGTGCCTTGGAGGCAATCGCGAAGCTCGGGGTGACGAGTGCGGCGGAACCGCCGGCGAGGTGACGGCATGCCGCGGTGGATCGTGGTGATCCTGTGCCTGATCGCGGGCTTTGTGCTCAGCGTGGCGGTGTCGTGGCTGGGGGCGGGGTTCGCGGCGAATCCGGGGACGGCGCCGATGACGGCGTTTGTGCCATCGAGCCCGATCCGCGCAGACGAAGTGAGGCCGCCTCGGGACATCCAGCGGATGTTCTCGCCCGCTGTTTCGATCGTCGCGGTTGATCCCATGACAAATGCGGCGCGCGGGTGGCTCGTGCAGCGCAAGCAGCACCGGATCCGCGTGTTGAACAGCGCGGGCTGGTTCGAATTTGAGAACGATGACAAGATGTCCAAGGTTGCTGCCGGATCCCCGGCTTGGATCGATGTGTACGCGAGCGGCTGGCCGCTGGCGGCGCTGGAGTGGACCGACGCGCCGCTGCTCAACGCCGACCTGAGGGATCCCCAGAAGTCGAAGCTCAACGAGGCGTGGGGGCGTGCGTGGGAGTTCGGGTTCGACTACGCGGGCACGAACACCCAGGCGTGGAGCCCGGAGATGTGGCGGCGGCTGCCGGTGCGGGCGTCGCGGGGCGGGCTGGGGCTGGTGGTGGACACGATCGTGTGGGGCGTGCTGGTGTGGCCGTTGGTTGGTGCGGGCAGGGCGGTAAAGCGGCGGAGGAGGCGGAGGCGCGGGTTGTGCGTGGGGTGCGGGTATCCGGTACGGGACGCGGGGGGCGGCTGGCTGCAACAATGCCCGGAGTGCGGGACGGTCGTGAAGCCCACGCCGTTGCCGCCCTCGATGCCTGAGACCGGGAGTTCCGCGTGAGCGAATCGATCGCGACGAGTGCGTCAGTCAACGTGCGGCCTGCGGTGGGGGTGGCGGTTTCACCGGGGGCGCTGCCGTGGTCGTATGACAAGGCGCCCGAGAGCGTGAAGGCGCCGATCAAGGCGGGGGCGCGGGACGGGCATTTCATTGGGGGGAAGTTTGTGGCGCCGAAAGCGGGCACGGGCAAGGGGGTGGGCGCGGGGGGGGGGTACTGCCCGGACATCAATCCGGCCAGGGAGG
>CAZMCC010000095.1:0-15574 GCA_964564695.1 uncultured Phycisphaeraceae bacterium | reverse complement strand
CACCGAACAGCCCGCGCCAGGAAAACCAGTCATTTATTTGGGCAGGGATCAGTATCTTCAACGTGCCTTTCGATTCTCGTAACGCCGAGCACCCCCTCTCCCGCATCCCCCGCGAGGACCAGGACCTCGTCGTCGAGCTCGTGCTCAAGTCCGGCTCCCTCAAGGACTTAGCCGCTTCCTACGGCGTCAGCTACCCGACCATCCGGGCCCGCCTCGACAAGGTGATCGAGCGGCTCACCGCCGCCGTCAACGGGCAGAAGCCCGACCCCGTGAGCGAACTGCTCGCCAGCCTTGTCGAACGGGGCGAGCTGACGCCCACGGCGGCCCGGGCGGTGCGGGATCTCGTGCGACAGCAGCCGCAGAGTCAGGACGCGGCGCGCGCCGCGGGAGGTGCCCCGTGATCGAATGGTGGACTGAAGAAAGCTCGACGTTAATCGGAGCCCTCGGCGGCGCCGCCGCGGGCGTGATCGGCGGCGGGTTCGGGTCGCTCATGGGCGTGTGCGCGCCGCGCGGCAAGCTCAAGTCGCTCGTCACCTCAACGCACACGCTGCTGGTGATCGCCTCGGGCGTGCTGCTGGGCGCCGGCATCTACGCGAACGCCACCGGCCAGCCGTACCACGTGTTCTTCCCGCTCATGCTCGCCGGCTCGATCGGCGTGAGCGTGCTGGGCGCGCTCCTGCCGGTGACGCTCTTCGCCTATCGGGCCGCGGCCGCGCGGGCGAGCGGTCCGGCCGAGCCGGCCCGTGATCCCAACCTGGCGGCGCCCAACGCGGCGTTCATCCGTGTCATCGTCGACTCATGGGGCATCGCCGGGTCGCTGCGTCAGTTGTCGCTGCGACTGGCGTGGGGATGCTCGCGCTGACGCTCTTCGCGGGCGTGAACGGCGCGTGGCTGCTCGCGGGGGGGTCGCCCTTGCGTTCCTGGTTCCCATGGGCCATCGTCGCGCTCGTGGTCGGGGTTGGGGGCGCGCTGTGCTGGTCCATGCCGCGGATGCTCCTGGCTACCGCCAACAACGCCCGGGCCATGCTCGATCAGCAGCGCCTCGCCGCCGAAGAACTCCGCAGGGGCTGACCCTGCACTCCTGATCCCGCACGTCGTCGTCGTCAACTTGAAGAGGAGAATCGCCATGAACCTTCGGGCAGTGCTGTCGGCCTGCGCACTCGTCGTCCTGGGAACCCCGGGCAGCGGAGCGGCTGCTGGGCACGTCGCGGCGGCGCCGCCATCCCCCGTCGTCCTGGACAACGGCGCCCGCGTGATCCTCGTTCCCGTCCCGGGCGCGACCCGTGTGGCCGTCGAGGTCGTTCACCACGTCGGCTCGATCAACGAGCCCGCCGGCATGCCGCAGCTCGCGCACCTCGTCGAGCACCTGACCTGCTACGGCGCAAGCGCCGGCGCGCCGGCCGGCGAGGCCTTCGCCACCGGCAACGCCCGCGGCTCGGTGACGCCGAAACACTCGCCGACGTCACGCGCTATGAGCACGAGGCGCCCGCCGAAGACCTCCCGCGCATCCTCGCGCTCGAGGCCGATCGGCTCCGTGTGGGGGTGGGCGGCGTGACGTTCACGCCCGCGCTGCTCGCGCAGGAGTCGCCGCGGATTGACCAGGAGGCCGGCTTCGTCGACGCCTCGCCCATGGCCCCGCTCATGAAGTACGCCTTCGTCGCAGGCCCGCAGGCGTGGTTCCACGATCGGCACGAGGCGGCCCTCTCGGGTGCGACCAGGAGTTTCGACCTCGGCGCCGTCGGCGCGTGGCGGGCCTGCTGGTACCGTCCGGACCGCATGACGATGGTGGTTGTGGGGGGCTTCGAGCTCGACGCGGCGCAGAAACTCGTGCGTGACACCATTGGTGCCGTGCCCGCGGCCTCCGACCCGCCGCCGACGATTCCCGCGTGGTCGAGCGTCCCGCGCCGTTCGAGCGTGAAGTGGACGAGCGCGCACATCGGCCTCATCGTGGCCTTCGACCCGCCCGCCGGCCCCACCGAACGCCTCGCCCTCACACTCCTGGGCGACCTCGCGATGGAACGGTTCGCCCGCGACGAGCAAGTGCAGAAGGGATCGCTCATCGCGATGCCGTCGGGGCGCACGTGGGCGGTGGGGGGGGTGGGGGACGTGGGGGGGCTCCCTCTGTTCGTGTACGCCACGCTTCGACCGGAACTCGACCGCGCCGAGCAGGAGCGGGTGATCACGGAGCGGTTCATCGCCGCGCTCCGCGACTCCGCCGCATCCGGCATGTGGCTGATGGCCGTGGCGTCGCTCGAGAACCAGGCGATCCCCGCGTGGGACCAGGCCCAGACCCAGGGCAAGCAGATCTTCGGCAACCGCCCCGGCTTTCACGCCGACCCCGGCGGCCTGGTCCTGCTCCACCACGCCCTGCAGACCGCGATGCGCGACCGCGTCGCGGGCGACGCGAAGGTGCTCGCGAGTGTGAAGACGCTGACGCCCGATCAGCTCAAGGCGATCGTCGACCGGGCGACGGCACCGGAGAAGAAGTTCGTGACGGTGTTCACGCCGTGAGGGGTGGGGGGTGGAGTGGGTGCCCCGGCGGAGCTCTGTCCGCCGGGTTCAGCCCATGCCGAGTTCCGCGATGAGATTCGAGCTTGGCCGCTCGTACCCGTCCATCCCGGCGGACAAAGCTCCGCCGGGGCACCCGTCTTTCTTCACCCCAGCAACTCCCCCAGCCTCCCCATCGCCGCCCGCGCCGGCGGGATGATCGCCCCGTCGTGCTCACGCACGAACTTCATCGCGTCGCGCTCGCTCAGCCACGCTGTGTCGGTGTATTCCCACATGCACGACCCGCATGCCCCCCCACTCGGAGCCCGGTGCGGCACCATCTTCCCCGGCAGCTCGACCCGCACGATCACGTCCACGCTCCCCGCGTCCGGATCCGCCACCACCGCCACGCCCTTCGCCCCGCCCATCTCCAGCTCCATCCCCAGCTCCTCGCGCGCCTCGGCGTCGAGCGCCCGCGTGAGCACCGCGAGCCCGCCGCCGGCGCCCACATCGGCCAGCTCCACGCCGCCGGAGGGCGCAAGCTCCCACAGCCCCGGATAGATCCGCGTCTTGTCCGAGCGGCGCCCGATCGCGACGTGGCGCCCGCCCTCCCAGTCACGCCCCACGATCAGCCCCGTCACGCTCAACTGCGCGACGCCCAGGCACCACGCCCCGAACGCCTTCGCGAGCGTCGTCTGCGCGACCAGTTCGCTGTACCGCCCGCGACGGCACTCGATCGTGCCGTGCTCCAGGTCAATCCCCTCGACGCTCAAGAGCGGCCCGTCGTACAGCCCCGGGTTCTGCGCCCGCGCCGCGCCCCACGCCTGCGCGATCTGCTCCGTGCCGACCGCGGCGAACGCCGGCAACCCGCCGTCCTCGTACACCACGAGCCGGAACTCGCCTCCCGGCTTGAGCAGCGCGAGGTGACCGTCCATTGTGCTGAGCTCTCGCGGTGTCATCGTTTCAGCCCCGCAAAAGCGAACACGCCGCACTCATCGGAGTGCGGCGTGCGAGTGTTTGTTTGCAAAGCCTAGCGGGTGTCGTTGCTCAGGCCTTCAGCCACACCGGCCGGGCCGCCTTCGCGTCCGCGGGCATGATGCTGACCTTACGGCCCTGGTACACCACCTTGCCCTCGGTCAGGGCGTAGAGGGTGTTGTCGCGCCCGATCCCGACCTGGAAGCCGGGGAAGAAGGGCGTGCCGACCTGGCGGACGATGATCGAGCCGGGGTTCGCGTGCTGACCGCCGTAGAGCTTGATCCCGCGGTACTGCGGGTTCGAGTCCCGGCCGTTCTTCGTCGAGCCCTGCCCCTTTTTGTGTGCCATGGCGAACGCTCCGCTGCTTCGAACTGCTGTCTTTGCCAGTACTTACCGGCAGTACCTCTCGACGGAACGACCCGCCGACCCCACCCCGCAAGTCCCGGGTGATGGGCCGAAATCCTAGACCGATCTCACCGCATGATCCACCGGCGCTCCGACTGCACCAGAGGCGTCGACCCCTGGCCAATCAGCGTCCCCGGGACCACGTAGCGGGTCATCAGGGTCTTGCGGAGGGTGACCTTCTCGTGGGTGTCGGGTTTCTCGACCACGGTCGTTTCGCCGCTGAAGCCCGACCAGTAGAGCGACAGCTCGCTCGCGTTCGCGTCGACCAGCGGCCACACGACCAGGCCCACCTTGCTGTTCTCGCGGCCGCGGAGCAGTTGCCCGAGGATCGCAATCTGGTCCTGGATGTCCGGGTTCTGCGTCGAGTCCTTGAGCTGCTTGGTGATCTCCACCGGCACGTTGCGCCCGGAGCGGACCGGCTTGCCCTCGCCCCCGAACGACGCCTCAAAGCTCGGGGCAAACAGCAGATCTTCCTTGCTGTTGTTGATCACGGTGTAGGTCAGGTACAGAAACCCCTTCTCGACCCCCTCGCGGTCCTTGAGGGTGATCACCCGAACCGGGCCGATCTCCACATCAAGCTGCCAGCGACGCGGAACCGGGTCCGGCTCCGGCGGACGCCCCGCGCACGCGAGCACAATCCCGGTCACCGCGACCACGGCCATCGCCATGACCACGCCCAGACGCGACATCATCGACCGACGGTTCAAAGGCTCGCTCATCGTCATGTCTTCCTTGTACTCGATTCAGGCCCGTCGTGTCTGGAGGGGGGAGGTGGGGCAAGTGCCGCTGGGAGTGAACGTTGCGGCGAATCGTCGGCACATGAAACGGGGTCGTCGCCCCGGCAAAGGACTTGGGGGCGTAGTCTATTGAATCCGCGGTTCCGGTCAAACTCACCCCGAACCCCCCACACCCGCGCTCAAACCCGGCCAACCCGCGTCTCCCTCCCAATGAGCACCGCCTTCGGCCAACCTCCGCGACCACTCCCTTCCGCCGCCGAGCCCCCCGCGGTTCGCATCGTGCGGATGGAGGGTCCGCGACTTGTTGACGCGGCCTATCGCCTGGTCGCTCATCAGGCCCACGCCGGCGCCGACGCCGGGCAGCGGTTCCTCGAGAACGCCTCGGCCGCCGGCATCAACCTGTCCTTGTTCTGGGGGTCGGTCGCGGTCGGATCGGAGCATGTTCGGGAAGTCTGCCTCGCCGTGGTCGCCCCCGGGCGCACGGCGTCGGTTTTCATCTCGGTTTACCCCGGTGAACGCGACCCGTCCCATGAGGGCGGTGACACTCGACAGTCGCGTTTGGTGGAACGGGCCGAGGTCGTGCGCCACGCCTGCGACCACCTCGCCAAGCCCGGGTCCCAGACCGGGGTCGGGGTTCGCCTCGCGCAGGCCCTGCTCGAATCCTCCGAACTCGAAGCCCGTTCCACGCTCGCCACGGCCGGTTTCGCCCAGCTCGGCGAGCTCGCCTACCTCCGCGCGCCGATGCCCCGCTCGGCGCGCCGTCCGACCCCCGCGCCGCCGTCGGGCGTGACGCTCCGGCCGCTGGTCGACCTGCTGCCCCAGGAGCGCAACCCCGCGCTGTTGCAGGCGCTTGCGCTCTCCTACGAAGGAACGCTCGACTGTCCCGAGCTGTCCGGAATGCGCACGCCGGCGGAGGTGCTCGAGTCGCACCGCAGCGTCGGCGACTACGACCCCATGTTCTGGTGGATCGCGTTCGATGAGTCGGGTCCGGCGGGCTGCCTGCTGCTCACGCCGTGCCCGGAGCTGGAGTCGCTCGAACTCGTGTATCTGGGTCTGGGTCCCACATTGCGCGGCAAGGGGGTTGCATCGGCCCTGCTGGCCCGCGGCGTGGCAAGCGTGGCGGAGCGGCGCGTTCGCGGAATGCGTTCGATCACGTGCGCGGTGGATACCCGGAACACGCCGGCGCTGCGTCTGTACGCGCGTCACGGGTTCGAGCGCACGGGTGTGCGGCTCCCGATGGTCAAGGGCTTGGGGTCGCCGGGGTGACGCACCCCGAGGCGTTGCGGCGCGGGGTAATTCACAATGTTCTCCACGAAATTGTCCGACGCGGTGGGGTGTGCGTGGAGAAAAAAAACTCGCGCGCGATCGACAGCGGGAATTCCCGACACGAACCGGCCGACACCGCGGTGCGAGCGGTTTCGAGGCTTGAGCGACTCTGCAAGCGTCGGTATGCTGTGATCCGGTTAAGGACATCGGTCGCGTTGACGACCTGTTCGTGTCGCGTCACCTACGACGCGCCGTCTTGAACAGGCTCGAGTGAGGTGGAAGTACGCCAGACGTGTTGCTCTCCTCGGCGTTCGGGGCTCCCCCGATCGCGGCGGATGCGGCGCGCCGGTGCATCAAACCTCCAACGTGACGTTTGCGAGCAGGGATCGCTCGACCTCTCGGCGTCCGCGTCGCTGATTCACGACGCGAAGCCGCCCTCGAACTCTCCGCGGGTGCGACCCGCGGTTCGTGAGGCGGAAGGCCTGCTTGCATCGGGATCGGGCGGCTACCCCGCTCCACCTCCCGGGAACGGACTCAACCAGTGGAATCACGTCACGCCGGCTCGGGCATCTCCCCCTCCTCATCCAGCCCGTCTTCGCTCGCGACGACCCCGGGCACCGCAGGGGGAACTCGCCAGCCGGGTCGTGACGCAGAGCGTGGCGCCGGCATCCCCGGTGCGGACCGCGTCGCCGACGATCGGCGCCCCGCCGCCCCCGTCTCCCCCGCCACGCGTCCCGCGCCCCGACCGGGCACCGACAATTCCGCCGACATTCTTCTCGCCGCCCTGGGCGAGCGCGTCGACCCCACCGAAGTCGATCGCTACTTCGGCGTCGGCGGCGTGCGCGTCGAGCGCCGCGACGACCGGCGCGTCCGCGTTCTGGGCTCCAGCGGCTTCCTCACCCGCCTCGTTGAAAAGCGATTCGGCGCCGTACTTCATGAAGCGGCGGAGCGAACCTTCGGCGTCGGCGTCGAGGTCGAGTACGCCGTCGACCCCGCGGCCGACGCCATCAAGCCCTCCGACCACACCGACGCGGCCACACGTCACGCCACCGACGGCGCCCGCGTCGGCGATCCCGACTCCGGCGTCGACGCCGGCGTGTCCCTCGACGAGTTCTGCGTCGGGCCGACCAACCGCCTCGCGTACGCCGCGGCCCTTCGCCTCGCCGAGCAGCCTGAGAGCTTCGGCGGCCCGCTCTTCATCCACGGCGCCTGCGGCGTCGGCAAGACGCACCTGCTCCAGGGCATCGCGCGGCGGATGATCGAGCGCGGCGTCGCCTCGGGCACGTCAGTGCGTCCCGCCCGCGTGCGCTACGTCAACGCCGAGGACTTCGTCGGCGAGTTCACCCTCGCCATCCGCAAGAACGCGACCGACAAGTTCCGCGCCAAGTACCGCAAGCTCGACCTCTTGTGCGTCGACGACGTGCACCTCATCGCCGGCAAGCCCGCCACGCAGCAGGAACTCGTGCAGACGATCAACGCGACCGAGCTCGCCAGCGGGCGGCTCGCCCTCGCGTCCGACTCGCACCCGCGCCAGCTCGGGCACATGAGCGACGCGCTCGTCTCGCGCTTCATGGCCGGCATGGTGGTGAAGGTCGACCTCCCCGACTCCGGCCTCGCCCGCCAGCTCATCGCCCGGATCGCCGTTCGGCGCCGGGTTCCGATGCAGCCCGCGGCGGTCGAGCGGATTGCTGAATACGCCGCCCGGGCCGCGGCGGGCGCCAAGGGTGCGTCCGCCGTGCCCTCGGCGAATGCCTCGTGCTGCTCGGTCCGCGAGCTCGAGGGCATGGTGCTGAAAGTCGAAGCCGTGTGGCGTCTGCTGCCCGAGCTTTCCGGATCGCCCGTCGGTGTGCTCGCGGTCGAGCGGGCCCTCGGCGAGGATCGCGCTGGTGGTGACCACTCGTCGCCGCGTCGCCCTCCCCGAGGCGACGAGGTGGTCGCCGCCGCGTGCCGCGTGCTGGGCGTGTCGGCGAGCGAGTTCATGGGGCGCGGGCGTCACAAGCGCGTCGTGCTGGCGCGGTCGATCGCGGCCACGCTGTGCCGTCGGTTCACCACGATGAGCTACCCCGAGATCGCCCGGGCGATGGGTCGCCCGAACCACTCGACGATCATCACCGCGTGCCAGCGCCTCGGGCGTCAGCTCGAAGGCGCCGAGCCCAGCGGCCTCGACGGCGAGCTCGCTGGGGTCAGCATCGCGCGGCTCATCGAGCTCGCCGACGAAGAAACCCGCCGGATCGCGTTCGGTGATCGTGCGGGCAACGTCGCCATGTCCGGCAACCGCTGACCGATTGGGTCGTAGAGTCTCCGGCATGCCAAGACCGCACCGCACCGCTCACGCCGTTCGTATCGGGATCTGTTCGCTCGCGCTCGGCGCGGGCCTCGTTGCGGGCGCTGTCGCCGCACCGGGCGCCGCGCTTTCACCGGTCGAAGACGCGACATCCGACGCGCTCGTCCGCCAGCTCCGCGAGGCGCTGGGGCGAAAGGCCGGCCTCGCGGTCGACCAGACGCTCCGCGGCCTGCGCGTTCTGCGCGACCCGAGCCTCAAGCCCCTCTTCGCCCAGCTCTCCACGAGCGACCGCCTCGTGCTCGCCAAGCACGGCATCCTCGGCATGGCCGAACTGCTCGAGCCGCCGAGCGTCGACCTGTTGATGGTCAAGAAGATCCAGACGGCGGCGGGCAAGCTCGACGTGCTCGGCGAAGGTCTCCGCGCCGGGCTCCTCTCGCCCCAGCAGCTCGGCGAGGTCGCGATGTGGCCCGACCTCGACAAGTCGATGCAGGTGCTCGTGATCGGACGCCTCTCGCGCGCCGGCACCCCTCCCGACACCGGCGTGCTCGAGACCATCGCCAAGAGCGGCCCCGACCAGATCAGCCCCGCCGCGCTGCTCGCCTGCGTCGAGCTCCGCCAGATCAAGGACGGCCCGCGCTTCGACGAGCCGTTCGACAAGCTCCTTGAGTCCAACGCGCCCGAGCGCGACCTGGCCCTGGGCCGCCTGCTCGAGCACATCCGCGAAGAGCGCCTCACGGGCTCGGCCGACTTCATCAAGAGGGTCCTGGCTCGCAAGGGCGAGAGCGAAGACCTCCGCCTCGCCGCCCTCTCGGCCGGCATCGCGGTGGCCGCCACCGACAAGGCCGTGACCGGTGCGTGGGACAGGGCCGTCGAAGAGGGCGGCCTCGCCGACCACATCCGCTTCGGCCTGATCGGCCTCGAAGAAGCCCGGGCCCGGCGCGGCGACCACGCGCCCGCACTCCCGGCGTCCTACTTCGCCGGCATCAAGAAAGACAAGAGCGAGCTCGTCAAGTCGATCGCCGCCGTCGGCTCCGCCCTCGAGAAGTCCGGCCCCGCCCCCAGCGGCGCGACGACCACGAGCGGCTTCGCCGACGACGAGAACGTTCGCACGTCGATCGTCGCGCTCATCGCCCAGCGCCACCTCCCCACGCTCGACTGGGCGGAGCGCGCCGCCAAGACGCTCGGCCCCGGCGACGCCTCGGCCGTGCGCGTCGCGCTCATCGATGCGGCCCGCCCGCGCGGGTCCAACGACGGGATCAAGGTCGGTGCGTACGAAGTCGCTGTCCGCGCCGCGCGGGCCGCGGCCGACGCCGACCCGGCCTCGCTCAACCCCGTCCTCGCCGACGCCGGCCAGCGGGCCGACGAGGCGACCGCCGCGGCGGTGCTCTACGGCGCGCTGCAGTCGGTGAACCCCGCGACCGTCGAGCTCGCCGGTCTGTGGGAGCAGGCGGCCGGCGCCGGCGCCGCCCGCGCGATCTCGGCCCAGTCCCTCGCCAAGATCCTCCGCGCCCGGCACGCCCAGTCCATGACCAACGACGAGAGCGAGCAGCTCGCTTCCATCGCCCGCATCGGCAACGGCCTGCCCGAACCCGCCCGGGTCCAGGCGGCGTGGCTCGCCCTTCGGGCCCGCGGCCAGGACCGCACCGCCCTCGCTCGGATCATGGCCGACGAGCGCTGATTCGACGGTGAATGCGGCCGCGGACGGGTCCAAACCCGGCCATCCCTGCGCGTCGCCCGCGATCCGGGGGATTGTGGGGGGGTGTGTTTCGGTGGCCTCAGGTGCGTTTCGGGCTATGGTCGATAACGGAGCGACCATGAGCAGCTACGAGATCCCGCTGAGCCGTCCCGACATCACCGACGCCGAGGTCGAGATCGTGAGCAAAGTGCTCCGGTCCGGACGGCTCTCGCTGGGCCCCATGGTCGAGCAGTTCGAGCGCCAGGTGGCCCACCGCAGCGACTCCCTCGAGGCCGTCGCGGTCAGCAGCGGCACCTGCGGCCTTCACCTCGCGCTGCTGGCCTTGGGCATCGGTCCCGGCGACGAGGTCATCACCACCCCGTTCAGCTTCATCGCCAGCTCCAACGTCATCCTCATGGTCGGGGCCAGGCCGGTCTTCGTCGACATCTGCCCCAAGACCCTCAACATGGACCCCGAGAAAATCGAGGGCGCCATTACCCCGCGGACCAAGGCGATCCTCGCGGTGGAGGCCTTCGGCAACACGGCGTACATGGACACCTACGCCGCCATCGCCGCCCGCCACGAGATCGCGCTCGTCGAGGACTGCTGCGAGGCTTTGGGCGCGACGTTCAAAGGCCAGCCCGCGGGCAGCTTCGGACGCGTCGGCGTGTTCGGCTTCTATCCCAACAAGCAGATTACGACGGGTGAGGGCGGCATGATCGTCACGAACGATCGACGCCTCGCCGACCTGTGCCGCTCGATGCGCAACCAGGGCCGTGCCATCCCCCGCCACGGCTCCGACAGCGCCGGCTCCTCCGGCGGCAGTTCCGCCAGCCCGCACGGCTGGCTCCACCACGAGCGCCTCGGCTTCAACTACCGCATGAGCGAGATCAACGCCGCCCTGGGCGTCGCCCAGATGCGACGCTTCGACGACATCCTCGCCAAGCGCCGTCGCGTCGCCGAGATGTACTTCGAGCGCCTCATGGCCCACCCCGAGCTCATCCTCCCCACGCTCCCCGACGGCGTGCAGAACAGCTGGTTCGTCTTCGTCGTCCGCCTCGCCTCGGCCTACACCCGCGAAGAGCGCGACCGCGTGATCTCCGGCATGACCCGCCATGACATCGGCGCCCGCGACTACTTCCCCTGCATCCACCTCCAGCCCTTCTATCGGGAAAAGTTCGGGTTCGGCCCCGGCGACTTCCCGATCGCCGAGACCGTCAGCCAGCGCACCATCGCCCTGCCGTTCTTCAACGACATGAGCCCCCAGCAGGTGGAACTGGTCAGCCAGACGCTGGAGGTGATGATCGGGCGGGAGAACCTGCGCCGGGGGTAAGCGCGTCCGCGGCGGGGGCGGCGATGGCGGGCCTTAATCTTATCGAGAGGGGATAAACTCCCTAATAAGGCTATAAAGCGGTGGGCGCGGCTCCGTTCTTGCCCGGAATTCTCGACCCGCTATCATGTCAACCCTGTCTGGAGCGACCCCCATGCCCTTCGTCTGCCACTTCACCGGTAAGAAAAGCTCGTTCGGCAAGCAGCGCACCTGGCGCGGCCAGGCGATCGCCAAGGGCGGCTTCGGCCTCAAGCCCACCGGCATCACCCGCCGCAAGTTCCGCCCCAACCTCCAGAAGGTCAACGCCGTCATCGACGGCAAGGCCACCACGATCCTCGCCTGCACCCGGGCCATCCGCCAGGGCCTGGTCGTGAAGCCCCTCAAGCGCAAGTACGCCTACACCCGCCTCCAGAAGGGCGGAGCGGCGCACGCCCACCACTAAGCCTGACCCCGGCCGCCGCCCCACCCCCGACCCTGCGGCTGCCCTGATCCGATTTCGAACATGAACCCCGCCGTCGCAGGACGGTGCGCCCGGTGTACGCTCATTCGTCCATGGACCGAGACCCCGCTTCCAACGCCACCCTCGAGTCCGCCGCGGCCGGTGACGACGCGGTGATGTTCGACGGCAACGTCCTGCCGCCGCCCGACCTGCGGGCGTGCCCGGCGGACTTCCGCGACGACGCCCTCTTCATGGCCTCGGCCCGTCGCGAGGTCGAGCGCCTCATCGAGCGCTGCGAGCTCAAGGAGTGGTCGACGCTCCTGGACCTCGGCTGCGGCGCGGGCCGCCTGGCCATCGGTGTCAACGACCGCTTCGGCGAACGCCGGGGCGGCGCGGGCCTCAAGCGCTACGAGGGCGTCGACGTCGACGCCGCGGCCATCGACTGGTGCCGCCGCCGGCTCTCCCCCGGCCGCCCGTGGCTCCGCTTCACGCACACGAACATCCGCAACGAGCGGTACAACCCCGCCGGGCGTCCCGCGCCCGCGGCCGGCCGGCTCCTGCCCTTCGAGGACGAGGTCTTCGACGTCGTCAACGCGTCGTCGGTCTTCAGCCACATGACCGCGCCCGACGTGGCCCTGTATCTGAAGGAGATCGCCCGCGTCCTCACGCCGCGCGGGCGTGCCTTTTGCACCGGCTACATCGAGAAGGACGTCGACGACTACACCGAGAACCCCCGCGGCTACCGCGGCGACAACCACGGGCGCCTCAGCCGCGTCCGCTTCAGCACCACCGCCTTCGACCGCATGGTCGCCCAGGCCGGCCTGCGCGTGATCGGCTTCGACCACGGCGCGGAGTACGACGGGCAGACGGGCGTCTACCTCGCCCGCGCCGTCACGCCGCCGCCGATGCCCCAGGGGCGCAAACTCGAGATCGGCCCCGGCGCGCAGCGCATCGAGGGGTTCGAGTCGCTCAATATCGAGCCGGGGCCGCACATTGATCACGTGGCGGACGCCGCGGGGACGCTGCCCTTCGACGACGGCACGTTCACGCTGATCTACGCGAGCCACATCCTCGAGCACGTGCCGTGGTACCTCACCGAGCAGGCCCTGCGTGAGTGGGTCCGCGTGCTCCAGCCCGGCGGCCTGCTCGAGGTCTGGGTGCCCGACGGGCTCAAGATCGCCCGCGCGTTTGTCGACGCCGAAGACGGCGTCGAGGACCGCACGATCAACGACGGGTGGTACCGCTTCAACCCCGAGCGGGACCCGTGTGTGTGGGCCGCGGGGCGCGTGTTCACGTACGGCGACGGCCCCCCGAACGCGAACTACGCGAGCCCGAACTGGCACCGGGCCTTGTTTTCGCCGCGCCGCCTCGAGAAGGTGATGCGCGACGCCGGCCTCGTCGACGTGCAGCGGCTCGACCGCTCGCAGGTCCGGGCCGACGACCACGGGTGGATCAATCTCGGCTTCCGGGGGGTGAAGCCGGACGTGGGAAAAGCGGTGGGGGGGGAAACGTGAGTGGTGCGAGTGAACCCACGTCCGTCTCCCCGACCGCTCAAGCCGCCGCGCCCGCCCCCGCCCTGAACTTCCGCAGCATCGCCGACCTCGGCGCCCTCATCGCACGGAACCTGCACCGGATCCCGCGCGACGTCGACGTGATCGCCGCGATCCCGCGCTCGGGCCTGCTCCCCGCGAGCATGATCGCGCTGCACCTCAACAAGCCGATGACCGACGTCGAGGGCCTGCTCGCGGGTCGCCTGCTCGGCTCGGGCGAACGGCGTGCGTGGGGCGACCCGGCCGACTACCTGCGCTCGCCGCGCCACGTGCTCGTGGTCGACGACAGCGTGCTCTCGGGCACGCAGCTCACGAGGGTGAAGCAGCGTCTCGCCGAGCTGCGCGTGCCGCACAAGCTCACGTACCTCAGTGTCTACGCCACCACCCACTCCGCGTCGATGGTCGACATGCACCTCGAGGTCGTGAACCAGCCGCGCGTCTGGGAGTGGAACGTGATGCACCACGTCATCCTCGAACGCTCCTGCGTCGACATCGACGGCATCCTGTGCGAGGACCCCACCGAGGAGCAGAACGACGACGGCCCCGTCTACGAGTGCTTCATGCGCGACACGCTCCCGCTCTACGCATGCACGCGCCGCATCGGCACCCTCGTCTCCGCCCGCCTCGAGAAGTACCGCAGGCACACCGAAGAGTGGCTCGCCCGCGAGGGCATCCAGTACGCCGAGCTCGTCCTGCTCGACCTCCCCGACAAGGCCACCCGCCAGCGCCTCGGCGTCCACGGCTCGTTCAAGGCCGACGTCTACAAGGCCCGCCCGCACACGCTCTTCATCGAGAGCGACCGCGGCCAAGCCGAGAAAATCGCCCGCCTCAGCGGCAAGCCCGTGCTGTGCCTGCCGACGCGGGAAGTGTTTGGGGGCGGCTGAGGAGTGGGTGGTGAATGATGAGGAGTGAGTGGGGCAATCGAGACCGCGCCGACGCATCTGCTTTCCTGCTCACCATTCACCACTCACCATTCACTCCCTAGAATCGCATTCGCGCGAGCCGGCCGCTCGCCCCGGAGAGATTCCCCCATGTCCTCGACGACCGCCCCGTCCTCCCAGCCCACCACCCACGCCCACACCGCCGCCCCCGCCCGCATGACGGGCTGGACCGGCGGCATGGACAGCGCCAAGCGTGCCAAGCTCATCGCCGACGTCGAGGCCTACTGCAAGGAGCTCCGCCCCATCGAGGAGCTCGCCTACGTCGAACGCGTCTTCAACCCCGAGATCATGAAGCTCGCCAAGAAGTACGGCATCTGCGGCATGCCCGTCCCCGAAAAATACGGCGGACGCGGGGCCGACTCCTGGACCTACGCCAAGATGCTCGCCCGCATCAACAAGGAAGGCACCGGCCCCCGCACCTTCTTCAGCGGCCAGACCTCCATCGGCCAGTACCCGATCCTCAAGTACGGCACCGAAGACCAGAAACAGCGCTACCTCCCCAAGAGCTGCACCGGCGACCTCATCCTCGCCTTCGGCCTCACCGAACCCGACGCGGGTTCCAACCCGCTCGAAGGCACGACCACCTATATGAAGGTTGGCGACAAGTACCTGCTCAACGGCGTCAAGTACCTGATCTCCAACGGCTTCATCGCCGACGCCGTGGTCGTGTTCGCGTTCCCCGCCGACAAGATCGGCGCCGAGCGCCGCATGTCCGCGTTCATCGTCGACACCGGCAAGAAGGGCGAGGGCGCGAATCTCACCCACGCCGACACCTTCAACGCCGAGCAGCTCCACGCCAAGCCCGGCATGTACACCTCCGACACCGCGATGTTTGAGATGACCGATCACCCCGTGCGCGCCGACAACCTGCTCGGCACCGAAGGCGAAGGCTTCCGCATCGCGATGCACACGCTCGTCAGCGGGCGCCTCAGCGTCGCGTCGGGCTGCCTGGGCGCCATCGAGGACTGCCTCGACGAGGTCATCACCTACGCCCGCCAGCGCAAGCAGCACGGCAAAGAAATCGGCCGCCACCAGCTCGTGCAGGAGCACATAGCGATGATCGAGATGGCCCGCGCCACCAGCGACGCGATGATCGAGCGGGCCGCGATCGCGAAGGAAGCCAGCGAGCAGGCCCCCGGCGACAAGGAGCTGCTCAAGGAAGCCGACACCCGCGTCGCCCAGGCCAAGTTCCACGCGAGCAACGCGGCGTGGGCCGCGTGCGACCACGCCGTGCAGGTCTTCGGCGGGCGCGGCTGGAGCGAGCTGTACCGCCCCTTCCGCCACCTGCAGGACGTCCGCGTGTGCCGCATCTACGAAGGCACCGATGAGATCATGAAGCTCAAGGTGGCGACGAGCCTGCTGGGCAAGGATTACGAAGCGTTCAAGTAGGGCGACTCGGATCGACGTGCAGGCCGCTGCCTTCGCCCCGGAGGGGCGCCGGAATGTAGCCACGTCTATGAAGACCCGGCCGAAGTCAAGTCCGAG
>CAZMCC010000094.1:0-15742 GCA_964564695.1 uncultured Phycisphaeraceae bacterium | reverse complement strand
TGAGATCGCGCACGCGATTCGTATCGTTACTCATGAACGTGTCCTGTCTGTATGAGGTGACGCTTCTCGTCTTCGCGCGCCACGACGGTCGGGACACGGCGAAAGGAGATCGCGATGGAGATCGAGACACTCCATCATGCCGCCGCGCAGTGAACCGCAGCGGCGCGCGCCTGTGAATCGTCGCTCACACCCGCGAGCCCACATCGCGGGGTTTTGACGCGCTCGACGCCCGCCGGGTGCCACTACCGGCCGCTCTGGTCCGGTAGTGCTCCGCGCCCCCAAGCAAGAGAAAGACCGCTCCTCACCTCGAAAGGAAGGACGCGGCCAAAGCAGAGAAGATTCACCACGGAGAACACGAAGGGCACGGCGTCGGATAAGACGAGAAAGAGAGAGCCTTGAGATTCAATTCACAAGCTTCCTTGCCTTCCTCCATCTTCCTCCGTGATCTCCGTGTCCTCCGTGGTGAACCTCTTTCCTCGCCTTCCTGACGAGGCCCCTTGCACGAAAGGGGAAACCACTACCGGCCCAAAGCCGCCGGTAGTGGCGCCCGATCGTTCATTTCTTCTTCCGCCACGCGCTCAGCGTCCGTCCGCTGCCGGGCGCACACTCAAAGTCCCCCGGCCGTTCCTGCCCCGGCGCCCCCATGCAGAACCACGCGACATCGCCGCGCCACTCCATGATCCCATGCTGCACCGAGCCCTTGCCCGCACCCGCCCCCCCACCCCGCAGCAAGTAATCCACCTGCATCGGCGAAGCGCCCTCGTCGATCCGCACCAGCGCATCGATCATCACCTGCCCGCCGAAGCCCACCTTCACCTCGTTGTTCTTCGCCGAGCGCCTCCCCGTCTTGAGCATGAACGCCGGCAGCTCCTGCCCGTCGCGCACGACCCGCTCGGCCGTCCATTCCCCCTGCAGTTTCGTGAGCGTCACCGACGCCACGAACGCGAACGCCGCAGCATCACCCGCCGCCGCCGGCGTGCTCGCCGCCTTCTCCGGCGCCGTCCCCCCCGTCCCCCCCGTCACCGCCTCCGGCCGCGTCCCCGACGTCCGCTTCAGCACCTCGTACGCCTGCCCGCTCCCCGCGGGAGGTGCCGACGTCTTGAACGCCTTCGGCCGCGGCTTGCCGTTCATGTCGAGACAGATCTCCAGCGTGTCGCCGCTCAGCCGGAAGATCCCGTAGTTCCAGTTCCCCGCCTCCGGCCCCGCGACAAACTCGATGTCGATGCCGTGCGGCTCAGCCTCTACGTCAATATTGAACACGCCCTCGTAGACCGCCTCGGGCGACTCGGTCCGGAACCGGTCCCCATCAATGAGAATGCGCGAGCCCGACATCGCCATCGGCGGCACGGCGTTACCGTCAACTTCGAGCGACACAAACCCCCACGTCCCCTCGAGCGCCCGCAACTGCTCGACGTGACGGGCCAGCCGCGGCCAACTCTCAAACCCGCTCTGCCGCGCGATCGCCGCCTGCGCATCGGCGAGCCGAAAGCCGGCGCCCTTCACCGCGCCGGGCTTCATGCCCTTGGCCGCCGGCAGGTGCCGCGTGATGGTCGCGATCGCCTTCAGGTCGCCCTCGCCAATCGCGGCGAGCATCGCCTTGGCCTGACGACGAAGGTGGTCCAGATTCGGACGGGACGGAAGCGTGGTCACGGTGGTTCTCCATGCAGTTCACCGGGATCCGCAACCGGTGGCACGAAGAACGTGCGAGAACAACATCGAGTTGGGTGAACGAAGTGGGCTACGCCCTTCCCGCGGATCCGGTGGCTCGCTTCCAGCCGCGGACATGGTAGTCATCCAGGGGTGCCACCACCCGCCGCGGGCTCTGACGCGGCGCGTGGTGCGGGTGCGGGACAGCTATCGAACGTCGAGCTGCCGCACTCTCACGGCCAACCCCAACCACCACGCGCCACGGCGAAGCGGCGCGGCGGTGATGGCACCCCCCTACTTCACCACCGTCAGCTCCACCGTGACCTGTTCCCCCTTCGTCATCTCAATCGGCCTTCCCGGTTCCGGTTTCACAAGGACGCACGTCCACCGGATCGTCCCGCCGTCGATCCGCCCCTCCGGCTGCGCCTGCCCCGGGATCGGCGGCATATCGATGCCGAACCCGCGCCCCTTCTTGAGCTTGTAGCCCCCCGAGTCTCCGCCCCCCTCGACCTCGAACGACGTCACAAACAGCAGCTCCCCGTCGCGCTTGAACTTCCACACCACCGGCGTCCCGCTCTCGGGCAGCTTGTGGCGCATCACGAGCTCCGTCGGCGTCAGCGAAACGACCGACCCTTCCGCGACGGGCTTGGCCTGTGCGCCCTTGAACATCGCGAGCGTCCCGCTCAGCGTGCTCCCGGCGCGGACCTCAACCTCCTCCGGCTTCTTATCCGCCGCACCCAACCCCTTGATCGTCATCAGCGTGAGCTCAAGCGTCCCTTCCTTCACTCGGAACACGATGTCCCGGTTCTTGCCAGGCGCGGTGCGCGTCACATCCACCGGGCGCATGATCCCCAGGTCCGGCGAGACCGCCCCGTCCTGCACCGTGAGCATGATCAGGATGCTCCCGTCGGCGCCATACTCCGGCTCGACCACGGCCCGGTCCCCTCACGCACCGGCACCTCGAGCTGCATCACGCCCTTCTTGCTGTTGAGCCAGCGCCCCCGCATCTGGAGCCGATAGTCCCCGCCGTACTTGAGCGGATAGATCATCGGGTTCCCCCCCGCCTTGATCGTCGCCGTCCCCGTCCCATGGAACAGCAGGTTCTGATCCCACGGGCGCACGTCCGGCGCCGCCTGGAACCGACGCCGCTCGCCCGCCACGGCCTCGCGCAGCTCTTCATTCTTCATCGCGTCATACCCGTCGATCGCCACGCCGTATGCGTCGAGCAACTTCTGCTTGATCGCCGCGAACTTCTTCTCGTCCGTGTCCTGCAGCTTCTCCGGCCACACATCTCCCTGGCGCACTTCACCGCGCCGCCGCGCCGGCGGCGGCGCGGGCGGCTTCGACGGCTTCGGCGCCGGCCGCCCGCCCGGACGCTTCTGCGGCTCCGGCCCCTTCTCCATGTACTTGATCCCCTCCCGAACCCGCGCCTCCTCGGTCAGCACGGCGTCCCGCAGCTTCTGCATCTCGTCCTCGTACACCAGCCGCGCCTTGGCGAGCGCGTCCCCAACCTGCCGGGCGCTCTGTTGCCCGGACGCCGGCGACGGCGTGAGAACTGTCGCCAACACCAGCATCACAACCGCGAATCCACCCGTCCGCACGCTCGACATCATCCCCATGAGTTGCTCCGATTTGATTTGTGGCCCATGGTACCGCTCCATGTCAAGGCCTCCACGCCATCAAGACCACCGCCCCCCTCTCCCTCGGGGCTTTGACCGAGGGAAAGGGCGAGGGGTGAGGGCTCCGCCTCCTCTCGCTCCTTCGTCGCTCCGCAACCAACAACTTCCCCGCGCAGCACCTCCCATCCCACGCTCGCGCTCCGCCTCGTTCACACCCCACTCACCGGAATATCGTCCCCCAATGGCCCCCCCTCCCCCCAAACCCAAACCCCTCCTCTACGCCGACTACATCAACGACCGCGCCGTCGTCGAGGCGCTGCGACTCCCCGCGCTCCCCACCGGCGTCGCCGCCCCCGACTGGCCCGTCCCCCCCGCGGCATGGCAGCCCGGCGACGACTGGCCTTCCGAATCTCCCTGGAACCACGACGAGGTCCTCTTCATCCGCACCCACCAGGCCTTCGAGGTCTGGTTCGCCCTCATCATCCACGAGCTCGGCTCGGTGCCCCCGGGGGCGCCCGGGGCGGGGGCGCCCCAAAAGCCGGGGGGGGGGGGGGGGGGGGCCTCCCCCGCGTCGAGCTCGACTCGCGCCGCGACGACGACACCCCCGGCTTCGATCCGAGCCGCTTCCCCGCGATCGCGCGCGTCGTCTCTGGCGCCGAAGCCGCCGACGACCAGGCCCGCCAGCCGCTGCACAACGTCAACGCACCCGGGCGCCTCCACGAAGACCCCGGCCTCCCGCTCGCCACCCTCGCCAACCCAGAGCTCATCCCCACCCTCGCCCGCTGGACCGCCCGCGTCGAACGGGCCCGCCAGGCCCTGCTCTGCACCATCCCGTTCTTCGACGTCCTCACCACGCTCACCCCCGCCCAGTTCCTCATCTTCCGCGACCGCCTCCAGCCCGCCAGCGGCTTCGGCTCCGGCCAGTTCCGCGAACTCGAACTCACCCTCGGCCTGCGCGAGCTCAACCGCGACAAGATCGCACCACCTGGGGGTTCCTCCGATCCGGCCCCCGGCGAAGAGCCGCTCCCCAAGGGCATCCTCCGCCCCACCGAACAGACGCCCGCGCCGCTGCGATTCCAGTCGTTCCACTACGCGCTGCCGCGTTGGCAGCAGGCCCGCGTCGCCGCCCGCTACGCCGCGCCGTCGCTGCGTGACCTCGTCTACGCCCTGCTCAACGCCGCGTACCGCTGGCGCAACGATCCCGCCTACGCCGCCACTCAGCGCGCCTTCGACCTCCCCGACCTCACCGCCGCCCGCCTCGACGACTTCGCCGCCCGCGCCCTCGCCGGCGCCATCGCCGACGGTTACCGCGGCCTCTCCCCCCGCACCCTCGACCCCTCCGCCCGCGAACGCCTCAGCGACTCGATCCGCTCCCTCGACCGCGCCATGGCCCACCGCGAGACCATCGTCGCCGCCCTCTTCGAGATGGAGCTCGACCACTCGCCCCTCGCGACGTTCCTCCACTCCTGCCTCGCCCTCGACGCCGCCACCCTCCGCTGGCGCGACCACCACATCCGCTTCGTCGAACAACAGATCGGCATGCGCCGCGGCACCGGCGGCGGCGGCATCGCGTATTTGCGAACAACGACCGCGGCCGAGAAAGCTCCGCACCTCACCCACGCGTTCCCGTGCCTGTGGCAGGCCAGAAGTTTCGTGCAGCGGCCCGCATGATCCGAGCCTCCCGCGCGAGCGGGAGGTGTTGGACGTGCGCGCGCCCAGGACCTCCCGCTTGCGCGGGAGGCTCGGATCAACCGCTCCCCCCAAACAACCCCGGCCCCCCCTCCTCCTTCTCCCGCTTCTTCTTCCCCCTCCCGTGCCGCACCCCGATCTCGCTCACCCCCTTCACCGTCGACTCCACCGTCCCCTCCGCGAGCTTTGTGCTCAGCGTCTCCCCCGCTTTCACGTCCTGCGCCCGGCGCACCACCGTGCCCTTCGCGTCGAACGTCACAGAAAATCCCCGCGCCAGCACACTCTCGGGGCCCACCAGCCGCAGCTGCCGCTCCAGCGCCGCCATGTGACCGCGCCACCGGGCCACGCTGTGCTCACCCGCCATCGCCAACCGCTGCGCCAGCGCCTCCACGCCGCTCCCGCGCAGCATCGCCAGCATCGCCCCGCGCAGCTCCCCCGTGCGCAACTCCAAAACCGCCCGCCGCCGCTCATACACGGCCCCCGGCCGATGCCTCTCCAGCCGTGCGCTCGCGCGCTCCACGCGGCGCTCCCGATCGCTCCACGCCCGGCGTGCCGCCGCCGCGAGCGTGCGCACGCGCCCCTCGACGCGCTCCCGCTCCCCGCGCACCTCGCGCACCAGCGCCCCGCGCACGCGTGACGCCAGCTGATCCACCTGCTCCCCCAGCGCCACGACGTCCGGCGTCAGCCGCATCGCCGCCTGAGTCGGCGTCGCGCACCGCTCGTCCGCCACCAGCTCCGCCAGCGTCGTGTCCGTCTCGTGCCCGATCGCGCACGCCACCGGCACGCTGCACTTGACGATTTGCTCCGCCACCACCCGCTCGTTGAACGCCGCGAGGTCTTCCTTGCTCCCCCCGCCCCGCGTCAGCAGCACGGCGTCTACTCCCAACGCCACCGCATTCACGCTCACCCAGTGAATCGCCCGCGCCACCTCCGCCGCCGCCATCTCCCCCTGCACCCGCACATCCACCAGCGCCACCTCCACCCGCGGGCAGCGCTTCCGCATCGTGTCGAGCACATCCGCCAGGGCCGCCCCCGTCTTGCTGGTAATCACCGCCACCCGGCGAGGAAAGGCCGGCAGCCGCCGCTTGCGACCCACATCCAGCCACCCCAGCCCGCGCAGCTCCTCCACCAGCTTCTTGAGGGCCAGGTCCGCCGCCCCCGCCCCCACCGGCTCGATGTTCTCGACGTAGACCTGCGTCCGCCCGCCCTTGCCCCAGAACTCGACGCGCCCCGTCACCACCACCTGCTGCCCCGGCGCCGGCTCAAACCCCCCCGCCCCCACGCGCCGCGCAGCGGTCTCCCACATCACGCACGCCATCACCGCCCCGGCGTCCTTCAGGTCGAAGTACCAGTGCGTCCGCGCCTTGAACTGCGACACCTCCCCCACCACGCGCAGCCGGCCCGGGAGCTTCTCGCGCAGCGCCCCCTCCACGAGCGTCGCGAGCTGCGACACGGTGTAGGTCGCGGGAATCGCGGGCGCAGAGCCCCCCGCGCCCGCACCACCCTCCCCGCTCCGATTGAACGGCAGCCTGCCCATGCACTCTCACCCCCCGCTCCCAACTCCCTCACGCCCCCGACAGCTTGTCCTTCAGCGACTTCACCCACCGCTCGCCGGCCTTCGCCGACGACTCATCCCCCTTCTTCCGCTGCGTCTGCACGTATTCCTCGAGCACCGCCACGCCGCGCGGATCCTTGATCGTCACCAGCGCCGCCCCCGCGCTCTGGGCCGTGCGACCCTCGCTGTCGTTCAACAGGTCCACCATCGTCGTGTACGCCCGCTCCGGGTCGTGCTTCGCGAGCTTCGCCACCGCCTCGACGGCGTCCGGCCTCGTCCGCGAATACCACCCGGGCCTCGTGTACTCAAGGACCGCGTCGAACCCGGCCCGCTCGTCCATGTCCGCCACGGCCTGCAGCGCCGCCTGGCGGATCTGGTCGTTCTGGCTCTCCACCGTCAGGGCCGCCAGCACCACCGGCAGGTGCCGCGTGGCCTTCATCGACCCCAGCGCCCGCACCGCCGCGCCGCGCACGCCATACGACTCGTCGCGAGCCGCCACGTTCGCCAGCACGTCCGCGGCAGTCTCGCTGAGCCCGGCCGCCCGGGGCGAGACGGGTGTCGCTGAGGGACTCGCGCTCACGCGATACGGCGCCCCGATCGCCGACACCACGCTCCGACGCACCCGCGCATCCGACACGTCGCGTGACGACAGCACGTTCATCAGCTCTTCCACGCGTCCGAGCTTGCCCAGCGACTCCGCCGTCTCGCTCCGCAGCGTCCGGTTGATGTCCCGGTCGCGTAGCACGCTCAGGAGGGCCGTGCTCGCCTCGTCCGCCTCGCTCGAGTCCGAATTCACCTTCCCCAGGGCCTCGGCCGCACGCAGGCGTCCGCCCAGCGGGCCGCCCGCGCTGAGCACCTCGGTCCACGCCGTCGCGCTCTGCACGACGTCGTAGTCGACGAGCTGCGTCTGCTCCGGGTCCGCGTTCACCCAGCGCGCGGGCGCCACGCCGCCGATCGTCAGCGACGCTTCCTTGGTATCAAACTTCACCCGCGGCCGGATCGTCGTCCCGTCGCTCAGCCCGATCACCATCGGCACGTCCAGCTCGAACGCCGGGTTATACCCGTCGACCGGCTGCGTCTGCGCCACCGTCACCGTCAGCGCCCGCTGCGACTCGTCGTACGACGTCGTCACCTTCACCTTCGGCACGCCCGGACGCAGCACCCACTGGTCAAAGAACCGCTGCAGGCTGTAGCCGCTCGCCTGCTCCATCGAGCGCCGGAAGTCCGCCGTCCGCGGCGTCTTCTCCTTGAACTTGTCGACATACCCCGCCATCCCCTTGAAGAACACGTCGTCGCCCATCTTCGCCCGCAGCATCGCGAGCACCGACGCGCCCTTGGGATACGGGTTCGCCCCGCGCCGGAACGCCTCCCACGCGTTCTCGTACGCCTTGCTCGCCATCCCCTGCCGGAACGGCGCCTCGGCCCTGTCGCCCGACGCCAGGCCCCGGTGGTGCCCCCAGATCATCGCGTCGTACGCCTCGCGCCCGTCGCGGTGCTCGAACCACAGGTCCGACATGTACGTCGCGAAGCCCTCGTTCAGCCAGATGTGCTCCCACGAGTTGCACGTGAGCAGGTCGCCGAACCACTGGTGCCCCAGCTCGTGGCTGATGAGCCCGTCGAGGTCGCCGTCGAGCAGCGCCGTCTTGTCGAAGTACGCGAGGTCGTACATCGACGTCGCGCCCGTGTTCTCCATCCCGCCGGCCCCGAAGTTGTGCACCACGAGCTGCGCATAGCGATCGCCCCACGGGTACGCCTCGTCCAGCTTCGTCTCGAACAGCTTGATCATCTCGAGCGTGCGCCCGTACGTCTGCTTCACCATCGGGCCCTTGCCCGGCGGCACGTACACCGGCAGCGACAGCTTCCGCGCCGGGTCGCCCCCCACCCCACCCACCGCCGGCACCCGCCCGCCCACGTCAACAACGTCAAACTTCCCCACCACCATCGACACGAGATAGCTCACGTGCCCGCGCTCGAGCGACCAGTGCCACGTCTCGTACGAGGTCCCGCTCGCGGCGTCCCACGGGCGCGGCTTGCCGTCGTCGGGCACTTCCGCGCTCTCCCACGGGATCACTTCCGCCTGCCCCGGGTCCGGAGCCGGGAACAGGCTCTTGGTCGCCCACGGCGCCCAGCCCTGCATCCGCTCCACCAGCCGCCCGTTCGAGCTCACCATGAACCCCGTCGGCACCGTCACCTCGAGCTCCGTCGCCATCCGCTCGTTCGGGAAATCGTGGCACGGGAACCAGAAGTGGTTGCTCTCGGCCTGTCCCTGCGAGTGGATCTGCGCCGGGCGATCCGGCCACGCCGCGCCCTCGAGCGTCCAGTGCAGCCCGTCCGGCGGATCGCGCAGCACGTACGGAATCGTGATCCGCGCCGGCGGGCCCGACTCGTCCGCCGCCAGCGGCGGATCGAACCGCAGCGTCACCGCGCCGCGCTCGCGCGTGTAGTTCAGGACCTCCGGTTCGACGCTCGCGCCCGGTCGCGCACCGCGCACCATCCGCACTTCGCCGATCGCCATCGACTCGGGCGGCCCCGCCTGGATCGTCCACTCGCTCACCGAACGCGCCGCGGGCGACACCTCGTACGCCACCTGCCCGACCAGCAGCGGCGTCTGCATGTCGCGGATCGCGACCCGCAGCTTCATCGACCGGATGTCGACGAACTTGTGCGGGGGATAGTTCAGCTTGTCCTTGCCCGTCGCCTCGTCAAACGTCGCGTCGCGCGTGCGCGCAGCGCCGCCCGGCTGCTCCAGCTCCGCCATCCGCTCCGCCCGCTCGCGACGGCAGTGCTCGCACGAGTACTCGTCGTCCGCACGGACCACGCACGCCAGCACGCTCACCACCGCCGCCACGACCAGCATCGCACGCATCATCGATTGGCCCTTAGTCATTGATCACCCCCGTCATCAGCCCGCGCGCCCATGAAGGCGTCCCCGGCACAACCAACCGCGCCGCCAGCGACCCGAACCGGTCCTGGTGCGCCTCAAGCCCCGCCAGCGCCGCGTCCCGAAGCTCCGGCGCCAGCGTCGAGTCCCCCGTCGCCTTCGCCAGCGCCGCCGCCGCGACCGGATCGTCCATCCCCGCGAGCACACCGATCGCCTCCGCCTTCGCGAACAGCGTCGGCCCGCTCTCGAGCTGGTCGACCCACATCGCCAGCGGCTTCGCCACTGTCACAATCGCCAGGTTCGACACGAACGGGTCGAGCATCACCTGGTCCGGCTTGCGGTCCATCGTGAACGTCGACTCGATCCGCTTCACGTTCGTGTCAACGTACACGTACCTGCTCTCGGCCTTGGAATTGCTCTCGGGCTGGTCCTTCCACTCGAGATAGACCGGGATCGACAGCGCGTACGCCGGGTTGTCCGCGTCGATCTTCTGCGTCTGCTCGATCACGATCGTGAACTTCTGGTGCACGTCGTCATAGCTGTACTCGACGTTGAGCTTCGGCATGCCCGGGCGGTAGCACCACTGCTGGAAGAACCGCTCCAGACTCTGCCCGCTCGCCTCTTCCAAGGCCGCCATGAAGTCGCCGGTCTCCGCCTGCTGGAACTTGTTCCGGTCGATGTACAGGCGGACGCCCTTCCAGAAGATCTCGTCCCCCAGCCGCTGCCGCAGCATGTGCAGGACGCACGCCCCCTTGCTGTACACGTTGTTGGGCGCGAAGAACCGCGCGTCCGGGTCCGTGTACCGGTGCGACACCATCGCGCTCGACCGCGGCGCCGCCGTGTCCGCGCTCGACCCGCGCTCCCGCGCCACGAAGCCGAACATCGCCCGCTGATACCCTTCCGCCCCGCGCTTGTGCTCGGCCCACAGCGCCTCGCCCATGCTCGCCCACCCCTCGTTCAGCCACAGATTTTCCCACCCCCGCGTCGTCACCAGGTCCCCCGTCCACTGGTGCAGAAGCTCGTGCGCGATGATCCCGTCGTACGACCCCGGACGCCCCTGCGCAAACTGCGGCGCAAACGTCGTCGCCGACGTGTTCTCCATCGCCCCGAAGTTGAAGTCCCTAGCGATCACCTGCGCGTACTTGTCCCACGGGTACTTCTCGTCCAGAAGCTCCTCGAACAGCTTCACCATCTCCGGCGTGTTCGCGAAGATCCCCCGGAGCGCCTCCCCCGACCCCAGCGGCCCGTACACCGGGAACCACAGCCCCGGGTACGCGCTCTCCGGTCCGCCCACGTCCACCACGTCAAACTTGCTCACCACCAACGTCACCAGATACGTCGCGTGCGGCAGCGCCTGCTGCCAGTGATACCGCGTCCGCGTCCCCCCTTTGTCCTTGCTCGGGATCTTCGCCTGGCTCACCAGCCGCCCGTTGCTCACCGCCTGGTACCCCGCCGGCACCGTCACGCAGATCTCCGTCGCCAGACGCTCGTTCGGGAAGTCGTGGCACGGGAACCACAGGTGGTTCGCCTCCGGCTCCCCCTGGCTGTGGAACATGCAGTCTTCTTCCGGCGTGTCCTTGTTGTCCTTCGACCACGACAGCCCCGCCCCCCCGCCCCCGGGCTTGTCCGCGTCGTAGTCGAGCGTCATCGTCACCGGCTTGCCCGGCTGCGCCGCCTGCTCGAAGAACACCGTCACCGACTCCGACCCCTTCGTCAGGTCGCGCGCAAACCGCGCCGCCTTCCCGTTCACCGCCGCCGCCGTAAACGTCAGCCCGGGACCCGCGTCCAGCCGGATCGAGTCCCTCGCGCTCCCCACGGCCTCAAAGACCATCGTCTGCCGGGCCGTGAACTTCGGCTCCAGCATCGTGGGGATGTCCATATCCAGCCGCATGTTGATGTAGTCAAACAGCGGGTCCGGCGGCCAAACGCGCTTGTCGCGCCCGGTCGCCGCGTCAATCCGCGGGTCGTCCACGATGGTGGGGGTCGCGGGGGTCGCCGCGGGAGAGGGAGCATCGGAAGCCGGCTGCCCGGGTGCCACGGCCGTCGGCTTTGCGACGGTCGTGCTCGCGCCCGCAACCAATCCCACAATCAACCACACAAAAGCCCGCGTCATGGCAGCCTCCGCGACACCCCGCCCAGGAGAGAAGCCCAGTCTACCGCCAAACTCCCCTCCCGTCGCAGCCTGATCCCCCTCCGCAACGCGGAGGGGGAAATGCTTGCTCGGCGTCCAGCCGAGCAAGCGAGGGGGAGGCGTTCCGCGCCGGGAAAAAAGAAAACGCTCCCTTTGCCTGATACCATGTCCAATGCCCCTCGGCGCTGTTCAGACTCCCGCCGTTCGTCCCAAACCCATCACCACCAGCACCCCCACCACCGACCAGTCCGACGCCCTTGAGGCGTTGGACCTTCAGCCGCCGCGCGCCGTCGCTGGCGCCGGCCGCAACGGCGTTGGGGGGGCCGGCGCCCCCGGCCCCGCGCCCGACGACGACCCGGACAGCGCGGGCGAGTCCACCGCCGAGGCCGCCGAGCTGCTCGCCGGCGTCGGCGCACAGTCCGTTTCCACCGAGTTCTACTCCCCCGTCCCCGACGGGTACAAGCCCGGCCGCACCAAGTACGTCGCCGTCTTCGGCACCGTCATGTCCGGCCTGGGCAAGGGCATCTTCGCCTCCAGCCTCGCCAAGCTCCTCAAGGACAAGGGCCTCGTCGTCGCCCCCATGAAGCTCGAGGGCTACCTCAACATCGACGCCGGTACCCTCAACCCCTATCGCCACGGCGAAGTCTTCGTCCTGGACGACGGCACCGAGTGCGACATGGACCTGGGCACCTACGAGCGCCTGCTTGATCAAAACCTCTCCCGCAAGAACTTCACCACCTCCGGCCAGATCTTCTCGCACATCCTCGAACGCGAACGCCACGGCGCCTATCTCGGCCGCGACGTCCAGATGATCCCCCACGTCACCGGCGAGGTGAAACGCCGCATCCGCGAACTCGCCATGCACGGCGACGGCAACGGAAAACCAGCCGACGTGGTGTTCGTCGAGGTCGGCGGCACCGTCGGCGACTACGAGAACGGCTTCTACATCGAGGCCCTCCGCGAGCTCGCCTTCGAAGAGGGCGAGCACTCCACCTGCTTCGTCGCCCTCACCTACGTCATCAAGCCCCAGTCGCTGGGCGAGCAGAAGTCCAAGGCCGCCCAGCTCGGCATCAAGCGCCTGATGGAAGCCGGCATCCAGCCGCACATCATCGGGTGCCGCTCCCCCGAGCTGTGCACCGACTCGGTGCTCCAGAAGATCGCGATGTTCTCGAACGTCCCGATGCGCCGCGTCTTCAGCATGCACGACCGCCCGAGCGTCTACTCCATCCCCAACGAGATGCGCCAGGAAGGCCTCGACCGCGAAGTGCTGAGCATGCTGCAGCTGCACGACCGCGTCGACAACCGCGCCGAGGACAAGAACCGCGAGCAGTGGATGGGCTTCGTCCGCCGCCTCAGCGCCACCAAGCCGCGTGCAGTGACCATCGGCATCACCGGCAAGTACGCCGGCCTCCGCGACGCCTACGCGTCCATCGACAAGGCCCTCGAGCACTGCTCCGTCTCGCTCGGCGTCGACATCGACGCCCGCTGGACCGAGACCACCAACATCTCCGACGACAACGTCGCCGGCGCGCTCACCGATTTCGACGCCGTCATCGTCCCCGGCGGCTTCGGCGCCCGCGGCGTAGAAGGCAAGATCCGCGTCGCCCGCCACTGCCGCGAGTCCCACATCCCCTACCTGGGCATCTGCCTGGGCTTCCAGGTCGCCGTCATCGAGTTCGCCCGCAGCGTCCTGGGCCTCTCCGACGCCGACTCCACCGAGTTCGCTCAGCGCACCCCCAACCCCGTCATCTCCGAGCTCCCCGACCAGAAGCGCATCGAGGGCCTCGGCGGCACCATGCGCCTCGGCGGCCAGGACGTCGACCTCACCAAGGGCTCCCTCGCCACCTTCCTCTACCAGACCGCCGGCATCACCATCCCGTCCCCCCGCGGCCCCCAGGTCCGCGAACGCTTCCGCCACCGCTACGAGGTCGAGCCCAAGTTCATCAAGCAACTCGAGCAGCACGGCCTCATCTTCTCCGGCCGCCACCCGCGCCAGCCCATCATGCAGATCATGGAGCTCCCGCGCGAAGCGACCGCCGCGGCCCCCAACGTCTCCCACCCCTACTTCATCGCCGGCCAGTTCCACCCCGAACTCACCAGCCGCCCGCTCCACCCCCAGCCGCTCTTCATGGGTCTGATCGCCGCGGCGATTCGCCGCAAGTACCCCGACGCGAACGACCCCGCGCTGACCCGGTGGCTGAGGCCGGCCGCGAAGCAGCCAGTGGCCTGATTGGGACGCCGGACCTGAGGCTTTGCGAAGGTCCGGGTTGCTTGCACCCACGGTTGTTTTCCTGCTAAACCCTGAGCTTCGCCAAGCCTCAGCTCAGGCGTCCTCGCCCCGAGCCTGCTCTACCATTGCGCATCAGATTCGAAGGAGTCCACCATGACCACCATCTCCCCCACCTCCCCCTCCGTCGCGTCGACCAAAACCTCCGACCCCCTCCAGCTCATCGACGTCGACCACGTCCGCTTCTACGTCGGCAACGCCAAGCAAGCGGCCCTCTTCTACGCCCAGTGCTTCGGCTTCCATATCGACCAGGTCAACGACCTCACCACCGGCTCACGCGACGCCGCCCACTACCTCCTCACCCAGGGCAACATCCGCTTCATCCTCACCAGCCCGCTCACCCACGAGCACCCCGCCGCCATGGAAGTCGCCCTCTACGGCGACGGCGTCAAGGACGTCGCCTTTACCGTCTTCGACGCCGAGAAGGCCTGGGAACGGGCCGTCAAAAACGGCGCCGCATCCGCCCACGAGCCCCGCACAACCAAAGACTCCCACGGCACCGTCACCACCGCCGCCATCCGCACCTACGGGCGCGTCGTCCACACCTTCGTCTCCCGCACCGGCGACTACGAACACACGAAGATCAAGCAGGGCGGCATCTTCGCCCCCGGCTACCGGCGCGTCACGGCCGGCGCACCGGCGAGCGGCCACGACGCCCCGGTCTCGAGCGTCCTCGCCATCAACGAGTACAACAAGAAGAACCCGACCGGTCTCAAGTACGTCGACCACCTCGTCGGCAACGTCGAGCTCGGCCGCATGAACCACTGGGTGAAGTGGTACGAGGACGTCCTCGAGTTCACCATGTTCAAGCACTTCGACGACAAGGACATCGCCACCGACTTCTCGGCGCTCATGTCCAAGGTCATGGCATCCGGCAACAACCTCATCAAGATGCCGATCAACGAGCCCGCCCCCGGCAAGAAGAAGTCCCAGGTCCAGGAATACCTCGACTGGCACTCCAACACCCCCGGCGTCCAGCACCTCGCGCTGCGCACCGACGATGAGCTCCACTCCATCGCCGCCCTCCGCGCCCGCGGCGTCGACTTCCTCACCCTCCCCGATGCTTACTACGAGAAGGTCTGGGACCGCGTCAACACCATGCTCACCCAGCATGGGCATCAGGCGGTCAAAGAGGATCACACCGCCGTCCACAAGCTCGGCATCCTCGTCGACGCCGACGATGAGGGCTACCTCCTCCAACTCTTCACCAAGCCCCTCCAGGACCGCCCGACCCTGTTCTTCGAGATCATCTGCCGCCGCGGCAGCCAGAGCTTCGGCAAGGGCAACTTCAAGGCGCTGTTCGAGGCCTTGGAGCATGAGCAGGAGCGGCGGGGGAATCTGTGACAGTCCCGAACAACAGGGCAGGTGGCATCAAGATCGGCAGGTGGCATCACGATCGCCCCCGATCCGTGCCACCAAGATCGGCTTTGCGATCTTGGTGTTCTGACGCGCCGCGCACTGTGCACCGCCGTAACCGCTTGCAAAATCACCGCTTACATGAATACCCAAACACCCCCTTGACAACCAGTCCAAAACCCGTATACTGGCACAATCGTGATCGCCGCCCCCGCCACCCTGCTCTCTGAACCCGCATCACGGCCATCCACGCCCTCGAATCCCTCACCACCTCCGCCACCGACCCCATCGAGCCCCGCCGTGCCGCCGCCAGTCTGATGCGTGCGACGTGCCATCGAAGTCCGCTCGGGGACTTCGATGCTCCCGCGACAACCGACGCTGAGAATTCCCCGCGCAATCACCGCCCCCGCCCCCGCGCCCGCCACCTCCCCACCCGCCGCCTGCGCGCCGAGCAGGTCGCCGCCCTCATCGCTCGCGCCCTCGCCGACAACGACGACTCTGGCTCTGGTGGCACAGGCGTCCCGCCTGTGTCCGACAACAGTGGCACAGGCGTCCCGCCTGTGATCGGCCGCTCGGG
>CAZMCC010000093.1:0-15814 GCA_964564695.1 uncultured Phycisphaeraceae bacterium | reverse complement strand
ACGCACGCCGTCGAACTGATGCGCTTCGGCGCGTATGGCCGGTTCACCGGCGTGTCGCTGGCGGTCGTCACCGGCACGGCCATTGCGTGCTTCGTCCTCGCCGCCGTCGCCTACGACCCGCAGCGCGGCCTCCTCCGCCGCCGGGCGCGCGCCTAGCGCATACGCCGCCGACAGCGTGTGCCACTCCGTCAGCTGACGCGCCACCACGCGGAACGCGGCCAGCGTCACGTCGTCATTGCAACGCCGGCTAGGGCCTGTCCGTGAACACGCCGTGCGAAACGCGGTAGTCGGCGGGGTGCATGAAATCGCTCTGCCACAGCCCGATCCGGCTCGTCTGCCACACGGCCTCGTACGTCAGCGTCCCCGACCGGCTGACGATCCCCACCGCCTTGCCCAGTTTGCTCTCGCTCACGTGCGTGTGGATGTACCCCGGCATGATCCCGATCTTGCACCCCCCACCGCCCTTGCCCAGGCTCGTATACGTATCGCTCCCCGAGTCCCCCGTCCCCGTCTTCTTCCCCGGCGTGATCACGCCCGGGCAGTTCGGCCCCACCAGCGTGACGCGAGGTGGCACAGGCGTCCCGCTTGTGGCCTTCACCCCCGACACAGGCGAGACGCCTGTGCCGCCACACACCCCGTTCATCTCATCCAGCACCGCCCGCACCCGGATCATGTCCTGAACCGGCACCCCCTCCGTGATCGCGCACACCAGTGTCACCCCCGCCGCCGCCGCCTCCAGGATCGCGTCCCCCGCAAAGTTCGGCGGCACGAAGATCATCGTCGCCGTCGCCCCCGTCGCCTTCACGGCCTGCTCCACCGTGTCGAAAATCGGCAGCCCGTTGGGGTCCTTCGTCCCCCCCTTGCCCGGGGTGACGCCGCCGACCAACTGCGTGCCGTAGTGCAGGCACCCCTTCGTGTGCACGGCCCCGAAGGAGCCGGTAATCCCCTGACAAATGACGCGGGTCTGGGCGTTGACGAGAATGGCCATAGGGGGGCAGGGTAGGGGCGTTTGGCGATGGCGTCAGACGACCGTGACGTTGGCGCGAACAGCCGCCAAGCGCTGGGCGCGATCGAGCGTCCACAGCGACGCACCGGCCAGTCGGCACGACGCGATGAGGTGGGCATCGACCCAACCGATCCCCGTTCCTTCGAGCTTCGCCGAGCGGACGAGCGCCACGACCTCGGCGTGCTCGCACGCGGGTGTTCGGGCGAGATGATCCAGCATCATCATGAACGTCGCGCCGCGCTTGATGTGCCCCAGGAGCAACTCGCCGATCACAAAGTCATGCACTGCCGCCTCGCCTTGATCCAGCACGCCTTGGAGCGCCACGACTGACGACCGGATGTGCTCGGCCCACACAGAGGTGTCGACCAGGATCACGCGCTCTTCCTTCGCCGCGGCGGGGCCTTGAACGTGGGGTCGATGCCGCCCATGGCCGCAAGGCGCCGCGCGGCTTCGCGGGCGATGAGAGCCTCAAGACCGGCTTTCAGCAGCGACGTCTTGCCGTCGATACCGGTGAGCCGCGCCGCAGTCTGCATGAGTTTCGTCTCGATGTTGACGGTCATCCGCATATGCAGAAGTATGGCATTTTCAGCCATACGTGTCAACACCGAAGTCCGCGGTCGTGCCAGCGAATGATCCCCCATGCTCCGCCCCTCCCTCCTCCTCGTCACCGCCGCGGCCGCCCTCGCAACCTCCTGGCCCCAGCCGACGCCCACAGCGCCGCCCGCTCCTCCGCCGCCGGCCCCCGCCCCCGCCTCCACCCTCCTCCCCTCCACCTGGCACGCCACCTGGCGCGGCCCCTCCACCGTCACCTCCCTCACCGGCCGTCCCGCGATGGACTTCACCATGCAGCTCCGCATCGCCCCCGGCGACAAGCCCGACCGCCTCACATGGGAGATCGCCTACGAGGGGGACGCCGGCAATCAGGTCCGCCCCTACGAGCTCGTCGCCGTTGCGGGGGGTGGGGGGGTGGGGGGGCCGACCCCACCCGCTTCATCATCGACGAGAAGAACGGCATCCTCATCGACGCCGCCCTCGCCGACCGCACCATCGCCTCCCACTTCGAGGTCGGCAAGGTCGCCATCACCGCCACCTACCGCCTCGTCCCCGGCGACGCCATGCCCAAGTGGAACACCGCGCTCCCCGCCGGCGGCCGCAACGCTCCCACACCGCCCCCCGACCGCATCATCGTCGAGATGCACACCTTCTCCCTCGACGAGCCCCGCGCCTCCGGCGGTGAAGGGGGAATTCCTCCCGTCAAGAGCCGCCGCCTCGTTGCCGTGCAGCGGGCCGAACTCGAGCGCCAGCCGTAGGCGCCGCAACCCCGACTACGCTCGAAGCGCCGCGGCCCCGCCGCACCCGAGGGCTCCAACATGCAAAGAACGACCACCGTCCGCCGCTCCGTCGCCCTCGCCACGCTCGTCGCGTGCTTTGCCATCGCCGCCGCGGGTGTGGCACTCACTGGCTGCTCCTCCGCCCCCAAAGCCCCCGCCGCCGACCTCGACCCGCCCCCCGCCCGCCTCGTCGAGGTCGCCCACTCCGACTCCTTCCAGTGGACCGGCGTCGCGTGCTCACACTCCGGCCGCGTCTTCGTGAACTACCCGCGCTGGAACGACCCGATGCGCTGGTCCGTCGCCGAGGTCCACGCCGACTCCAGCGTCACGCCCTATCCCAATGAAGAGTGGCAGTCGTGGACCCCCGACTCCACCGACTACCAGCCCCTCGACCGGCACTGGATCTGCGTGCAGTCGGTGCACGTCGACGACACCGACCGCCTCTGGGTCCTCGACGCCGGCTCGCCGAAGCTCGCCGGCGTGGTCCCCGGCGGGCGTGGGGGGGGCGCCGCGAAGCTCGTGTGCTTCGACCTGACCACCAACACGCTCCTCCGCACCTACCGCTTCACCGACGCCGTCGCCCCCAGCAAGAGCTACCTCAACGACGTCCGCATCGACACGCGCAAGGCCCTCGCGTACATCACCGACTCTGGCCTGGGCGCGATCGTCGTCCTCGACCTCGAATCCGGCGTCGCCCGCCGTGTGCTCGCCGATCACCCGAGCACCAAGGCCGAGTCCTCGTACATCCCGCACGTCGGCGGCGTGGGGGGGCGCGAACTCCGCTACCGCGCCGGCCCCAACGCCGGTCAAGTCCCCCAGATCCACGCCGACGGCATCGCCCTCTCGCGCGACCGCACATACCTCTACTACCAGCCCATCACCGGCCGCACCCTCTACCGCGTCCCCACCGCCGCCCTCCGCGACCCCTCCCTCCCGCCCGCCGCCCTCGCCGCCGCCGTCGAAAACCTCGGCACCAGCGTCGCCACCGACGGCATGGAGATCGACGAATTCGACAACCTCTACCTCACCGCCATCGAGCAGAACGCCGTCGTCGTCCGCCGCCCCGACGGCCGCTTCGACACCCTCGTCTCCGACCCCCGCCTCGCCTGGCCCGACACCATCGCCTTCGCCCCCAACAACACCCTCCTCGTCTCCACCGCGCAGATCCACCTCACCGAGTGGTTCAACACGACCGGCGCAAAGCCCACCGAGCCCTACCGCATCTTCGCCGTTCGCCGCGCGGGGCCGTGAGCGACGAGCGGAAGTGGTGAAGTGGCACAGTGGCAAGGTGGCACACGAGCGAGGCCACTTCGCCACTATGCCACTCCGCCACTTCTCAACCCCCCGCCCGCATCGCTCTACGATCTACCGCTGAAGGGAGCCCCCATGCGAGCCATCGTCACCGGCCAGGTCGGAATGGAAAAGAAGCCGTACCTCGAGGCCGTCAAGCGCCTCGCCGGCGAGCAGGGCGAGGCCCTCGACCTCTACCACCTCGGCGACCTGATGTACAACGAGACCCGCGACGTCCGTCCGGGCAAGATCCTCGACCTCCCCCTCAGCCGCCTCAACTCCCTCCGCCGGGCCGCGTTCAAGGACGTCAACACGCAGTCGTCGGGCAAGAAGAACGCGATCGTCAACACCCACGCGACTTTCCGCTGGCGCCACGGCCTGTTCCCCGCGTTCGACTTCGACCAGGTCCGCGCCTTCGAGCCCGACATCTTCATCTGCCTCGTCGATAACATCGAGGTCGTCCACCACCGCCTCCACGCCGAGCACGAGATCGACGCCACCCTCAAGGACTGCATGGTCTGGCGCGAGGAAGAGATCCTCGCCACCGAGATGCTCTCCCAGGCCATCCCCGGCAGCAAGTTCTACATCGTCAGCCGCGGCCGCCACCAGGACACCCGCAAGACGATGTTCCGCCTCACCTGCCGCCCGACGATGCGCAAGGTCTACCCCAGCTTCCCCATGAGCCACGTCGTCGACATGCCCGACGTGTTAGCGGAAATCGACTCCTTCCGCGCCGCCCTCGCCGAGCACTTCGTGACGTTCGATCCAGGGGACGTCGACGAGAAGCTGCTCCTCGACCGCTCCATCGCCGCGGCCCGCGAAGGCAAGGAATTCATCGAAGTCGCCCCCCACAGCTTCGGCGGCTCAAAGATTTTGGGCGACGGCAAGCCCATCAAGGTCCGCGTCCGCGAAGTCCTCGACATCGCCGGCGACGTCGACGGCCAGATCTACATGCGCGACTTCAAGCTCATCGACCAGTCCGACATGATCGTCAGCCTCATCCCCGAACTCCCCGGCGCCGGCGGCAAGGACATCCCCGGCCTCTCCAGCGGCGTCGAACGCGAGCTCCACCACGCCTTCGAGCACACCAAGGAGGTCTACGTGGTGTGGAAACCAAAGAAGGCCCCCAGCCCCTTCATCACCGAGACCGCCACCCGAATCTTCAAAAACGTCCCCGAAGCCCTCGAGTACTTCGACTCGAAGGGGATGTTCGGGGAGAAGAATCTGTTTGGGCATTGATGAACTAGAGCTCGGCTGCGCGGACGGGGGTCAACGGGGTGAGTACGACACGACCGTGCATCGGCTTGATTCCGGGATGCCGCCGCGTCGCCGCCCAATTCCTCGCATCGATCAAATCGCAATGATCGAGCATTGCTTGAGGGTCATCTTCCCATCGTACAGGGCCTAACCGACAGGCGCTGGCTAAATGGGTTCGCGTACACTCCGTTCAGTTCGAGCCGCACCTCTTTTCAAGGGACGCCATGCCCAAGAGCGACATCCCCTTCGGGTCTGAATTCTCGCCCGAGCGTGGTGTTGTTCTGTCGGACCTTCTGGGCATCTTGGAGCAAAGCGAGGGAGACCGGCCAGCCTTCGTGCGTGCCGTCTACAAGCGATTTTGGAGCAAGCGAGCGGATGGCTCGCCGCGTGCGCCGGGGGAAGGAAAGGGCAAGGAAGAAACGGGAGACGGCCTTTCCTTCGCTACAAATTCGCTTCTGGCGCTGAAAGGGTATGGGCTGGTCGAAACCGGAAGTACGAAGGCAGACCGCGAGCTGCTGACGATCACGGACGAAGGGCGGCGCTTGATTGGCCTTCGGGCCAAACCAAAGGAACTACACCGCGCCTTCGCTCGCCACGTCCTCATCGAGTGCCACGGGCTCGAGGTGCTTCAGACAGTGCGAGACATGCAAACCGGCGGGCACAAAGTCACCGTTCCGGACATTGCTGAGCACCTGAAGGAACGCGGTCTCTACGTGCCACCCGGAGGAACGCACCTGAATTCCATGCGGCAGTGGCTCGAGCTTGCGGGCGTTGTGCGCGACGGTTGGACGATCGATCAGCCCACAATGGACGCCCTTCTCGGCGTAGACGAAGCGACGCTCGAAGTGTTCGCCGGCCTAGACGAGGTGCAAATTGCGTTCGCCCGCGGCCTAGCGCGTCTAAATGTTGACGAGTATGCCAGCAACAAGGTGGCTGAATACGCAGCGAACATATTCGGCGTCAAATTCCCGGTAAAGAGCTTGCCCAATAGCATCCTGAAGCCGCTTGAAGCGGCGGGTCTGGTTACGTCTGAAAAGACGACGGCGGGCCGTGGAGCCAAGCCGCACACTGTCCGGCCCACGCCTCTACTCCGACGGGAAGTGACGGAGCCGATTCTTGACGCGCTAACGCGATCTGTCGGCGTCAAGTACCGAAGGCTAATCCGGTTTCCTTTGGCTGACATTTTGCGCGACTTGGACTTGCCGATCGAAGAGACACACAAGCGAGGCTTGGCGCTGGAGGCGCTGACGCTCTATCTCACTCGGCTCATCGGCTTGGAGTTTGTGGGATGGCGAGTACAAGCGAAAGAGACGAGTTACGCGGAAGTGGACGCCGTAGTTGAGGGTTCCCGGCTCATCTTCAGCCGCTGGCAGATTCAGTGCAAGAATACTTCAACGGTCAATGAAGGCGACGTGGCAAAGGAAGTGGGCCTCGCGCTTCGACTGAAGTCCAGCGTGGTGATGGTGGTCAGCACGGGGAGGTTCAGCCGGCAAGCCAAGATGTACGCACGCGACGTGATGGAAGATACGAACTACCACCTGATCCTGCTCGATGGGCCAGACCTGAAGACCCTTCGAGATGATCCCGCGGCAATCACTGGGCTTCTCGCCAGAGAAGCGCGGAACGCTATGGCGATCAAACGGGCCAGTCTCCCGACGGAGTTGTAGCAATGTTTGGACTGAAGCGAAAACCCTACTACCAGACCAAGTTTGGGTGTGCGTACTACGCGGACTCGCTGGAGGTCATGCGCGAGATGCCGGATGACAGCGTCAAGCTGGTAGTGACATCACCTCCCTTTGCACTCAAACGGAAAAAGGAATACGGAAACGTCGACACGGCGGACTACTTGGAATGGATTCTTCCGTTCGCGCGGGAGATTCGTCGGATACTTCGGGACGATGGGTCGTTCGTGCTAGACCTCGGTGGGACTTGGAATCGCGGATTTCCAACCCGATCGCTCTACCAGTACGAAGTGGCGGTTGAGTTCACACGTCAGCGTCTGTTCCATCTCGCTCAAGAGTTCCATTGGTACAACCCCGCCAAGCTCCCGAGTCCGGCGGAATGGGTCACAGTGCGGCGCATCCGCGTCAAGGACGCGGTGAACACAGTGTGGTGGTTCTCAAAGACCGAATGGCCTGACGCAGATAACCGCCGTGTGCTCACTGAATACTCAGACTCAATGAAGAAGCTTCTTAGGGACGGGTACAAGGCGAAGATGCGCCCTTCAGGTTGGGATATCACAGACAAGTTCAACACGTCGCACGGAGGTGCGATCCCGCCCAACCTGCTTCAGTTGGCAAACACGGAGTCAAACTCCCAATATCAGCGTCTTTGCCGACAGGCGGGACTAAAGGTCCATCCGGCGCGATTCCCCTATGGCCTTCCCGAGTTCTTTGTGAAGTTTTTGACGAAGCCGGGTGAGTTGGTTTACGACTGCTTCGGTGGCTCCAACATGACGGGGCGAGTTTGCGAAGACCTTGGGCGGCCGTGGATTGTGTCCGAGCTTTCGGAAGACTATCTGCGCGGCTCAAAGTTCCGCTTTGCAGCGCCGTCTGATCTCGTCATTGATCGAGCGAGGGTCAACGGCAGCGGTCACACCCTGCTGGAGCCGTTGCTTAGTGGGCACCTTGAAGCGAAGCCACGGCCGAGGCGCAAGGCAAAGTCCGCTTGACGACGAACGTGGCCAGGTGGAACTTCCCTCGCCCCGGCTCACTGCCCCTCGCCCTTCCCCTTCTTGCCACCCTTCCCCCCATCCCCCCCCTCCAGCCTCTTCGCCCTCTCCACCACCTTGTCAAAGTCACTCGTCACCCGCGACGCCTCCCCCTCCAACCGCGCCCGATCAAACTTCTCAAACTCCGCCGCGGCGTGCTCCTCCGCCATCGCCGCCGACACCTTCCCCGCGTTCGTGAGGATGTTCCGCTCGTTGAACGTCAGGAACGCGTCGAGCTTCTTCGCCCACTCCGCCATATGCACCGGCGCCTTGCGGGCGGCCTGGTCCTCGGCGTAATCCAGATACATCGTCACGATCCGATTCAGCTCCGCGATCTCCGCTTCGCTCAGGTAGTTCTTCGCGACCGTGACATCCCCCTTGCGCACCGGCCCCGTGGGGGCGTTCTTCCACGTCGTCAGCCCCATGTTGGGCTTGCGCGCGTCGGCCCGCGACACCACCGTCTCCGCGGCCGTCCGTCCCGTGATCGCCCAGTGCAGCTTGTTCTGCACCGTCGCGTAGAACTCCTGCGTGATCGCGGCCTTCGCGTCGTAGTCGATGCTCGTCGCGTAGATGTCCGTGATCTTCTGATAGAACCGCCGCTCGCTCGCCCGGATGTCCCGGATCCGCGCCAGCAGCTCGTCGAAGTAGTCCTCGCCCCAGTTCTTCGCTTCCTTCAGCCGCGTGTCGTCAAGGGCGAAGCCCTTGGTCAGAAACTCGGCCAGCGTCGCCGTCGCCCACTGCCGGAACTGCGTCCCCCGCCCCGACCGCACCCGGTACCCCACGGCGATGATCATGTCCAAGGAGTAGTGCTTGGTGGAGTACGCCTTCCCATCGGCGGCAGTCTGTAAGTATTCCTTACATACTGAGTCCTCGGGCAATTCGCCCTCTTCCAGCACGTTGCCGATGTGGATGGTGACGTTCGCCCGCGTCGTCTGGAACAGCTCCGCCATCTGCGCCTGCGTCAACCAGACCGTCTTCCCCTCCAGCCGCACCGATAGCCGCGACCGCCCGTCCGGCGACTGGTACAGAACAAACCCGGGCGTTCCCGAAGGACTTGGCTGCTGCGGTTCGCTCATGACAACAACACCTTGATCCGGTCCGGAATCTGCCGGAACATCACGCCACGAGTGTACTACGGCGCCGTGGCACCGACGGCCATCCGCCCGCCTCGAACAACCTCGCCGTGCCACCGAGCTCCGAGCTTTGGCGGAGCTCGGTGCTTCTTCGCAGTTGCCACCCCGCAACAGCCCGCCCTCATCCGTACCATCCCCCCTCCATGTTCAAAGGCGCCTTCACCCTCGTCACCATCTCCGGCGTCCCCGTCCGTATCCACTGGACCTTCTTCCTCCTCCTCGCCTGGGCCTTCGGTACCAGCGCATTCGGCCGTGGCGCCGGGGGGGCCGGGGGGGCCGTCAACATCAACGCCGGCCTCCTCTCCCTCGCCTTCGTCGCGGCACTCTTCGCCTGCGTCGTCGCCCACGAGTTCGGCCACATCCTCGCCGCCCGCTCCTTTGGCATCCGCACGCGCGACGTCACGCTCCTGCCCATCGGCGGCGTCGCGGCCCTCGAGCGGCTGCCCGAGAAGCCGTGGCAGGAACTCGTCGTCGCCCTCGCCGGCCCGCTCGTGAACGTCGTCATCGCGCTGGCGCTCGTGCCCGGCCTGCTGCTCTCGTTCGACTTCCAGTCGCTGCAGTCCATCCCGCAGCCCGGAAACACCGCCCGCGGCTTCGCCGTCGCGCTCGCCGCGGTCAACGTCTGGCTCCTGCTCTTCAACCTCATCCCCGCCTTCCCCATGGACGGCGGGCGCGTCCTCCGCGCCCTGCTCGCGATGGTCACCGATCGTGTGCGCGCCACCAACATCGCCGCGCGTATCGGCCAGCTGCTCGCCGTCGGCATGGCCGCGTTCGGCCTCCTCAATGGCAGGCCCATGCTCCTGGTCCTTGCCGCGTTCATCTTCTTCGGCGCCGGCGCCGAAGCCGCCGGCGTCCGGATCCGCGAGCGCCTCCGCGGCCTGCGCATCGCCGACGCCATGCTCCGGTCCTTCCGGGTGCTGAGCGAGTCCCTCCCGCTCGGCGCCGCCGCGACCGAGTTGCTCGCAAGCCCGCAGTTCGACGTCCCCGTCACCCGCGATGGCACCACCCACGCCCCCATCGTCGGCATCCTCACCGGCGCCGACCTGGCCAAAGCCCTCGCCGAGCGAGGCCCCGACGCCACCGTCCGCGACGTCATGCGCGCGCCCCGCCCGTCGATGCGCCCCGACGACTCCGCCTGGCAAGCCGCCGCGGAGTTCCAACGCGGCGACTGCCCGCTCGTCCCCGTCGTCGACAACGACACGCTCGTGGGGATTGTCACGCCCGAGTCCCTCTCGGCGGCGATCAATGCCCGCACCGCCGGGGATCGCGGGCCCGCGCCCAAGTCCGTACACTCGCCGCGGTGATTCCCTCTGCGTCCCAGATCATGATCCGGCGCTGGTGGGCTCGGACCTGCGTCCGTGCGGCCGCCCTGCTCGCCCTGCTCTGGGGGTCCGTCAGCGGCCTCAGTTCGGGCGGCGGCGGGTCGGGTGACATCAACGCCCTGATGAGCCAGCTCACCGGCCAGGGGAGCAGCGGCTACGGCCCGCTCATCGTCGGGATGGGGCTCCAGGTGCTTGTGCCGCTGGGACTTGCCGCGACGCTCATCTGGTTCGAACGCCGGATCGTCCGCTGGCTCGTCCCGATCCCCACCCACCGCTGCCCGCGGTGCGACTACTCGCTCATCGGGGTCCACGACCCCCGCTGTCCCGAGTGCGGCCTGCCGCTGGATGAAGGGGTGATCGGGAAGGAAGGGGCCGACGACGACGCCCCCACGCCCTTGGCCGCGGCCAATCAGCGGCGGCGCGAAACCCGGCGTCCCGATCCCGAATGACCCTGTGTTGAGGGAGGGGGGCGGAGGTCACCGCCAGTTCCGATGAACGCCCAGGACTACCAGCACGGCTCCCACCACGCGTACGACCCCTCGGATTTCCGCGACGGTGGCGGGAATGGAGGGCGCCTCCGCGACCCGCACGCCACGAGCGACGAGCGGACCGTGGCCATGTTCGAGCACCTGACCTTCTTCACCTGGTTCCTCGGGATCCCGCTGGTCGTCACCCTGATCCTGTGGCTCGTCAAGAAGAACGAGTCGCCCTTCATCGACGACCACGGGCGCGAGTCGATGAACATGCAGCTGAGCCTGCTGGTCTACTCGGTCCTGACGGGCGTCCTCGGGTTCGTGACCTGCGGCATGGCCTGGGCCCTGTGGGGCGTGATCATCGTGGCCGCGGTGGTATTCGGGGTGCTCGCGAGCACGAGCGCGAACCGTGGCGAGTATTACCGCTATCCGGCCGTGATCCGGTTCCTGTGAAACTCAAACTCGGGCGTTGAAGATCCGGGCGAGCTTGTCGGCGACGACGTCCAGCTTGGCGTCGTCGCTGTCGTACGCGCCCGAAGCGATCTCGCGCCGGACGCGGTCGACCAGGTCGGCCCGGATCGGGCGCTCGCCGGCGGACCGGGCGGCCGAGGAGAGTTCGACGCTGTCGGTTGCGCGGGCGGCCACGGAGGGCATGGCGGACTGGCCGGGGGCCGCCGGACCGGTGGAGGTCAGGCCGCGGGCCTCGGCGCTGCGACCGGGGGTTCGGATGGAGGGGCTGAAGGACACGTCGCCGGCGTGGGGCAGGTTCACCATTTTCGGGCATCTCCAGGCCTTGGGGGCCCGGTCGGGCAGGGGGTAACCGGCACGACCGCCCGGCGGAACGGCAAAACGCCGTCCGCTCTCGGGTCATTTCTGATGCGACGCGATCCTTCGCGGCGAACTGCCCCGGTCCGTCGGGCAGGACTGTGCCGTCGCAAGCGACGGGGCCGACCCGGGGGACCGGGGCGGTGATACCCTTTGTATCGTCGCCGTTGACGGCCAACCTTGAGGTATTGTGAAAAAGGCGTTGGCCGCGCTCAAGTTGTTGAATGGCAATAACTTGCGGCGACCTGATTATCAGGACTTTCGCACCATGGATACCCCGAACTGCGCTCTTCGAATCGCGGCGATGGCGCTCTCCCTGGTGATCGCCGGCGGCACGGTCGCGACGGCCCAGGACACCAAGAAGAAGACCCAGCCCGACTTCAAGGAAGAGGGCAAGAAGCTGTTCGACAAGAACAAGCCCGCGGGCCAGCCTGGCAAAGAAGGGGGGACGAGCGCCGGCTGGTCGGTCGCGGTGTTCACCTTCCGAGGCGACGAGCGGGCCAAGGAATCGCGCAGCGTGCTGCAGTACGTCCGCACGACCGGTCGGCTTCCTGAGGCGCGGATGGAGGAGCGGGGGCAGTCGGTGGTGATCCTCGTGGCCTCGTTCGAGGATCCGCAGTCGCCCGAGGCACGGGCTGAACTCGAGCGCGTGCGGGCGGTCAAGGTCGATGACAAGCTGCCGTACGCCAGCGCGTTCCTCGCGCCGCCGGTCAACGGCGTCGGCGAGGGTCGCCGGCCGGAGATCAACCTGCTGCGGGTGAAGGAGCAGCAGCCCGCGGCCCTGTATTCCTTCCAGGTCGCGGTCTACGGCCGAGACGATATCAAGGACCGCCCGATCACTGAGGACGACCTCCGCGACGCCCGGCACGGCGCCGAGCAGGCGGCGCTGCAATTGCGGGCCGAGGGCGAGGAGGCGTACTACTACCACGGCCCGCGCATGAGCATGGTGACGATCGGGGTGTTCGACATCACGGACTTTGACTCGCAGATGCCGCAGTTCGAGAGCGACCGGCTCAAGGCGGTGCGCAAGCGGCACCCCTTGAATCTGTACAACGGGAAGGCGATCAAGGTCACCGTTCCCGGCAAGGGCGAACAGCTCCAGACGAGCTCGCTGGTGAACATCCCGAAGAAGTAAGAGCGGACGTACGCGGAGGACGCGGAGGACGCGGAGAGCGCGGAGGAACGCGGAGAAAGACAGCGGACTTGGAGAAGGATGAAGGGGGTTGACGGGGGTGCGGGGGAATAGAACTCGGATCGTGAGGAGCGAACGGGGATTGGGATGACGCCGTCCCGGGTCTTGTCCGACCTGGTGTGAATCCAAGCGCCTTCCCGTCGTCCGCCTATCTCCGCGTTCCTCCGCGAACTCCGCGTCCTCCGCGTACATGCCTTTCCTCCGCCGACTTGATACGCTCGGGGCGTGGACCTGACGGTGATCATCCCGACGCGGGGGCGTGCGGCGAAGCTCGCGGCGTGTATCGCTCGGCTCAGCGAGCAGACGCTCGGGCTTGATCGCTTCGAGGTGCTCATCGGGATCGACGGGGAGGAGTCGGGGGAGGCCAGGGCGGTCGGGGCGGCGGCGCATGGACACTTGCGAACGGTGATCCGGGAATTCCCGCGCGTGGGGCTCGCGGCGGTTCGCAACGGGCTGCTCGAGCAGGCGCGGGGGCGGGTGCTGGTGTCGATGAACGACGATGTGCTGGCCGAGCCGGGGATGCTCGAGGGGCATGTGCGGGCGCACGAGCGGGTGGGGGGGGTTGGTGCGGGGCGAGTGGTCACGGTGGTGGGGGATTCGCCGTGGGTGCGGGCGAGTGGGGGGGAGCCTGAGCGCCTGTGGGATCGGCTGGTGCGCGAGACGTCGCTGTTCTTCTTTTATGACCAGATGGCGGGGGCGCACGATGCGATGGTGGACGGGGCGCATGACGCGTCCCGTGACTGGGGGTTCCGTCACGCGTTCGGGCTGAACGTGTCGTATCCGACGAGCGCGGTGCGCGAGGTGGGGGGATACGCCGTGCTGCCGGTGAAGTACGGGTACGAGGATGTCGAGATTGCGTGGCGGCTGCGGGAGCGGTTCAAGTCGCCCGTGCTGTTCGAGCCGGCGGCCCGCGGGTGGCACGAGCATCGGTACGAGCCGGGGGACTATCTGGAGCGCGAATACAAACTTGGGTACGCGGCGTGGGGCTTTGCCCAGGCGTGCCCGGGGTGTGCGAGCGAGCTGTTCGGGCGCGACGTGCGGTCGATCGAGGAGGTCGAGTACTCGCGGCTGTTCGTGGCGAATGAGCGGAAGGCGGCGGAGCGGGCGCGGGAGTGGTTTGGGAAGCTTGGGGCGCTGCCGGCGGATGCGATTGGTGGGGCGCATCAGCGCGCGATCGTGCAGATGGTGTATCAGCAGCACCTGCCGATGAAGCGGTGGCTGTGGCGGTGCGGGTTGGGGGACGCGGCGGCGGGGCGGGAGATGACGGTGCCGGGGTGAAGCGTGCTCTGGGGACGCCGGACCTGAGGCTTTGCGAAGGTCCGGGTACCAGCGACACCGGCGTCCGACCGGACCCGGACCTTCGAAGACTCAGGTCCGGCGTCCCGTCAGAAGTAAATCCGGTGCACAGTGAGGCCTTGGGAGGTGTACACCTCGCGGCGGTCGAAGATGGCCTGCTCGTGGAGCCAGGAGCTGATGAGGACGTCCGTCGCTCCGCCCCCCCCAATGCCCCGGGCGTCGGCCGGAGAGATCACGGGCCAGCCGAGGAATGTCGTGCCCCAGCGGGCGCGGTCGTCGTCGGCGATGGCGACGATGTGGGCGCGGGTGTCGGCGAGTGCGGTGGCGAGGGCGATGGTGTGTCGGCCGGCGCCGTGGATGACCACATCACGCCCGGCGAGTCGTTCGAGGGCGGCGCGGGCCTTGGCGATCGCGCCGGGGGGAACCGTGCCCGAGCCTGATCCACCCCCCGCGGTGTCGTCGCCGGTGAAGGCGCAGGGGCGCGAGGCGGGCCAGGAGCGCTGCGGGGCGCCGGCCGCGGCGTCGATGAGGCGCTCGAAGCCGTCGGCGTGGGCGTCGAGGCTGAAGCGTCCGGCGGCCTTGCGGGCGCCGGCGCGGAGGGACTCGGTGTCGGCGACGAGGAAGCGCTGCACGGAATCGGCGAGGGCGACGGCGGCGGCGTGCTCGTCGGATTCGGGGCCGGCGCCGGCGACCAGGCCGCTGACGTTGTCGACGAGCACCTGGGCGTGGCCGCTGACGACGCGGGTGACGATTGGCACGCAGCCCTGGGCCATCGCTTCGAGGAGAGCGACGCTGAGGCCCTCGTAGCGCGAGGGGAGGATGAAGGCGTCGGCGCGGGCGAGCAGCGGGGCGAGTTCGTCGGGGCTCATCGGCGTGAGCGTCTGGATGCGGGCGGTCGCAGCGAACTGGTCGGGGCGGGCGGCGAGCGCGTCGGCGAGGTCGTCTACCGCGGGGCCGTCGCCGATGAGGGTGAGCTCGTGGTCGACGCCGCGCCGGGCGAGCTCGGCACAGAGGAGCGGGAGCGCGAGGATGCGCTTCTGAGCGTGCTCGAAACGGCCGGTGTAGATGAGGCGGAGGGGACGACCTGCGAGCGGCTCGCGCCGCGGCGGCGTGGCGGGGATGGGCACGCCGTTGGGGATGTTCACGACTTCGGGGGCGTCGGATCCGGCGCCGGCGAGTGCGGTGCGGACGCGGGTCTCCACGGCGTCGGCGACGCACGCCGCGTGGGTCATGGCGGCGGCGTAGTGGGCGATCACGGCCGCGTCGTAGGCGATGTCGGCGTGGGCGAAGCCGGCGATGCGGACGCGCTCGGGCGTCGCGAGCGTGAGGGCGGCGCAGATGCCGAAGCAGTCGCCCAGGAGCGTGGGGCAGAGGACCACAGGTTGTCGGGGCGCCTGTTGCGCGTGCCACAGCTCGTCGACGGCCCGGCGGTAGACGGGGATGAACGCGGAGAGATCGCCGTCGCACGAGGCGAGCATGGGCGCGGCGGGTGGCGTCGGCGTGCGCCAGATGCGAACGCGCGGGTCGAGGGCCGGCTCGATGGCGCGCTGGTGCGCGGGCGCGGGGTGGATGATGAGGCCGCAGGTGCGCCCGCGTGCGGCGAGCGCATTCACCGCGCGCACCGCCCACGTGACGACACCCGAGACGTGCAGGCCGAGGGGGAGCGGGATGAGGAGGGGGGCGGGCACGAAATACTGCGCATTTCAACCCAATCGGGGGATTGCGGAATCGGAAGTGCTGGGTAGAGTGTTTTATCGGCTTGCCCACAAAATTCGGAGCGTGTGTGATGCTCAGCACAAGAAGTGTGTTGCGGGCCGGGACGATGTTTGCGCTCCTTCACGCAAGCGGCGCAAGTCTTGCGCAAGACTGTGGCGAGATCGTGAAGCTCACCGCTTCCGACAAGGCGGCGGGGGACAAACTTGGATATACTGAGCGCTGCGTAAGTCCGTGACTCACATCGTGACTCCGGGGATCGCGAG
>CAZMCC010000092.1:0-15865 GCA_964564695.1 uncultured Phycisphaeraceae bacterium | reverse complement strand
TCGCGATCCCCGGAGTCACGATGTGAGTCACGGACTTACGCAGCGCTCAGTATTCATTTGAGCAGGGGAATGCCGCAAAAGGGATCGACTTCCCAGACATCGGTGTGGACATCAAGGTCACGTCGATCAAGCAGCCGCAGTCATCGTGCCCGTTCAGGTCGGCTCGCCAGAAGATCTTCGGGCTGGGGTACAGCCTGCTCGTTTTCGTCTATGAAAAGACCGACGACAGAAGAGCCAGGACAGCCAGGCTCAAAATTCAACACGTCATCTTTGTTGAAGCCGATCGCACCGCCGACTTCCAGGCGACGCGAGGACTGCTTCAGATTCTCGACAACCAGGGCAACGCAGACGATCTAATTGCCTACATGACCGACAGGAATCTGCCGGTCGATGAGATCGAAGCGGCAAAGATCGCAGAAGATCTGCTGAACAAGCGGCCCGAACAGGGGTATCTGACGATCTCGAATGCTCTTCAGTGGCGGCTGCAGTACACACGGGTCATCGAACAAGCAGGAAAGATCGACGGCATCAGGCGCATAGGGTAATGGTCGATGGAATCAACCGCGCGTCTCGCCAGAAAGGTCGAGTTCGGGGACTTTCAGACCCCGATCGGGCTGGCGCGGCAAGTCTGCAATCTCGTTGCCGAAACCGGCTTCTCACCCGCGTCAATGGTCGAGCCATCGTGCGGCGTGGGAAACATGCTCTATGCCGCTGCCGACCAGTTCCCCGGCTTCGACAACGCCGTAGCAATCGAGGTACAGCCTCGCTACCTCGAAGCGTTGGAGGAACGTCGACGAGATCGGGCGGACGGCCCGCGAATCCGCGTCCATGGCTCAAATTTCTTCGGGTTCGACTGGCCGGCGGCCCTTGCACAACTGGCCGATCCGCTCCTGGTGATCGGCAATCCGCCATGGGTCACCAACGCGCAGCTATCCGCGGGTGGTAGCGCGAACCTGCCTGAGAAATCGAACTTTCAGCGGCTCGCGGGAATGGACGCCATTACGGGGAAGAGCAACTTCGACATTTCGGAGGCGATGCTTCTCCACCTCTCGCACCTCTTGGCCGATCGCGACGCCGTGCTGGCGATGCTCTGCAAGAGTGCCGTTGCACGCAAACTCATGGCTCATCTCTGGCGCGCCGGCACGCCGGTGCGGGATGCATCGCTGTACCGTATCGATTCGGCAGCTGAATTTGACGCCGCGGTCGACGCGTGCCTTTGGGTGTGCCGCTTCGGGGGCAAAGCAACCGAACTGACCGCACAGGTGTTCCCGTCTCTCACGGCATCAAACCCATCCGCAACGATCGGCTTTCGTGATGGTCAGTTGCTGGCCAATACCGAATTGCACGACCGCTGGCGACACCTTGAAGGTGCAGAGGTGTACCGTTGGCGCTCCGGGATCAAGCACGATTGCTCACAGGTGGCGGAGCTTGCGGGAATGCCGGGGGAGTGGCTCGCCGGCGACGGCACGCCCGTCGATATCGAGCCCGATTTAGTGTACCCGATGCTCAAGGCATCGGATCTCGGGAACGGGCGGGTCGATTCTCCGCGCCGCTGGATGTTGGTGACTCAGCGCGGCGTGGGTGAAGATACCTCGACGATCGCCGCAATCGCGCCCCGCACCTGGGGGTACTTGCAGGCGAATGCGGATCGGATGGACCGGCGAGCGAGTGTGATCTACAAGAACAGACCGAGGTTCTCGATGTTCGGCGTCGGTGAATACTCATTCGCGCCGTGGAAAGTCGGAATCGCCGGACTCTACAAGAAGCTCGACTTCAAGGTCATTGGCCCTCACGGAGGCAAGCCGGTCGTGCTCGACGACACCTGTTACTTCGTGCCGTGCCGGGGACAAGTCGAGGCCGAGTTCATCGCGTCGATGCTCAACAGCGAACCCGCCCGCGAGTTCTACTCGGCATTTGTGTTCTGGGATGCCAAGCGTCCCATCACGGTGGACCTGCTCCGTCGTCTGGGCCTGAAGCAGCTCGCTTCGACCTTGAACATGAGTTCGCAATTCGAGCAACTCTGCCGGCAACCTGAATCGGACTCAGCAAGTCACGCGAAGCCGACTCTGTGGTCAAATTGACCCGACCACCCTTCCCGGTTCACTGCCGTATTTGCAGCAGCATCAGCGCCTTCCCACGCTCCCCAGCAATCTCCGCTCCACCTCCCCCGCCGCCGTCGATAGCTTCCTATCTCGCCGCTTCACGATCACCAGCCTTCTCGCCAATTTCCCCTCGCGGCACACCCGTCCCTCGCCCTCTCCAAGCGCAAACCGGCTCACGAACCCCGCGCCGATCCCCGCCGCCACCATCCGCTTGATCCCTTCGATCGACCGCAGCTCCATCACGTAATTCAGGCTCACGCCCGCCTTGGCAGCCGCGGCGTCGATCACGCCGCGCACCGCCGATCCCGCCTCGAACCCGATCACCGGCTGGCCCGCGAGTTCCTTCCACCGGAACGCGTCGGCCCGCGTGCGGTCCGGCTCGATCAGGCGCAGCTCATCCTCCACCAGGGGTGTGCGCGACAGGTCGTCCGCCCCCGGCACATCCACCGGCAGCGTCACGATCCCCAGGTCCAGTTCCCCCGACAGCACCGCCAACGCCACCGCGTTCGACCCCGCCTCGCGCACGCTGAACTTCAGCCCCGGGTGATCACGCCGCACCGCCGACACCACCGGCGGCAGCAGGTACTCGGTCGCCGTCGCCCCGCCGCCGATCCGCACGCTGCCGCGCTCGAGCCCCACCAGCTCGCGCACGGCCGTCACGCCGGCCTCGGCCTGTCGCAACGCCTCCTCGGCGTGCACAAGGAACACGCGCCCCGCCTCGGTGAGTTCGAGGCCGCGTCCGACGCGGTGCAGCAGTGCCGTGCCGACTTCGGTCTCGAGCTTCTTGATGGCCGCCGACAGCGCGGGCTGGGTCACGCCCATCGCCTGGGCCGCACGCGTCATGTGCCCGCCCGTCGCGACCGCTTTGAAATACCGCAGGCTCGTGAGTTCCATGTGCGATCTCTATCGACGCCGTCCGGCCTTCAATCCCCCGGCCCCCCCACCCCCTCCACCGCCCGCGCCACCGCCACCCCCACCCGCCGGCGCCCGCTTCGCCCGCCGTCGCGCCCGCTGCGGCCCGGCCCTGGCCTTGTAGAGCATGAGCAGCATGCTGATGAGCGGCTGCTTGATCTGCACCGGCGCCAGCGCCGACCAGTCGCCCACGCGCCGGTCGATGAAGTCGAGCATCTGCCCGAGCGTGACGCACGTGATGTGCCGCGGCAGATCCTCGCCGCGATACGACCCGAACGCGATCACGCGCACACGGAACCGCGGATCGGCCTCGCTGACGCCGCGCGTCCGCAGGTCCTGCGTGATGCGCTCGATCGCCGCGTCGTCGAGCGCGGTGAGCCGCAGCAGGGCCACGCGGAGCACTTCCGGACGGAGCAGCGCGGGGTTGAGCGTGGCGCCGCCCTCCTTGATCTCGCCGATGATCATCTCGACACGCCCGTCCTGCAGGGCCATGAGCGAGTCGGGCTCCCCCACCGAGCGCGTTCGGCGCTGCTCGACCACCTGCCCCCGCGCTCCCGGCAGGCGCACGGCGATCACGTCCAGATCCGTGAGCGCCCGCAAAGCGTGGCGCTCGACGCCGAGCACCGGCGCCTCGGTCAGCGTAAAGAACCCGTTCGACTGCAGGTAGTACTCCACAAGCGACGTGGCGGCGTCCATTCACGGCCCTCCTGAATCCGCGGCATGTTACTCGATCCGTCCGGGTGCCCCGGGGTCGGCCGCTCTGGGCAGACCCCGGGTTGTGCGCCGCTTGCGAACCAGACGCTCCGTGACCCACGCCGGGATCTCGCGAAGCGCCCGATCCCGGGCACCCGCGCCCGATCTCTCGCATCCGCCCCCGCCACCGCCGTGCTCGGCGCTTGTATGCTCTCAATCATGTCCGGCCCACTCCCCGGCCACGCCAACCAGCCATCGCCGCGCAAGCCCTCCCGGCCGCCGCCCAGGCCGGACACCGGCCCCATCCCCCTCGACGTCGAGCCCAACATCGCACAGACGCCCGGGCGCAGGGCCGCTGACCCCTTCTGCCCCTTCTGCGAGCGCCCGCTCCGGCCCGACGCCACCATCTGCAGCGGCTGCGGCTACAACCGCACGACCGGTTCGCGGCGCACTCCCGTGGTCGCCGAAGACCCGGACAAGGGCAAGCTCAAGTACCAGCCGAACCCGTGCCGCAACTGCGGCTACGACGTCAACGGCGTCGTCAACCCCACCTGCCCCGAGTGCAACGAGCCGATCCGGCGCAGCGGCCTCAGCCTGATCCCCGCGAAGAGCGAGGTCTCCCGCGCCTCGTACCGCAAGGCCTTCATCGGCATCGCTGTGGGCCTCGTGGCGATCGTGCTGTGCGCCGGTATTCACGAGACGCCCCGGGCGCTGCTCGGCACCGCCATGTGCTGGCCGATCTCGATCGTGGGGTATGCGATGGCCAAGTTCTTCTGGGATGGGCTCGACGAGCCGTGGTCGCTGCTCTCCGTGCGGGCGCTGGCCGCGCTCAGCGTGACGGTCGCGGCGGCGATCCTGCTGCTGCCGCTGACGCCGATGAGTGGCTTCTCTCCGCGGGCACACTTGGGGCCCCTCATGTTGATCGTTATTGCGGCAGTCGCCGTCCTCGACTCCGCCTGCGAGGAAGACCTCGACGACTCCATCGCCTACGCCATCCCGTTCGTCGTCATCGGCTCCTTCGGGCCGAACTTCCTCGCGTCGCTGGTGATGTGAGACCGCCTCGTCGGCGTCCGCCTCAATACCATTTCCCATGAACCGGCCGTGGGACTCCCTGAGCCCGCACGAGCGCACCCGGCGGGTGCGCAGCTACCTCGCCGCCCACCACGCCTCGTGCCCGCACTGCAACTACGACCTCTTCGGTCTCGACGGCGCCTCGTGCCCCGAATGCGGCCGGGCGATCGGCGACCAGTGGTTCAGCTTCCTCGCGCCCGACCGCGACGAGGCATACGAAACGCAGCGCCTCCACGACTACGTCGCCGCCAACCGCACGAGCTGTCCCGAGTGCAAGACACCCCTCGAGCGCGTCAACGGGCGCCACTGCCCCCACTGCGACAAGGTCCTCGAGGTCTGGATGCTCATGCCCCGCGGCCTGCCGCCGCGCCGACGCGGACGGTGGAACTGGGCCATCTTCCTCACGCTGCTCTACATCGTGCTCGCCGCCCTCGTGGGTGTCCTGGGCCTGTGGACACGCCCGGGCTGAGCGGGGATCGTCCGCAACCGCGCGCCCCGAACCCGATACAACCCCTCGCCCTCCTCCTCGCGGGGCACCCGAGCTTCTCCACCATGACCACCACACGCCGAACCTTCATCGCCGCCGCCGCCGCCTCCGCCGCCGTCGCCGCCACCGCCATCGGTCGCCCCGCCGTCGCGTCGAGCCCCTTCATCCGCCCGCGCCCGTACAAGGGGCTGCACATCCTCATCCTCGGCGGCACCGGCTTCCTCGGCCCGGCCTGCACCGAGTCCGCCCGCGCCAACGGCCACACCGTCACCCTCTTCAACCGCGGACGCACCGAAGACCGGCGCAAGGCCGCCGGACGCCCGAGCAACGTCCCCGAGGGCGTCGAGGTCCTCTACGGCAACCGCGATCCCAACAAAACCGCCGACGACGGCGACAACGCCGAGGCCGGCGACAAGCCCGCGCCCGGAAGCCCCAAGGGCCTCTCCCAGCTCGAAGGCAAGAAGTTCGACGCCGTCATCGACACCAGCGGCTATTGGCCGCGCATGGTCAAGGCCTCCGCCGAGACCCTCGCGCCCAGCGTCGGGCAATACCTGTTCATCTCGAGCATCTCGGTGTACAAGAACACCGACAAGCCCGGCGCGGACGAGACCGCCGAGCTCGCCACGCTCACCGATCCCGCGACTGAAGAGTTCGGCGCGCAGTTCCAGAACTACGGCGGCGGCAAGGCCCTCTCCGAGCAGGCCGCCGAGGCCGCCATGCCCGGCAAGGTCACCGTCCTGCGCCCCGGCTTCATCGTCGGCCCGCGCGACAGCAGCGCCCGCTTCATGCACTGGCCCGTACGGGCCGCTCGCGGCGGCGAGTTCATCGTCCCCGGCGCACCCACCGACCCCATCCAGATCGTCGACGTCCGCGATCTCGCCGACTTCTGCATCCGCTGCATCGAGCAGAAGACCTTCGGCAATTTCGATGTCACCGGCCCGGCCGGTGGCATGCCGATGAGCAAGTTCATCGAGGGCATCGTCGCCGGCTCCAAGGACCCCGCGCCCGCCACCCCCCCCGGCCCGGCCCAGGGCGTCTTCATCCCCACCGAGTTTCTCGAGTCGAGCGCCGTCGACCCCGGCCAGTTCCCCCTCTGGGCCGCGCCCATCGGCGAAACCGCCGGCTTCCACCAGCGCCCCATCGCCAGGGCCATCAAGGCCGGCCTCAAGTTCCGCCCGCTCGCGGACACGACCAAGGCGACGCTCGACTGGTACCGCTCGCTGCCCGAGGACACCCAGAAGAAGATCGTCCGCCCCGGCGTGCCCCCCGAGAAGGAAGCCGAAGTGATCGCCGCGTGGAAGGCCAAGAAGTAAGCGGAGTGAGGGTGCCCCCGGTCGGCCGCTCTGGGCAGACCCGGGGTTGTGCTCAGCCCTGCGAACCGACACCGGTCAACCCGCACCCAGATCTGGCGAAGCGCCCGACCCCGGGCGCCCAACGCAACCAGGAAACAACCGCGGCCCCGCGCTTGAACGGGGCCGTTGCCGCGAGTCTCCTCCACTCATCCGTCTCTTGAGTGTCAACGCCCGGCGACTCATCCGCGCCGCGACTCCGCCCGCCGGCCCAGACCGCGTCACACGGCCTCAGGAAATCCACAGCAGCCGGTACTTCCCCCGCTCCATCGCCACCCACAACTCGGTGAACTTCATCCCCTTCTCGGCCGACCCCGTGAGGCTGATGCAGTACTGCTTCTTGGCCGTCTGCACGAAGGTCACCGTCGGCGACCGCTCCGCCATCGGCATCCGCGCCAGCATCGCCTCGATGTCGCGCCGGTTCTCGTGCAGCCAGTCGACATAGTCCAGCGGGTCCTCGCCCTTCATGCGGAGCCGCTCGATCAGGTCCTCGGCCAGAAGCTGGTCGATGAGAATCTCGTCGCGGTCCTCGTCCAGCGTCCAGCGCAGGTGCCGGATCAGCGTCCCGATGTCCCCCGCCTCGAGCTTCACGTGCTTGTCCGGCAGCTTCGCCAGCCGGTCGTAGTAGCTCTCGGCCACCACGCTCGGATCCACCGGCTCGTCGTTCGACATGGTCGTCGTCGCGCCGTCCTCGTGCGAGGAAGTGGTCACCTTCGCCGGCTCCCCCGTCTCCACCCCGACCGCCGGCGTCTGCGTCGTCGCTCCCTGCACGTTCGAGAGGAACGGCCGGTACTTCAGGATCTTGTCTTCGGTCTCGCAGCCCGCAAGCCCCATCATCGCGACACCCGCCGCGCACGCGGCCACGCACGCCCTCAGCGTCAAGCCCAGCTCACCGTGAACCCCGCGTCCGATCACACCGCCGCTCCTTCGACCGGAACCCTGACAGCACTCCCCGAGCCCCGACGCCACGAGTCGTGCGCACGGAACTCCTCGGAGGTTTCAGGATAATCCGTCCGCCGATGGCAGCCGCGCGACTCCTCCCGCCACGCCGCACTCCGAACCAGCAGGGCCGCCACCAGCAGCATGTTCTGGGCCTGCCAGCCGCCCGGATCGTCGAAGATCTTGTCGAGGGTGTAGCGGGCCCAGAAATCGATCATGTCCGCGGCGTCCGCCAGTTTCTGGCCCGTCCGCTCGATCCCCGCGTTCCGCCACATCGCCGACCGCAGCGAGCTGAGCACGTCCGCCAGATCGAGCTCCCCGAGCGGGCTGGGGCGGATGTCGCTCACGATCGGCACCGGCATCGGGGGGGCGATCCCCGACCACGCCCCTGCCCCCCCCACCTTCGCACCGTTCGCGCTGCCATTGGTCCCGCCCGGGATGTGCCCGGCCCGCCGCTCCGCCGCCGCACGCCCCGCCGCCTCGCCCATCACCAGCCCCTCGAGCAGCGAGTTGCTCGCGAGCCGGTTTGCGCCGTGCAGCCCCGTGCACGACGCCTCGCCCACCGTGTACAGCCCCGGAACGTCCGTGCGCCCGCACTCGTCGGTCTTCACGCCGCCGACGGTGTAGTGCGCCGCCGGGTTCACCGGGATCAAATCCTGCGCCGGGTCGAGGTCATACTTCGCGAGCAGCTCCGCGATGCCGGGGAATCGTGACTTGAAGTGAGCAATGTGGCGCACGTCGAGGTTCACGTGCGTCCCGCCGTGCCTCGCGATGCGGCGCACGATCGCGCTCGCCACCACGTCGCGCGGCGCCAGCTCCGCGAGCGGGTGCTCGTCCTTCATGAACCGGTAGCCCGACTGGTCCAGCAGGTACGCCCCCTCACCGCGCACGGCCTCCGAAATCAGCGCCCGGCTCGCGCCCGCCAGGTACAGCGCCGTCGGGTGGAACTGCACGAACGCCATGTCGGCGATCGACGCCCCCGCGCGGTACGCCATCGCGATGCCGTCGGCGGTCGCCACCCGAGGGTTCGTCGTTTCGCGGAACAGCACGCCCGCCCCGCCGCTGGCGATGATCGTCGCCTTGGCCCAGATCACCTGCAACCCGTAGCGCGGGTGGTGCGTGATCGCGCCCAGCACCGGCGACCCCGGCTCGGGCGACGGCGTGATGAGATCGAGCGCAAAGCACCCGACGAACAGCCGCACCTGGCGCTCATGGGGGGCACGCTCACCGGTGAGCGACCTGAGCCGCTCGAGCAGGCACCGCGACACCTCGCGCCCGGTCGCGTCCCCGTGCGCGTGCACAATCCGCGAGGCGTGGTGCCCACCCTCGCGCCCGAGGCTGACCTCGCCGTTGGGCCCGACCCCGTCGGCCTTCATCCCCCACGACAGGAGCTCGCGGATCCGCAGCGGCCCGGCCGCGACGATCCGCTGCACCACGTCCGCATCGCACAGCCCGGCCCCGGCCTCAAGTGTGTCGGCGACGTGGGCCGCGACCGTGTCGGCGGGGTCCATGACCGCCGCGATCCCGCCCTGGGCCCACGCCGTGTTGCTCAGCGTGGGGTCGTCCTTCGAGAGGACGATGGTCTCCCCGTGCTCCGCCGCCGCGATGGCCGCCCGCAGCCCGGCCACGCCGGCGCCGATCACGAGCGTGTCCGTGAAGATCTGGGGCAGCAGGGTCGAGCGGAAGGGGATGAGATACCGCCGCTCGTCGAACAGGCGATCCATGGGAGGCAATGGTAGTGGGTCGCTGGGTGGCATGCTCAAGCGGCTTTGAGCTTGAGCATGTCTTTCATGGGGATCGCCGACCATGCTCAAGCTCAAAGCCGCTTGAGCATGCCACCCTCGTGGGGGTCACTCAATCCTCGGATCCACCCACCGATACAGCACATCCACCACGAGGTTGAACACGATCAGCATCGTCGCGAAGATCAGCACGACGCCCATGATCAGAAACAGGTCCTTGTTCAGCACCCCGTTGACGAAGTGCTGCCCCATCCCCGGCACGTTGAAGACCTTCTCCACCACGAACGAGCCCGTCATCGCCAGCGCCGTCGCAGGGCCGAGGTAGCTCAGCACCGGCAGGAACGCATTCTTGAGCGCGTGCTTGAGCAGCACGCGCGACTCGGGCAGCCCCTTCGCCCGCGCGGTCCGGATGAAGTCGCTCCCCAGGTGCTCGATCATGCCCATCCGCGTCAGCCGCGCGATGTACGCCGCGAACGGCAGGCTCAGCGTGATCGCCGGCATGATCGCGTTCTGCGGGCGCCCCCACGCACCAACACTGCCCACCCCCAGCGACACCGTGAACACCAGCAGCATCACCGTCCCGATCACGAAGCTCGGCAGGCTGATCCCCACCAGCGCGAGCGTCAGCGTCGACAGGTCGGCGAACGAATTCGGCTTCACCGCGCCCACCACGCCCGCCGTCACCCCCACCATGAGAGCAATGAGAATCGCCGCGGCCCCGAGCGTCACCGACACCGGCAGCGCACCCGCGATGATCTCGTTCACCCGCCAGTCCTCGTACTGCAGGCTCGGCCCCAGGTCGAACACATACCGGTCCGGCGGCGCCTGCCCCGCGTTGCCCACGCCCGCCCCCGCCCCCACCCCGGTCGCCCAATTCCCCCGCTCGCGCAGGTACCGCACCCCCAGCGCGCTGTCCAGATACGACCAGTAAAACGACCAGAAGCTGTCAAGGTTGTACTGGCGCTTCATCGCCTCGCGCACCTCGACCGGCGGCTGGCGTCCCTCGGGATTCTCCAGGGGATCCCCCGGCACCGCCCACGCGAGCGTCAGCGTCAGCGTGTAGATCACCAGCAGGATGAGCGGCAGCTGCGCGAGCCGCCGCACGATGAGCCCGATCATCGGTCCGCCCCCCCGAGATTGCGCCCGCCCGCGCCCCCACCGCCCACCCGTGGCGGCATCGCCCGCGCCGTGTTCGTCCCCTTCTGGTCGTCGAGGATGTCGACGAGGTACATGTTCTGCTCCTGGCGCGGGTGCGTCGAGATCCCGCTCAGCCGGTGCGCGTCGAACATGTAGATCTGGCTGTAGTGGAATATCGGGATCATCGGCAGGTCCCGCTCGACGATCATCTTCTCCGCCCGCTCGAGGATCTTCAGCCGCTTGAGCGGATCGATCTCGGCGTTCGCCGTGTCGAGCAGCGCGTCGTACTCGGGATTCTTGTAGTGCCGGTCGTTGTTCCCGTCCGTCGAGCGCGACAGCTCGAGGAACGTCGTCGGGTCGCCGTAGTCGCCGTACCACCCCGCCCGCGACACCATGAAGTTCTGGTGCTTGAGGTCATTGCGGAAGACCTTGATCTCCCGCTGCACCAGCGCCACCGGCACCCCGAGGTTCTCCTGCCAGTCCTTCGCGATCGCCTGGGCGATCAGATCGTGCCCCGCGTCCTTGTTGAACAGGATCTCCACCGTGATGAACTTCGACGGGTCGGGGTACCCCGCCTCCGCCATCAGCTTGCGGGCCGCCGGCGGGTCATACGCCACGCCCACCGGCGAGTCATACCCCCCGATCGATCCCGGCGGCGTCAGACACCCCGCCACCGGCTCACCCAGCCGCCTCACCTGGTCCGCGATCCGCTGTTTGTCCAGCGACATCGCGAACGCCCGGCGCACCCGCGCATCGTGGAACGGGTTGTCCCGCCCGTCCTGCAGCTTCGGCTCGCAGTTGAAGTTGTAGAAGTACGTCCCGAACGCCGGGATCGCGTGGATGTGCGCCCGCGGGTCGTCCGGCAGCCGCCGGTCGATCTCCAGCTGGTCGAGCCCCTGGGCCCGCATCGCCTCCACCTCGCTCGCGTGCTCCGCATAGAACGCCTGCTTCTCCGCGAGCATGTCACCTCGGTACGGCGGCGTCACGTCGCTGATCCAGTCCACCGACCCCGACGTGAAGCTCAGCACCGCCGCGTTCGGGTCCTCGACCGACGGGATGTTGATCGAATCAATGTTGATCGACCCCGCATCCCAGTAGTGCTCGTTCTTCTCCAGGCGCAGGTCGCGCTTGAACCGCCACTGCACGAGCTTGAACGGCCCGTTCGTCACCAGCAGCGGCGGCTTGGTCCACCCCATCTCGCTCTTGAGGCGGGCCGTCCCCGCGTCCACCTCTTCGTACCGCTTCACCAAGGGCGGGTACACCGGGTACGCCACGCTGAACGCGCAGATGTCCAGGAAGTACGGCACCGGGCGCACGAGCCTGATCTCCAGCGTCCGCTCGTCGATCGCCCGTATCCCGACCATCTCGCCGAACCGCTTCTCCGTCTCTCGCCAAAGCTTCTGCGCGTCGTCACCCTTCTTGAAGTCCTCGAGCGCCTTGCTCCGCCACTCGTAGAACTCCTGCGCCCCCGACACGAGCTGGAAGAGCTTGAAGTAATCGCTGGCCGTGTCCGGCAGGATCGCTCGGCGCCACGAGTACACGAAGTCGCCCGCGACCACCGGCGCCCCGTTCGACCACTTCGCGTTCGCACGCAGGTGGAACGTGTACGTGAGCCCGTCGGGCGAGACCTCCCACGTCTCGGCGACGCCCGGCCTGGGCGTGTACTCCCAGGAGAACACGTCGTTCTTGACGAGCCCCTCGTACAGGCACCGCGCCACGCGGAAGTCCTGCATCCAGCTCATCTTCTGCAGATCGAGCGTGTTGATGTCGCCGCGGTTGATGAAGTTGAAGTCGGCCTTGGGCTGCGGGCGGTCCGTCAGCACCGTCGCGCCCAGCGCGACGAGCAGGATCAGCACCGGCACCACCAGCTTGAGCATGGCGCAAGCGTACTCACCGCCGGCCCGCAATGACCCTCGGAGTCAAGAACGACGCCGGGGCGGGGGCCCGGGGGGCTGCCGCTCAGGGCTTCTTGGGAACGAACTCGTTGTCGGGGAAGCCGAAGTCCGGGCTCGTCAGCGCGCCGTTGGGCCCGATGATCTCGAGCACCGAGTCGGAGAACTTCTTGTCCTCGCTCGCCTTGATCATCGGCCCGAGCTCAAACGCCTTCACACCACCGTCGGGGTGAATCGCGCTGTGCGAGAAGTAGTACGTCGCCTCCGCCAGTGCCGCCATCTGGGCCAGCGCGTCGCGCTCGGCCGGCGTCACGATCCCCGCCTGCGTGCGTCGCAGCACGAGCGCCAGGGTGTGGCCCGCGAGGCTTCCCGCCTGCTTAAGCGACTCGGTCGGCAGCTTCGCCTCGTTCGCCGGCGCCTCGGTCAGGGCCGTGCGCGTCAGCCGGTTGGCCCGCCACAGCACCACACGCCAGGCCGACGGAAGCTCCTGCTTCCCGTCCATCGCCTTGGCCCGCACCGCGATCGTGCTCGCCGCGGCCGTCACCGCGTACCCGCGGACGTCCTGCAGCTGGGCCGTCGGGATCTCGGTCGCGGCGTGCAGCGCCAGCACCAGCTCCTGCACGACGTTGGCGTCCTCTTCCGCAGCCGCCCGCGTCTTGATGGAGTCGATGACGTTCTTGACCTGCTGGGCCGTGAGGCCCGGCCCGCGCGGGGGCATCAGGTTCTCAAAGGTCCGCTGCAGGGCATACGCCGCGCTGAACCGCACCGTGGGACGCTTGTCCGCGAGGGTCGCGATCAGTTTCTCGACCGCGGTCGGGGTGGCGAGCTCGCCGATGATCTGGGCCGCGTTGGACGCGACGAAGTCGCTCTTGTCCGACAGCAGCGGGTCGAGCACCGGCACCAGGGCCGCGCTGTACTTCATCCGGAAGTCGACGCTCACCCGCGGGTTCATCAGCGGCTCGATCAGGCGCACCCGGGCCACCTTCACCGCGTTGGGGTCGCCGGCTTTCGAGAGCTGGTCCTTGTACTTGGCGACGAACGCCTGGATCTGCTGCTCCTGCGCAGTTGTCAGCCGCACCGCTTCGGTCACCTGCGCAGGCAGGTCCCCCGCTTGCCCCATCGCGGGCAGCGCCGCCGCGCCCACCATCAGCACGCACGCGGCGAGTCGGGAGAACAGCACGGTTCGTTGGGACGTCGGCATAGGCGTATCGAGAGAAAGCTGTCGTTGGGTGGAGCAGGAAAGGGCGGCGACGGAGAGGTCAACCCCAGGGGCACAGGACAGGCGGGAAAAGTACGGACCCCGGACAATCGGGGTCAACCACCGATCTCAAAGCAGGGTCAGCCGCCCCCGCCCGGCTTCTTCGACGCTTCATCCATCGCCTTCGCCGCGGTGGCGGCGTCCGGGTACTTGCCGGCGCGGATGTCCGTCGCAAACTTCTTCATTTCGGCGATCTGCCCCGACATCTGCGCACCCATCATCCCCAGCATGGGCTGCAGCGCGGGCGAACCGGCGAGGTCCAGCGCCCACGCGCCGTTCACCTTCTTCACCGGGATCACCAGCGGCATCCCCCCGGCGTCGAGCTGGATCGAACCGGACTCCGGACCGCTCACGGTCACCTTGATGTCCGCCAGCGCGGGCACCGGCATCGCCGAAAGCTCGTCAGCCATGGTCGGGAGCCCGGCCTGCTTGGTCGCTTCGCCCAGCCCCATCTTGAACTTCTCGTGCATCGCCTTGTCGAGATCACCAAGCGCGGCGAACATGTCCTTGAGCGGTCCGGGGGGCGCAATGATCACACGCTCCAGGGCCGCCGGGTCCATCGACTCAAACACACCGGCGAGACTCCCGAGCATCGCCCGGATCTCGCCTTCGGCGCCCGACGCCGGCGCACCGTCGCCCGACCCCGCCGGCGCGGTCCCGCCTGCTGGCGTCGACCCGCCCCCACCCGAGCCCTTCGACGCCTCGCCCCCCAGCGCCAGCGACTTCGCCGGCTCAACCGTGTTCTCCGACAGCGCGGTCAGCGCCGCCGTCACACGCTCGGTCAGGGCCTTGAGTTCCTCGCCCCCGCCCGCGCCCGCGACGGCGTCCTTGGCCTGGCCGAACAGCTCGCCCGCCGCCTTGCGCGCCACCTCCTCGCCCTTGCGGGCATCGGCCGCGCTCGCGGCGTACTTATCCGCACCCGGCAGCGTCGGCTTCGCGTCCGCCAGCGCTTCGAGCAGGGCCGCCTGGGCCCGGAACCCGTCTGCCCGCATCGCCATCACCCCGCCCGCATCCGCCAGATAGCCCGCCGCCGCCAGCGTCGCGGCCCCCTTGCCCTCGCGCGATGCGCCCTGAGCGGCCTTGCGTGCCTCGCCCGCGGCCGATCGATACCCGTCGGCCGCCGCCTTCGCCGGCGCGTCGATCTCCGCCCGTGTTTTCTCGAGGGTCGCGATGTCGGTCGAAATCGACTCGGCGCTCGTCGCCACCGAGGCCCGCGCCTCGGCCGCACGCTGCTTGCTCGCCGTCGACATCGCCTGGATCTCGGCCTGCGCATCCTGCAGCAGCTTCCGCTGCCCGGTCAGGTGGGTCAGCTCACGATCCGCCCCCTCAATCCGCGGCGCGAGCACAGCGCCCTGGGCCCGCAGGTCCGCCGCACGCTTGTCGTGGCCGTCGGCCCCGCGCCGGTGCACGTTGGCCTTGGTGATGAGGTCGGTCTTGGCCTGGCCCGTGAGGTTCTGGGCCCCACTCCGCACCGAAGCCTCGGTCGTCCGCTCGGCCTGGGCCGCCGACAGCGCCGTCTGCGCGTCGCTCTCGAGCTTGCCCGCCTCATCCTGCAGCTGGCGCTTCACCGCCGCCGCCTTGGAGATTTCCTGCTCCTTGACCCCGACCTCGTCGGTCAGCCGCTTGGTCTCGGGCGCCGGGTCGAACTGCTCGAGCCCCGCCGCGAACGACGCCTGCGCGGTGTACGCGTCGAGGGCGGCGTACACGACCAGCGCCTGCCGGCGTGCATCGGCCTCGAGCATCGACGCCTGGGAAGCCTTGATCCCCGCCAAACCGCCGGAGGCCCGGGCCGAGATCACGCTCGCCGACGCCGTGTCCATCGCCGACGGATCCGACCCCAGTTCCTTCACGTCGCGGCGAATCGCGCTGAGCCTGGGTTCGAGATACGACGCCGACGTCCCGGGCGTCGAATTCGCCGCCGCCACCGCGCCCATCTGCCGGCTCGCGCCGGTGATCGCCTTGCCGGAAGGGTCTTTGCGATCGCAGGCGCCCAAGGCAAGCCCCGCCGCCAGCAGCAGGCCGACTCCCAGGCGAGCGCCCAGGCGGGCGCGCTGATTCATGGTGCAGGACAGAGGGAGAACAAGGATCGATCGGGTCATGCGCACTCCCGGGTGACGCGTCAAGAAAGGTCGGAGATGGTGGCGGAACGCCCACGGGGCCCACCGCCGGGCCGAGACTGTAGCCGAAACTGCCCCCCGCGTGCATCCATACGCACCTATCGCGGTTGGGGCTGCTCCCGCGGGCGGGGCTTGTTGGTCTCTGTTGGTGGGGTCGTCGTGGGGG
>CAZMCC010000091.1:0-16152 GCA_964564695.1 uncultured Phycisphaeraceae bacterium | reverse complement strand
CGCTGCGCCCTCGCGCCAGAAATGTGTCAGACATATTTGCAGTAGTCAGTAGCGTCGCAGTAGCCGGCGACTGGGCGTTTGCGTCGGCCCCGCTTGCGGACGCCAGTTCGACGGATCGGGGTGCCGTTTATGTCTATCAAAAATCTGGAGGCTCGTGGTCCCAGACCCAGAAATTGACCCCGAGTGTCAATCAGTCAGGAATGGAATTCGGTTAGCGGTTGGCGTTCGACTCCGGGCGTTTGGTCGTGAGCGCGCCCTACGAGGACGTAGGCGGATCATCTGATGCCGGGGCGGTGTATGTTTTTGAAGAGTCTTCAGGCACTTGGAGTCAGAGTGCCCGCATTCAAGCCGCGAGCGTCGCGGCGGGAGATCACTTTGGACTGGCTATCGATGTCTGTGGTACGCGAATCATTGTCGGCGCTCCAGACGCCGACACTTCAGGATCGGATTCGGGGCGCACGTCGGTTTTCACTCTCAGTTCAGGCACTTGGACATCAACCAAGACGTTTTCTCCCGGAACGTCAGGCCAGAAAACAGGGTCGTCTGTAGCGATCGGCGTCGATGTGCTCGCCATCGGCATTCCAGACTACTCCGTGGCGGCTGGTGGGTGTAGCACGAACTGTGAGGTGGGACGTGTCCTGACGTATTACTACGACTCAGGAATCCCGGACTGGCAGTCGCGGGCCACGCTGTCGCCTGTCACCAGCACTCAGGGGGGCAACTTTGGTCAGGGCATTGCGATCGACGGTACCAGGCTGATCGTTTCGGAGTACGGTCGCTCAGATCGCGGCAGCGATATCGGTGCTTGGTACCTTTTCGACATTTCTAGTTCCAGTTCAGACTGGCTCGGCGTTTTTAGTGTTTACGACGCGCAGCCGAATGATCGGCTCGGACGCCGGTCATCGGGGGTTGCGATTGAAGGCGACAATCTCGTTGTGGGCGCGCATGGCGTGGACTCCGATCGCGGGGCGGCTTACATGTTTCGTCGTGAGTCAATCACTGGCCGATGGTCCGAGACACTTCGTCTTCGTGCAACCGGCGGTGGGGCGGGCGACAATCTGGGTTACGCGGTTGCGATCAGTGGCACACTGGTGGCCGTGGGGTGCGAAGACGACGACAGCGCCAGGGGTGCGTTGTTTCTCTTTGGAGTTGCGGGATGTTCAGGCTCCGATTGCCCCGCCGACGTGAATGGCGATCGGATTGTCAATTCCACCGATGTATCTGACTACATCAACCTGTACTTCTTGAGCTCGCCGGACTGCCCGCCGTGATGTGCTTGAGGTGACGAATCATTGTTCGTACGCGCGAGTCCCACCCGTGTTCGGCAACAGCGAGAGCCGCGAGCGCCCCAGCCGTCAACTGTGCCGAGTCAGACAGGGCCTCCGCGATCACGGTCCTAAGGTCGTGCGGTCGCAATTCGAGCGCCATCGCGTGAATGGCGAGTCGATCTAGACCCGGGTGAGGCTCCGAGATGATCCGGACGCCGGCACCCATGCACTCGAAGTAGCGGGTGCTCACCAAGTTGCCAGGTGAGCGAGTGCACACGAAGGATCTGCACCGGCGTACCAGCGCGCTGTACTGGTCGTCGGTCATGAAGGTGTATGTGGAGGGCCCAACGGGTTGTCGGGGTAGTGCATTCCATTCGATGCGAAGATGGGCAAACGCCGGGCGCAGCCGCAGCGGAATGTCCCCATCGCACTCGAAGAGTTGATGCATGACCTGGGCGCGCAGGTCACCCTGCAACCCGGGGACGGGGTTTTGAAGAATGCCAGAGAAGCCGAGATCAGTGGCCTTGGCGTGCGGTGAATACCAGAACTTTGTCGGATCGAATCCAAACGGCCAGTACAGCGGCAGTACGTCGGTGTGCGTGAGCATGTGCTCGATGTCATGATGGTGGCTGAAGCAGGCGGCGATATGATTGTCCCGAGCAAAAGAGACCTTCGCATCGAGGTTGGTGTATTCCTTATTCAGGATTATGGCGACGGGCACGGCAGCGTTGGCGAGCGAAAGCGGGCTCCACCGATGGATGGATGCTCCCGGCGCATCGGCAAGCCAAGCGTGCCCGATGATGATCCAGTCGGGGCGCGTGTCGCACTTTGCGAGCACCTCAGTCAGATTGTCCTCAGCATCGAATCCGGCGAAGCCCGGGCCGTAGAAGGTGACGCTGGCCTGGCGGGCGAGTTCCTGCATCACGTCGCGCTGGTACATCGCGCCCTGGTATCGCGACATATCCGGGCTGAGGTACAGGATGTTCATCACGCGGCGGCCCTCGCCGCGGGCGCGAGCTGGGCGGCGATCCACTCGGCGGTACGCCGCAGGCCGGCGTCGAGGGACGTCACGGGCTCAAACCCGAGGATGTCACGGCAGCGCTTGAGGCAGGGGTAGCGATCCACGTCGCCCTCGGGGGCGGCGGAGTCGAAGCGGATGTGCGTGATGGTCCGGTTGAAGGTCGCGACCTTCTCGGCGAGGGTCTCGATGGATGTGCTCTGGGGCGCGCCGATCTGGACGACGCCCGCGTTCATGCCGCGGGTACGCACGCGGAGAAGAGCCTCGGCGACGTCGTCAACGTAGACGAAGCTGCGGCGCTGACTGCCCGAGCCCCACACGCCGAGCTCGCCTGTGGTGTTCGTGATGGCCTTGCGGATCAGCGAGGGGATGACCTGGGAGCGATCGGTCGAGATGTCGCAGCGCGGGCCGTAGACGTTGTGCAGGCGGAGAACGCCGACGTTGAGCTTGTCGTCGCGCCCGGCGAGCAAGGCGGCGTATTCGCCCATGAGCTTGCTCCAGCCGTAGGCGGATTCGGGCTCGGCGGGATACACCTCGTGTTCCTCCAGCGGCGTTGAACGAACAGCACTCTGGGCGGAGCGCGGATAGCTGCAGGCGGTCCCGACGTAGACGTAGTTCGGCACGCCCGCGGCGATGCAGGCGCCGAGAACGTTGGCGTCGATGCGAGAGTTCGCAAGCAAGACGCTCAATTCGTTGCCGAAGACGTAGCCAATCCCCGCGACGATGTCGGCGAGGTGGTAGACGGTATCGAAGCCGGCGAAGCGGCCTTCGCAGGCGCGGGGGTCGGCGAGGTCGGCTTCGACGAGATTGGTCGAGAAGTCGATGATGGGCCGTCCGGCCTCGACGAGGTTCTCGAGGCGGCCGCGCCAGAAGTTGTCGATGACGTGCACCTCGGCGCCCGCGGCGAGGAGACGCCGCACGAGAGCGCTGCCGATCATGCCCGCGCCGCCGGTGACCAGGACGCGCTTGGTATCGAGGCGATCGATCATGCGGACTCCTTCGTGCCGGGGGGGGGGTCGGTGGCGGGCGAGGCGCTGCACCAGTACTCACCCCAGTTGACGACGAGCTCGTCGATGACGAGGCCGGCCTGGGCGAGTTCGCGCTGGAGCTGGTCGCGGGTGTATTCGGTTTCGTGGGTGACGTCGAGGCGCCATTCGACGCCGAGTTCCTTCTTGAACGGGGCCCGCCAGTCGCGGTCGAAGGCGGGGACGCGGATGAGCCAGCGCTTGGGGGAGTACCACTCGCGCCAGAGGGCGAGGCGCTCGGGGCGCCGGTCGATGTGCTCGAGGACGTTGCTGAGGACGAGGACATCGAAGTTGGGGGTGGCCGCGGGGGAGGGGGCGCGGAAGGCGGTGATGTCGGCGTGGTGGATGGTGACTCGGTTCGAGAGGCCGGCGGCTTCGGCGCGGGCGGCGGCTTTGGCGGCGGTGGCTTCGTGGAGTTCGATGCCGGTGACGCTGACGCCCTGTCCGTTGCCGCCCCCCCCAGCGCGGGAAGCGATGGAGCAGACCAGTGCGCCGTTGCCGCAGCCCAGGTCGATGACGCGCTCGTTGGCGCGGACGCGGCTGACGAAGAAGTCGTGGTAGCCCAGGAGGCGGTGCTTGGGGTGGAGGCCGCCTTCGAGTTCGCCGGCGGCCATGCCCTGCATCTGATAGAGGGGCCAGTCGAGGCCGAAGAGGAATTCGCAGCGGTCGCGGGCGGGGAGGCGCTTGACGAAGCCGTGGATGCCGCGTTCGAAGGCGGCGACGGCGGCGGCGGGCCCCCCCACCCCGGCCATCAGCAGCGACGGGTCCCAGCGCACGGGTGGAAGCATGGGCTGGGCCGTGGCGGCGACGGTGGTCGCGCTCGCGGGAGCCGCGTCGAGGGCGGCGCGGTGGGCGGCGATTTCGACCGGGAGCACGGCGGTGACGCTGAGCGTCGAGCGCACGTGGGCCGCGGCCGCGCGGGAGAGACGGTCGCGGAGCGGGGCGTCGGCGAGGAGCGCGTCGATCGCGTCGGCGACGCGGGTGATGGCGGCGGCGCTGGTCGTGGGCTCCTCGGGGTCGAGGGGGACGGTCATGCCGGTGCGGGCGTGAAGGACGGCGTCGCGCAGGCCGTGGGTGTCGGCGACGAGGACGGGGGCGCCGGCGCCCATGGCTTCGAGGACGGTCTTGGGGTGGCCCTCGTACTGGGACAGCTGCACGAAGAGGGCGCAGCGGGACATGAGAGCGAGGAGGTCGTGGTGGGGGAGGCGCCCGCGGAAGTCGGCGGGGACGTTGAGCTCGCGGGCGAGGCGCTCGAGGGCGGCGCGGTCGGGGCCGTCGCCGACGATGATGAGGGATGGGACACGTCTTGACGCCGAGCCGTCAAGACGTGGCACGGTAGCCAGGGCGCGGATGACGACGTCGACACGCTTGAGCGGGTGCAGGCGCCCGGCGACGAGGATGAGGTTGGGGTCGCGGAGGTGGTTGGGCGGGACATCGTCGGCGTCGAGAACGTAGTTGGGCACGACGCGGAGGCGCGTGGGCGGAACCGAGTAGCGCCAGCAGACGTCCTCGGCGATCGTGGAAGTGGTGACCGCGATCGCGTCGGCGCCGCGGCAGAGTTCGCCCTCCTGGGACGCGGCCTCGACGACGGCGGGGGACGTGAAGCCCTCCTGGCGTCCGACGTTGCGGCTCCAGTGATAACCGGCCCGGGCGAGCAGGCCGGTGCGGACCTTCGCGGCCCGCAGGTCGCGGGTGATCGCGGCGGCGAGGAGGCCGCCCTTGAACTGGTTGGTTTTCACGACGACCGAGCGGGCGCCCCAGTCCTGGAGGAGGGAGCGCACGCGAGCGGGGATTTCGGCTTCGTTGGCGACGCGTTCCCGGGCGCGTTCGTTGCAGATGATCGTGACGTGGTCGCCCAGGCGGGCGCGCCGGGCGACGTCGAGGTCGTCGGAGCCGCCGTGGGTGATGGCGATCATGCGCGGGTAGTGGGCGGGGACGAGGCGGCGGTAGAGGGCCCATTCGCGCTCGAGGCCGCCGGTGTCTTCCCACTCGCGCAGGCTGACGCCGGCGGTGAAGGTGAGGATGAGGGCGTCGGCGATGTGATTGCTCACGCGGCCTCCGTGCGCCGGAGGACGGCCCACATGGTGCCGTTGCGGAAGGCGGTGCCGTCGAGGAGTTCGCGGCCGTCGGCGGTGCGCCAGGAGACGTTCGCGCGGTTTTCGGCGTCGATCTGCTCGGCCTCGAAGCCGTGGCGTGCGCCGCGCTGGGTGACGAAGGCGACGGCCTCGTCGAAGTTGAAGAACCAGCGGTGGCGGTCTTCGGGAGGGTCCAGTGGCAGGCCGTAGAACTTCATGCGTCCGCGCGAGCCGTCGAGCATGCCGAGCAGGAGGCTCAGGAGCGGGTTGGGGAGCGAGATGATGACGTGGTGGGCGGCGACGCGGCAGAGCTCGTCGAAGATGGCGTGGGCGTGCTCGAGGTGCTCGAGGACGTCGGTGCAGATGACGGTGTCGAAGCTGGCGTTGTCGAGCGGCAGGCCGCGGCCGCGCCGGGCGGCGTCGTCGAGGTCGAGGCCGATGTCGGCGGCGTGGGCGTTGATGTCGATGCCGAGGTAGCGGGCGGGAGTGGCGACGAGGGGGCGGAGGGGCGCGGTGCCGCAGCCGACGTCGAGGACGGATCCGCGCAGGAGCGGCGCGTACTTGTCGGCGATGTAATGGGCCTTGTCCTCGCGGGTGGAGTAGCTCCGGGTCGTGCGGTAGGCGACGACGGCGACGGGGGCGGGGGCCGTGGGGGTGTTGGGGGTGTTGGGGGTTGTGGAAGGGGAAGAGGACGTGGTTGCGCTGGGTGACATGGAAGACCTCCGGCGATTTCAGCGCGAACTTCGGCCCAGGGGCTTCTCGGACTGGAATCCTCCTTGTGAACAGGGACGTGCGCCGATAGCCAGCGCGTGAACCGCGCGAAAACAGATCGGAGCGATGGTTTGGACGTGAGCGTGGCGCTCGCGGTGCACCACCCGGTACCGGGGCTGCGTGCCGCGGCGGAGTCGATGCTCGCGCAGACGTTGCGCCCGCGCGAGGTGGTGCTGGTGATCAACGGCGGCGTTCGCGTGAAAGAAGAAGAGATCGAACGGGTTGTGCGCGGCGCGTTTGCGGATGCCCGCACGGGCGGGGTTGAGGGGGCGGGGGGGGTTGAGCTTGTTGTGCGGCGGCGCGAGAAGCCGGGGCTTGCGGGGGCGCTGAACGAAGCGATCGAAGCGGCGCGGGGCTCGCTGATCGCTCGGCTGGACGCGGACGATGTCGCGCATCCGACGCGGCTCGAGCGGCAGGCCGCGTTCCTGAGCGAGCACCCGGAGATCGCGGGCGTGGGGAGCGCGTTCCGGCGCGTGACGACTGATGGGAAGGTCTACGAGACGGTCTATCCTCCGACGGACCCCGCGGAGATCCGCTGGCGGCTGTGCCTGCAGAACTGCTTCTGCCACGGGTCGATGCTTCTGCGGCGCGACGCCGTGCGTGCGGCGGGCGGGTACGACGAGCGGTGCGACAAGAGCCAGGACTATGAGCTGTGGGCGCGGATGGCGCGCCGACATGACCTCGCGAACTTGAACGAAGTGCTGTACGACTACACAATCGCCGAGGCGTGCGATGTGGGCGTCGCGAGCGAAGGGCAGGGCCTCACGGCGTCCGCGGTGCTGACGGAGTCGTGGCGGTCACTGCCGGCCCTCGAGGGCGACGCGGCGATCGCGGAGCTGCGCGAGGGTGTGGCGCTGGCGCACCGGGGGAGCCGGTTCGCGTCGACCGCGGCACGGCGTGTCGAAAAGATCCTGTGCGAGCGCGGCCCGACGCGCGACGCGCTCATGGCGTGGCTCTTCTGCCAGTTCCGCATGGGCGTGGTCCCCGCGCACGCATGGACCGTGTGCAAGCTGAGCCGCCTGCGTGAAGTCGGGCGAGAGCTGAGGGAAGCCGGCGTGCGGCGTGTGTGGCTCTACGGAGCCGGACGCCACACGGGGTGGGTGCTCGATCACCGCGAGGAGCTGCCGTCGATCGCGGGACTGGTGGACGACTCGTGCGCCGGATCTGTGCGGTTCGGGCTCCGCGTCGCGGCGCCCGACGAGCTCCATCCCGGTGAATGCGTGCTGCTGTCGAGCGACTGGCATGAGGATGCGCTGTGGGACGCGAGCGAGGGGATCCGGGAGCGTGGGGTGCGCGTGTGGCGGGTCTATCAGGACAGCCTCAAGAAAGACAACGGCCGCGCTTTGGGCGCGGCGGTGTCGGCATAGTTCTGTTGTTGATCGCACTACCGGCGAAGCGCCGGTAGTGGCACCCGACTCAGGCGACCTGCAGCATCTTCATCACCCGCTGCACGATGTCCTGGGCCGTCAGCCCGCACATCACCAGCATCTCCTGCTCGGTCCGCGCACTCTTGGGGATGCGCTTCACGAACATCTGCTCGAGGGTGAACGAGTCGCCCGACTGGGTCAGGGCATCGGCCACGGCGGAGCCCATGGCGCCGCCGTAGTTGTCCTCGAGGGTGACGATGTAGCCGTTGTTCCGCTGGGCGACGTCGAGCAAAGCCTCGTTGTCGAAGGGGAGCGAGTAGAGGTCGACGAGGCTCGCGGAGATGCCGGCCTTGTCGAGCAGGTCGACGGCCTTGTTGGCCTCGTGCACCATGATGCCGCAGGCGACCAGCAGCACGTCGCGGCCCTCGGTGAGGACCTCCATGCCGCCGAGGTTGAAGACGGTGTCGTCGGAGTAGATGAACTCGGTCTCGGCCCGCAGCGTCCGCATGTAGCAGGTGCCGTCGTACTCGGCCATGGCCGCGGTGAGGGCGTACGCGGCGTACGCGTCGGCGGGCTGCAGGACGTAGCAGCCGGGGTTGCCGCGGTGGTCACGCATGGTCGACCAGGAGCGGAACCAGGCGACGTCGGGGAGGGACATCTGGCTGGGGCCGTCGCTGGCGAGGGTGATGCCGGCGTGGCTGCCAACCACTTTCAAATTAGCCCCGGAGTTGATGGCCATTTCGATCTGGTCGTAGCCGCGGGTGACGAACTTGGCGAAGGTGGAACAGAAGGGGATCTTGCCGGCGGCGCTGAGTCCGGCGCCGACGCTGATCATGTTCTGCTCGGCGATCTTGCACTCGAAGAAGCGGGCGGCGAGAGCGGTGTCCTTGCGGAAGGTCTCGGCGAAGGTGGAGTTGGAGACGTCGGCGTCGAGGACGACGACACGCTCGTTCACCTGGCCCAGGGCGCGCAGGGCGACGCCGTAGGCGCGCCGGGTGGCCATCTTGCCGGTGTGCAGGACGCTCTCGGCGTCGAGCTTGCGCATCATCTCGCGGAAGCTGGGCATGTCGCCGGTGGCCTGGTCCTTGGCGACGTATTCCTTGGGGGGCTCGATCTCGAACTGGTCGGTGCTGACCAGGGCGCTGGTCAGTTCGACGCGGCGTTCGTCGAGTTCGGCGAGGGCCTTCTTCATCTGCTCGCCCGTGGCGGGCTTGCCGTGCCAGCCGGCGCCGTGCATGGTGGGGGAGCCCCAGCCCTTGACGGTCTTGGCGACGACGGCCATCGGCTTGCCATCGCCGCCGGAGCGGTCGGTGAACTCGTCGAAGGCGGCGCGGATCTGGTTGGGGTTGTGCCCGTCGATGACTTTCACGTCGTAGCCGTATGCCGTGAGCTTCTCCTTCAGGCGGTCGGGCGACTGCTGGGGGCTGACGCGGTCGGTCTGGCCGAAGTCGTTGCAGTTGAAGATCGGGAGCACGGCGGTGAGCTTGTGGTCGACGAGGTAGTCGAGGGCCTCGGCGATCTGGCCTTCGCGGCTCTCGCCGTCGCCGATGATGCAGAAGACGCGCCGATCGGACCCGTCGAGGCGGGCGGCCTCGGCGATGCCGCAGGCGACGGAGAGGCCCTGGCCCAGGGAGCCGGTGGCGGCGTCGAAGAAGGGGAACCCTTCCATGGGGTTGGGGTGCCCGTCGAGCATGCTGTCGGCGGCGCGGAGGGTCTTGAGGTCGTCGAGGGTGAGGCGCCGGCGGTTCTCGGGGTCCTTGCCGATCATGACGCCGAGCTTGGCGGCGGCGGCGTAGATGATGGGGACGGCGTGGCCCTCGGAGAGGACGAGGCGGTCGGAGGTGGGGTAATCAGGGTAATCCGGGCTCCAGCGCATGGTGCTGAACATGAGCACGGTGGTGAGGTGGCACAGAGAGAGTGCTGTGGAGGGGTGCCCGCTGCCGGCGGCGGCGGTCATTTCGATTGAGAGCTTCCCGAGTTCGATGGCCTGGGCGTGAACAGCTGCTTCAAACGACATGCCCGCTCCTTTCGTGACGTTGACCGCGCGCACCCAACGCGGCTGGCCGCCTGGGCTTCCATGCGAACACACACCGACCCCGTCCCGACTGCTTAAGACGATAGGCCGTGGGGCGTGAGGTCGCGTCCGATCATCGGTGAAACAGCCCATGTTTCCGGGAAACAAAGAAGGCCGCCCGACGAATCGGGCGGCCTTCGAGGGAAGACTCTGGTTGGGTCGAAGGGGCTTAGTAGCAGCCCTCGAAATAGGCGTTGACGAAGTCGGAGACGTCGGTGGAGTTGGTGATGCCGTTGGCGTTGAGGTCGGCGTTCAGGGAGCCGTTGGATTGATCGAGGAACCAGTCGTTGATGAAGGCGCCGACGTCGACCGAGGAGACCAGGCCGGAGCGGTCCCAGTCGGCGAAGCACTCGCACATGTCGGGGATGCCGTTGCCGTTGACGTCGTTGAGCTCGCCGAGGGCGATTTGGGAGACGTCGCCGAAGCCGTCGCTGTTGCAGTCGCGTTCCTGAGCGAAGGCGAAGGCGGAGCCGGCGTCGGCGATATCGGGGAGGTCGACGAAGGGGGCGGAAACGACGAGCAGGCCGTTGGCGAAGGCGAGGTCGGAGCCGAAGAACTCGTTGCCCTGGCGGAGGCCGGTGTTGAAGGCGGCGCCGGGGATCCAGACGTTGCCGTTGAGCTCGTAGGGCAGGACCATGCCGGCGTCGACGTCGCCGTTGAGGTCGGCCTTCTCGGCTCCGACGATGACGGTGGAGCCGGAGACGCCGACGGAAGAGCCGAAGAAGTCATCGGCGGCCGGGGACGTGGAGACGAGCTTGGCCTGCTGGAGCCACTGGCCGCTGGACTGACGCGCGAAGACGTAGGCGGAGCCGGTGCGGCCGATGCCGGGGGTGGTGTCGCGTTCGGCGCCGACGGCCATGATGTCGCCGTTGATGGCGACGCTGGCGCCGAAGTTGGCGCCGACAGAGCCGTCGAGAGCGCGGACGAGCTGGGTCTGCACCCAGGCGGCGTTCTGGAAGTTGTAGACGTACACGGAGCCGGCATCGACGCCGCCACCGGGGGTGTCGTCATTCTGAGAACCGATGGCGAGGATGGTTCCTTCCATATCGAGATGGAAGCCGAACCAGTCGCTGCTGCCCGGCTTGCTGGCGACGAGCTTGGCGTTCTGGGTCCACACGCTGTTGGCGTAGAAGTAGGTGTACACGGCGCCCTGGTCCATGCCGCCCTGGCGCTCTTCGCGCGGGGCGCCGATGGCGATGCCGCTCTCGCCGGCGGCGACCGCGAGGCCGAAGCGGTCGTTGGCGGCGGGGTCGCTGGCGGCGAGCTTGCCCTCGTAGGCCCAGACGCCGGCGTGACGCCGGTAGACGTATGCGGCGCCCGAGTTGGAGAGGCCGTTGACGTCGGCGAGGGAGGCGCCGATGACGATGAGGTCGTGATAGACAGCGACAGCCTGGCCGAAGCGGTCGTCGGCCATGCCATCGGGAGCCATCAGCTTGATGATCTGGACCCACTGGGCGCCGGTCCACTGATAGACGTAGGCGGAACCGGCGTTGAGGCCGTGCCCGTTGTCTTCAAGCCATGCACCGACGACGGCGGTGTCGCCGCTGATCGCGACGGACTCGCCGAACTGGTCGCTGACCATGGCGTTGTCGGCGCTCAAGGCGTTGCCGACGGATTGGAAAGGCAGGGGTCCAGTGCCGCCGCGAGGGCCATCAGCCTGGACGGACGCGAGGGTGGCGAGGCCACCGACGAGACCGGCAAGGAGGTGGCGCGAGTGCGGGGCAGACATGGAACCGCCGCGGACCGTGGTTCGCGAACGCATCGGGGAGCTCCAAAATAGGGGGGAATACTCTCTCTGACCGACCAGCAGAGTACAAAAAACTTTCATCGTGTCAAGACCCAACATCAACGCACCTCAATCATGGAAGTGTGGGCAGGCGGCATTAGGGGGCAGGGAATGACCAAATAACGGCCGAACAATCAAGTTCGGTCGGGTCTTCACGAATGAACGTGGTGAGTATGATTCAGTGGCCGAGGTCGGCGGCCGCGGGTCGACATTCGCAAATCACGCACTTATAGAATGGGCGGGCAGCGATCGATGCGGACTATAACCGCACACGCTTTGGCGTGCACGTGAAATGTGCAAGATTTGTGGTTTTTCATCGCCTAGCACACTCGCCCTTCATGCCACCACGGGTTCAAGGGGGCGATGGGTGTGGCGGCATTCTCTGCGCACCTGGAAGAGGGGCGGATGCACGTGCAGCGCGATTTCGGCTATTGTTTCCACGATTACTACCGGAACGACTGCCGCGACCCTTGACATCTTTTGCTCCCCCCGGACCGCATGCCCACCACACTCGCCGAGGAAATCCACAAGCAGTCGCCGTTCGAGGAGCCGGCGCAGGAGGCGTACCTCAACATCCTGCGGACGTGCACGGCCCTGCAGACGGATTTCGAGCGGCTTCTTAAAAAGCACGGGCTGAGTCACTCGACGTACAACGCGCTGCGGATCCTGCGGGGCGCGACGGTGGGGTCGGACCCCCCTGGGAAGCGGGCGTGCAACGAGATCGGCGAGCACCTCGTGAGCCGCGTGCCCGATGTGACGCGCCTGGTCGACCGGCTCGAGAACCTCGGCCTCGCCGAGCGGCTGCGTGACCAGAGCGATCGGCGGATCGTGTTTGTGCGGGTGACGCGCAAGGGGTTGACGCTGCTGAGCAGGCTCGACGAGCCCGTGCTGGCGCTGCACCGGACCCAGCTTCGCCACATGTCGGTCGACCAGCTCGTGCAGCTCAACCAGCTCCTCGTGCTGGCGCGCGAGCACGCGGGCAACGCTGAGCAGCCGGACGTGGCGGCGGGAACGCCGGAATGAGCGGGCCGGGTGGTGGGGGTGGGGGGGGGAGTGGGGGTGAGGGGCGGACGCTGCGCCGGCTCGCGCACGCGAAGATCAACCTGTGCCTGTCGGTGGGCCCCCCACCACCGCCCGACCCGGCGAGCACGCCACCGGGGATGCACCCGATCTCGTCGTGGATGGCGGCGGTCGAGCTCGCGGACGAGGTAGAGGTGACGGCCCTTGGGCGCGACGAGGCGAGCCGGTATCGGGTGGAATGGGCGCCGGACGCGCCGCGGAAGAGCCCGATCGATTGGGCGCTCGAGAAGGACCTGGCGGTGCGGGCGCACCGGCTGCTCGAAGCGCGGTGCGGGCGGGCTCTGCCCGTCGACATGGTTGTGCGCAAGCGCACGCCGGTGGGGGGAGGGCTCGGGGGCGGCTCATCGGACGGGGCGGCGGCGCTGATGGGGATCAACGAGCTCTTCGGGTTGGGGTTGTCGACGGGCGAACTGGTCGGGCTCTCCGCGACGCTCGGGAGCGACGTGGCGTTCTTTATTGATGATGCGGGCCGTCACTCCCCGGCTCCCGCGCGTCCGGCGATCGTGGCGGGGTTCGGGCATCTGATCGAGCGCGCAGAGTTCGTTTCCGCGCGGGTGCTGCTGGTGCTGCCGGCGTTCGGGACGCCGACGGGACCGGTGTACCGGGCGTACGACGCGGCGCCCCCCCACCACCGGGCGCTGCGGGACGCGCAAGTTCGGGGGCTTGCGGCGGGGGCGCGCTCCGGCGGGATCGACTCGGCGAACCTCTTTAACGACCTGGAAGCGCCGGCGTGTGTTGTTGAGCCGCGGCTGGGCGAACTGCTGGGGCGATTGCGGACGGCGGGGGTGGGGGTACACATGTCGGGATCGGGGAGCACGCTGTTTGTGCTCGATCCGACGCGGGAGCAGATTGACGCGGTCGGGCGCGTTGCGCCCGAGGCGGTGCTGGTGGAGACCCGGCTCGCGGGTGCCGCGGGCTGAGGGGCGGTATGCTCTCGCCGGTATGGCAAAGTCGAATTCATCGTCCAACCGTCCGTACATCGGCATCGACCTGGGGGGCACGAACATCCAGATCGGGGTGGTCGACTCGTCGAACAAGGTGATCGGCGAGAGCCGCAAGAAGACCTTGGCGGACGAGGGGTTCGAGGCGGTGATGGGGCGGCTGACCAACGGCGTGGAGAAGGCGTGCGCCGACGCGGGGATCGCGGTGAGCGAGTGCGCCGGGCTGGGGATCGGGGCGCCGAGCCCGGTGGACCCGGAGAAGGGGCTCGTGATCCACGCGGTGAACCTGCGGTGGAACGACGTGCCGCTGGCGGACATCCTGAAGAAGCGCATCGGCCTCCCGGTCGCCGTCGGCAACGACGTGGACGTCGCGGTGTTCGGCGAGTGGAAGTGCGGCGCGGGCAAGGGGGTCGACGACCTCCTGGGCATCTGGCTGGGGACGGGTGTGGGCGGCGGGCTGATCATCAACGGGAAGCTGCACACGGGGCACTTCCACTCGGGGGGCGAGATCGGGCACATCACGCTGATCCCCAACGCGGCGTTCGGGTCGCGGACGCTCGAGCAGAACTGCTCGCGCACGAGCGTGGCCCGCCGGCTGGAGTTCCTGATCAAGGCGAACAACCCCTCAATCATCACGGAGCTGACCGGGGGCGATCTCTCGGAGATCAAGAGCAAGATCATCGCCAAGGCGTACGAGGCCGGGGACAAGCTCACGCACGCGGTGGTGGACGACGTGGCGCACCTGGTGGGGATCGCGGCGGCGAGCGCGGTGACGCTCTTGAGCCTGCCTCGCGTGGTCATCGGCGGTGGGCTGACCGAAGCGCTGGGAGAGCCGTTTGTGGCGCGGATCCGTCACTCGTGCCGTGCCGCGGCGTTCCCGCCGAAGGCGAAGGCGGTGGACGTGGTGGCGAGCAAGCTGGAGGACAACGCGGGTGTGGTGGGGGCGGCGCTGCTGGCGCGGGAGCGGTTGGAGGAGTAAGGGGACACGCTCAGCGGCGGCGGCGCGCGGCGACCAGCGTGCCCAGCAGCACTGCGCCGGCGGCGCTCGGGGCGGGAACCACGGTGTATTCGACGATCAGCGCGGGGCGGAAGTCGAGGGTGGGGCTTTCGCTCGAGTCGAAGCGCTTGGCGGAGCCGTTGACGGCTTCGTCGCCGCGGAGGATCCAGCCGAAGTTGGACGCCGGGTTGTCGAGCCACGACTGGACATTGGCGGCGAGGTTCGGGCCCGACCACGTGTACACACCGAGGCCGCCGACCTGCGTGCTCGCAAGAACGCCGGGGGCGAAGTCGCCGCCGGGCGTGGTCCACGGCGAGCCGGGGAAGAAACGGAAGAGCCACGTGGCGTCGCCGGGGGCGGCGGGAGCGCCCTGTCCTTCGGCGCCGGGGGCGTCGGAGGCGCCCTCGCCCCAGTCGGCGAGGAGGGACTGGACGGTGGTGGTGCGGAGCGCATCGTCGCCGGAGGACATGTTGAGGCGGAGCGTCGCCCCGGTGATGGTGGCGCCGGCGGGGATGGGGGCGAGGTCGAAGGAGATGACGCCGCGGCGCACGTTGGCCATCGAGTTGCGCCCGGTGAAGAAGTACTGGCCCGAGCCGTTGCTGACGTCGCCCTCGGCGTCGAAGAAGAGGGTGTTGTCTTTGCTCGCGGAGAGCGCGAGCGTGTCGGCGAGGGCCGTGCAGGGCAGGAGCGCGACGACGGACCAGGCGAGGACTCGGGTCGAAGAACGCATCGGGATCTCTCCGGAACGGTGGTGAAGGGCGGGAGCGGGTGTGCTGGAAGTCAGGTGAGGCACTCGGGCGTGGCGGCGAAGTAGGCGTTGATGAACTCACCGACGTCGGTAGAGTTCACGATGCCGTTGTGGTCCCAGTCGGTGATGAGCGTGCCGTTGACCTGGTCCTCGAACCAGTCGTTGATGAACTCGCCGACGTCGGTGGAGTTGACGATGCCGTTGTGGTCCCAGTCGGCGGGGCACTCGGGCGGCGGGGTGTAGATGACCGTGAGGAGGGGGCGGAACGTGGCGTTGCTGTTCTCGCGCGAGTCGAAGCGCTTGGCGGTGTGGCCGGAGGCTTCGCTGTTGTTGACCACGGCCCAGCCGAGGTTGGTGGCCGGGTTGTTGACCCAGCCCTGCACGTCGGCGACGAGCTGGGGCGTGGAGGCCCAGGTGTAGTTGGCGACGCCGACGACGGAGCGGACGCCGGACTGCACGCCGGAGTAGTCGCCGCCGGGGCTGGTCCAGAGGAGGTCGGGGAAGGAGCGGTGGAGCCAGGTGACGTCGCCGGGCATGGGGTCGGTGCCCGAGCCTTCATTGGCTTCCGCGTCGGAGGCGCCCTCGCCCCAGGCGGAGAGGGTGCGGCGGAGGGAGATGTTCTGGGCGCCCCCGGTGGTGCGCGACATGTGCATGCGGAGCGTCACGCTGGTGACGGTGGCGCCCGCGGGGATCGAGCCGAGGTTGAAGGCGATCAGGCCGCGCCGGCGCGAGCCCTCGGCCTGGCCGGTGCGTCCGACGAAGAAGTACTCACCGGCGCCGTTGCTGTAGAGGAAGATGTCGAAGGGCTCGTAGATCGTGCCGTCGCGGACGGGGTTGAAGGTGGCGACGGTCTGGGCCACGGCCGTCGAGGCGAGGGGCGCGGCCAGGAGCGAGCACGCGGCAAGGGCGAAGATGGGGCGCATCGAGGGCATCTGAGGCACCTTTCGTCGGCAGGGAGGGCCCGGCCACCGGTTCTCGTGGGGCGGGGTTTCTTGTGGGGCG
>CAZMCC010000090.1:0-16236 GCA_964564695.1 uncultured Phycisphaeraceae bacterium | reverse complement strand
CGCCGTCCTCGAGGAACGTGCGCTTCTCGCCCGAGGGCAGGTCGATCGGCTTGCGCGGCTTGCCGGGGGCGTCCCAGGTGAGCTCGAGAAGGCAGCCGCGGCTCGTGGGGTCGGGCCCGCTGACGGTGCCCGAGCCCAGCAGGTCGCCGGGCCGGAGGTTGCAGCCGTTGCTCGTGTGATGGGCGAGCATCTGGTCGAACGTCCAGTACATGTCCTTGAACGAGCTCTTGCTCACACGGTGCTCGGACATGTTCTTGTCGCGCATCTGCTTCGTGCGGATCAGGATCTCGATGGTGACGTCGAGGGCCCCGTCGCTCGGCCCGCGGAGATAGTCGAGCGGCGCGGGGTCGCCCGCGTCACGCCGCGGCCCGTCGACGCGGAACGGCGCGAGCGCCGGCATCGTGACGACGTACGGCGAGATCGACGTCGTGAAGTTCTTGGCGAGGAACGGGCCCAGCGGCTGGTACTCCCACTTCTGCAGGTCGCGGGCCGACCAGTCGTTGAGGAGCACCATCCCGAGCATGTGCTCGCGGGCCTGCGCGATCGGGACCGGCGAACCGATCTCGTTCCCGCCGGCGATGACCAGGCCGAGCTCGGCTTCGTAATCGAGCATCTTGCAGGGACCGAAGCTGGGGCCCGCGGCGTCGTCGGCCTTGGTCTGCCCGCGGGGGCGGGCCACGGGGTGCCCGCTGACGACGATGCTGGACGCGCGCCCGTGATACCCGATGGGGACGTGGGTGTAGTTGGGGAGCAGCGCGTTGTCGGGGCGGAACATGGAGCCGACGTTGAAGGCGTGGAACTTGCTGGCGTAGAAGTCGGTGTAGTCGGGGATGAAGACGGGCATGAGCAGCTCGACTTCGTCGACGGGGATCGCGGCCTTGGCGCGCACTCGGCGTGCCTGCTGGCCGCTGCCGCCCCCCCCGCCTCCGGCGTCCTTGAGAAACTCCACGAGCCCGATTCTCAGCGTCTTCACCGCCTCCGCGCCCAGCTCGGCGAAGACCGAGAGGTCGTGCTCGCCTAGGGCGTCGAGGATCTCCTCGTCGTCGTCGACATACCGGTTGAGCGCGTCGGTGCTCGCGAGGAAGCTCACGGGAACGATGCTGTCGCCGCAGCGCACGCCGATGCCCGAGTAGCGGAGCAGCGCCTCGAACTCGGCGTCGGAGAGGTCAGAGGCCTCGCGCTTGTCGCCCTCGGCGATGGGCGGCTCGCCGCGCTGCACGTACGCGCACAGCGGCAGGTTCTGAATGGGGAAGTCGGTCGCCTCGTCGTTGGCCGAGGCGATCCAGCTCTTGAGCGAGGGGTCGAGGGTGGGGTCGGAGTGGGGGGAGGGGGAGGGGGGGGTCATGGTTTGGATTCTTGCGAGGTGGTCGGTGCCGTGAGAATGGGTTGGGGGACGGCTCGTACGTCGGGAACAAGCACGTTCGCGAGCGGCTCGACGGGACGGGCGGGGCTCCCGAGCATGCACACGCCGGTCGAGGCGAGCGTGCCGATGACGAGGTGCCACGGGAACGCGAGCTTGAGGTCGCTGAGGCGCACGCCCAGGAGCTCGGGGACCACGGGGCTCCACACGCTCCACACCGGGCCCTGCAGCAACAAAACGACGACAAAGCCGACCGCGAGGGCCGCCACGGCGCTGGCGGCGTTCCCACGCCGCGTGAAGATGCCCGTGATGAAAACTCCCAGCAGGCCCGCGTAAGCGAACGTCATCACGCCCAGCGCGAGGTCCAGGAAGCTCGTTCCCGTGCGGTTGTGGAAGAACACGCACACACCCGCGAACGCGGCGATCGCGACTCCGGCCCCGACGCTCGCGAGCCGCCCGGTGCGGAGGTAGTGCCGATCTTTGCGTCCGGGGCGGACCGCCTTGTACACATCGCCGACAAAGCTGCTCGCCATCGAGTTGAGCGAGGCGTTGATGCCGGCCGGCCCGGCCGCGAGCAGGCCGGCGAGCATGAGCCCCGCGATGCCGGCGGGGGAATAGGTCAGCGCGAAGTCAACAAGCGCCCCGGTGCTCCCCTCCGGCGGCACCGGCGGCGTCGCGCCGCCCATCAGGTCCGGGCGGGCGTAGAAGACGTGCAGCAGCAGCCCGAGCGTCGCGAAGACGATGATCACCGGGATCGCGACTACCAAGGTGCCGCCGACGACGCTGAGCCCGGCCCGCCACGCCGAGCGGCACGTGAGCGTGCGCTGCGTGAGGTCCTGGTCCATGCCGAGGGCGGCGGTGTTCAGGAGCGTCCAGCCGGTGAGGGCCGTGAGGAGAGTGAAGGTGTCCGCGGGGTTGAAGCCCCACACCGCCCCGGGCCTGGTGGGTTCGAGCCCCGTCTTCAGCACCGTGAGCTTGCCGCTCTCGCGCAGCGCATCGAAGACCACGCTCGGGCCCGTGGGAATTTTCCACAGCAGCACCACGATCAGCGCGATCGCGGCCCCGAGATAGACGCCGACCTGGATCACGTCCGTCCAGATCACGCTCCGCACGCCCCCGAACAGCGTGAACACGCACCCGAAGGCCATGAACAGCGCGATCGAGGCCAGCAGCGTTCCCGCGCTCGCGTGGCCGAACACCGCGATCGCGAACGGCACCGCCCCGATGTACACCCGCACCCCGCTCGCCATCACGCGCCCGATCAGGTACGTCACGCTCGCGCTCACGCGGGCCGGGCGACCGAACCGGGCCTCGAGCAGCTCATACGGCGTCGCCACCCCGAGCTTGTAGTACACCGGCAGAAACAGCCCCGCGACAATGAACCCCGCCAGCACCACGCCGATGTTCGCGGACAGATATCGCAGGTCCCCCGAAAACCCCTGCTGCGGCACCCCCACGAACGTGGCGGCCGACTGCATCGTCGCCAGCAGCGAGATCGCCACCGCCCACGCCGGCATGCTCCGCTCGGCCAGGAAATAGTCGCGCTCGTCGCGGGCCCCGCGCCGCGCGAAGTACACGCCCGCGCCCGCGAGGGCCGCAAAGTACAGGGCCAGCACCGCCCAGTCCCACGATCCGAGGCCCACGAGCGCCAGCGTCACGCGGTGTGCTCCGTGGGGGTGCCGGTGCGGGTGTGGGGGGGGCGGTGGTGGAGTCCGGCGGTCATCGGGAGGAGCCTAGCGGCCCGCAGCCCAAAGCGCGGACGATCGCCAAACACAGCCTTGAGCCAACACACCTTTGGGGTTCTCCACAGGTTGCCCAACGCCTCTGCCCCCGCGACCCCCACGAGGGGGCGCGGTAGGCTGGCTCGCTATGGCTTTCTGCATCCTCTCGTTCGACGGCGGCGGCATCTGCGGCCTCTTCACCGCACGGGTGCTCGACCGGCTCCTCGCCGAATTCCCCGCCCTGATCGACAACACCGACCTCTTCGCCGGCACCTCGACCGGCGGGATCATCGCGTTGTGCATCGCGGCCGGGAAAACGCCCGGTGACCTCGTCAGCCTCTATCGCGACGAAGGCCCCGACATCTTCGACGACTCCTTCTGGGACGACATGTTCGACCTGGGCAACGCCATCGGCGCCGACTACAAGAACACCTACCTGAAGAAGGCGCTCACCAAGCACCTTGGTGCGACGACGAAACTCCGCGACCTCAAGCGCCGCGTGCTCGTGCCGGCGTTCGACCTCGACGATGGCGATGCCCAGAGCATCGAGGAGTCGACGCCGCGGAATTCCAAGGCCAAGAAGGAAGTGTCGAGCCGTTCGTGGAAACCGAAGTTCTTCCACAACTTCCCCGGCAACGACACCGACGGCAACGTGCTCGCCCTCGACGCCGCGCTGCGCACGAGCGCCGCCCCGACCTTCTTCCCCGCCTACCAGGGGTACATCGACGGCGGCGTGGTCGCGAACAACCCCTCGCTCGCCGCGGTGGCGACCGCCCTCGACCCGCGCGCCGGCAAGGTCGCGTCGACGTCCGAGATCGTGGTGCTGTCGTTCTCGGCCGGGAACAACCCCCAGTACCTCGGCAAGCCGAACGCGAACTGGGGCTGGGGGCAGTGGGCCCGCCCGCTCATCCAGATCATGATCAGCGGGGTCATGGGAGTGGCGGACTTCCAGTGCCGCCAGATTCTCGACGAGCGGTACCGGCGGATGGACCGGCTCTTCGACCGCGCGGTGAACATGGACGACGTGCGTCCCAAGACGCTGAAATACCTGGTGGACGAGGCCGACGCGCTGCTGGATGAGGACAACGGGGCCGTTCTCCAGGACACCAAGGCGTGGCTCGAGGAGCACTGGGCCGGCTGAACGTCCAGTTGAATGACCCGTTGAAAGGCGGGTGGAAACGAGCCGGGATTCTGCCCAAAATGACCGGCCACGCAACCGTGCGTGGGATGTACGGGTTCAAAGCACCGGTGAAGTGGTCGATCGTGCCAACTCGTGGTGTTCAGAAGCGTGCCCTGGGGCTGGCCGTGGGGGCCGCGTTGTGCGTTTGCGCCGTGGCGAGCCCGGGCAATGAGACCTGCACCAGCGCCACGTCGGCCTGCACACCGGCCGCCTGCGCACCGGCGGTCTACGAGCCGGCCTGCTGGTGCCCGCCCACGAGCGTGACCGACCTGGTGTCGTGGCGCCGCGCCGACGTGGTGACGGCCAAGTTCGCCAACGCCGTGGTGGTGCACCACAAGCGCATGCCGGAAGCGGGGTTCACGGTCGTGGCCGCGACGCTCGCGCCGGGGTTCGACGACGACGGGGACGCGGCGAGCGCCTCAAGCGCCGCCGAGATGCTGCTCAAGGCCGATGCGCGAGCGGCCGGGCTCAACCTCGACGTGATGGGGTCCGAACAGGGGCTGATGGTGGTCATCCGCGGCGGCGACGACCGGGCCGCCGACATGCTCGCGCTCGTCGGGCGCCTCGCGGGTGAGCCGGTCGAATTCGAGGCCAAGGTCGAAGCGGGGGGGGCTGCCGGGGGGGCTGCCGGGGGGGCGGGTGGAGGTGGAGGGGGGGGCGGACGCGGGCAGTCGGCTCGAGGCGTCGCGCGCCGGGCGATTGACGCCGTGCTCGAGGGGCGAGCGGTTGATGTGGCGCGGATCGGGGGAGGGGCGGGAGGCCTCCCGGCGCACCGCTGGCCGCCCGCGGACGCCAGACCCGGTTCGGTCGAGGTGGGGATCGTGGGTGGAGTTTCACTTCCCGACGTGCTCTCGGGTGCGGATGCGGGGCTTGCTGAATTGCTCCAGCGTCCCGCGCCGGTCCCCGCTCCGGTCGAGCACGCGAAGGGCCTGCCGGCGGCCGAGCGATCGATCACGCTCCGGGCAGACGACGCCGGGCTGGGAGAAGGGCGCGAGCTGGTCGCGGTTGCGGTGCTCGTGCGCCGAGGCGAAACGCTCGCGGACCAGCGGGCAATCTCGCTCGCCGCCACTGTGCTCCGCCAACGCCTGACGCCCCCGGTCGAGGGGCAGGGCGCCGGCAATGTGCGAATCGGTGCGGCCGATGCCCGCCCGGTCGGGCCGGACCTCAAGCCGAACGTGGTGTTCACCCCGCGGGGCGGGCGCCCGGGCACGGCCCTCATCACCGTCTTCGTCGCGTGCCCCGAGGGTCAGGGCGCGACCGTCGCCGCGGGCGTTGAAGAGAGCCTCCGGCGCCTGGCGCGAGCCCCGGCGCCGGAAGAAGAGTTCGAACGGGCTCGCACGGCATACATCGACGTCGCACGCCAACTGCTTGGGGACGTCGGTTACTGGGCCGGCGTGCTCGCCGGGAGCGGCGGCCGCGGGTACTCCCCCGACGAGCTCGCCAGCGTCGAGGCCGACATCCGCGAAGTCACGCCCGACGAGGTCGCCAAGATGATGGCCGGGGCCCTGGACGAGAACCCCCCGGTGACGATCCGCGTTCGACCCGCGAAGAAACCCGGTCAACCATAGTGCCGTCATGCGGTCGGTCCTTCTCATCACGCTGGTGGCCGCCTTCGCCGTGCGCGGAGCGGGTGGTGCGATTGCGCAATCCGAGCCGGTGACCGCGCCGCCGGCGCCACCTTCACCCTCGAGCCCCGACCCCGCCGGAACTCGCGTTGTCCCCGTCGTGGTCATCAAGCTCACCGGGGATCTTGCCTGCGGACGCCTGGTCGCGCGACTTCGCGAAGAGCTCGAGGCGGCCGCGGCGGCCAAGGCTGAGCTCGTGGTCCTGTCCATCGAAGGGCGGCGCTGGCGCGAGGATGTGGCCCGCGGGCTTGCCGACGTGGTGATGGCGAGCCCCGTGCCGGTGGCGGCGCTGCTGGGCCCCGGTGGAGCGGGGGCGCTCGGGGGGCCGGTTGGCGGCGGCCAGGCGCTCGTGGCCATCGCCGCGCGGACGTGCTGGATGGCTCCACGCGCCACGATCGAGACTTTCGCGGGCGACGAGATCCTGATCGCAAGCGCGGCCGGGGCCGCGGTCGTTCCCGAGCCGAGCGACGCGGTGGACATCGTCGCGCGTCGGAACCTGCCGACGGATCTCGCGGGCGCGTTGCTGCACCCGGCAACGCCCCTGCACGCGACCTGGGAGGGGCCCGAGCGCATCCTCACCCTGCACGACACCACCGCGCCCGCGGACGGCGCCGGCGGCGCCGTTAACCTCGTGACCGTCAATTCGACCGGAGCACGCGGACGGTTCATCCCCGATGTCGCCGTGCGACTGCGGATGGTCAGCGGCACCGCCGCCGACCCGGGCCAGGTGATGCGGGCCGAGACGGTGCGGGCCAGGAACCTGACTCAGCGGCTGGTGTTCGAGGACCTCGGGCGGCGCCGGACCGAGCTTATCGGCGCGCTCACGACGGCTCGGACGCTCACGTCGCAGGCGCTTGACCGCGTGTCGGCCTCGCCCCGCGGCGACGACCCCGCGAATCAGGCCAAGCGTCGCAAGAACGGCCAGGCGGCCCTGATCACGCTCCAGAAGTCGGCCGACGCGCTTGCACGGGCCGAGTCGATCGCCAAGGAGTTCCCCGAGCTGCTCGTCGAGCCGCCCCCGGGCACGAGCGTGGTGGGGGTGACCCCCGAGAGCTCCGTCCGGGCATGGGTGAGCACGTTCAAGGACGCCCAGCGCGACCTCGCAAAGGCGGGCGAGCGGGCAGCCCGGGCGGCCGAGACCGAACGCTGATCCGGGGCGTTGATTCCGGCTCAAGAACCACCCCGATCACACGCCGAACTTGAGGCGAACGGGCGCATGGCGGCTACACTCTGGCCCTCATGGCCAAGACACGCGAGATCAAGAAGCGCATCAAGGCGGTCGGCAACATCCGCCGCATCACCAAGACCATGCAGCTGATCGCGGCGGCGAAGTTCGCCGCCAGCCAGCAGCGGGCCGTGGCGACCAAGCCCTACACCGAGGGCACCTTCGATCTCGTCCGCGAGCTCGCCGCCACCGGGTCCAACCTGACCCACCCGCTCATCGCCGGAACCGACCGCGGCAAGCAGTCGGGCAAGGAACTCACGCTCGTCATCACCTCCGACCGCGGCCTGTGCGGGCCGTACAACAGCGCCATCCTCCGCACCGCGATGCAGCACGTCCGCGGCACGCCCGGGGCGAAGGAAGGGTTCGTCGAGGTCGTCGGCAAGAAGGGCGTGAACTTCGTCAAGTTCAACAAAATCGACATCGCCCAGACCTACGTCATCGGCGACAAGCCCACCTTCGCCCAGATCGAGGCCATCGCGGCCGCCTTCATGGATCGCTTCCTCAAGGGCGAATTCGCGGCCGTCCGCGTCATCTACATGAAGTACCTCTCCGCCGGGCGCCAGCGCCCGGAGGTCATGCAGCTGCTCCCTCTCAAGCCCCCGACCATCGAGGGCGCGAAGGCCGTCCGCGGCGTCGACTACGAGTTCAGCCCGCCCCAGGACGAGCTGCTCAACGACCTGCTCCCCGCGACCGTCAAGGCCATCCTCTTCCAGGCCTTCAACGACGCGATCGTCAGCGAGCACATCGCCCGCATGGTCGCCATGAAGTCCGCGACCGACGCCGCCGGCAAGATGAGCAAGCGGCTCACCACGGTGTACAACCGGGCCCGCCAGGCCCAGATCACGACCGAGCTCACCGAGATCATCTCGGGCGCGGCGGCCCTGAGCTGAGGCGGCTCGGGCCGCCAAAGGGCAAATAAACAAAGTGGCAAAGGGCAAATAGGGGCAAATCCGGCCCTCCGATTTGCCATTTGCTCATTTGCCCTTTGCAAATTTCCTTCCACCCGGCCGCAAACCCCCCCGCGTGCGACACTACGGATGCCGCCGGAACGATCCGCGCGGCCCGGAGCCCCCCCGTGGACGACGCCAGGCTGATCGCCCTGAGCAGGACGGGAAACCCCGAGGCGTTCGCGACCCTGGTGCAGCGGCATCAGCGCGACGTGCGGGCGTTCGTGGCGTCGCAGGCAGGACTTGGTGGGGGGGCGGGAGCGGTGGATGAAGTCGCCACCGAGGCCTTCACCCGGGCGTGGCTGGGACTGAACGGCCTCCAAGAGGCCGAGTCGTTCGGATCGTGGGTAAAGGGGATCGCTCGGGTCGTGCTCCTGGAGCGGGCCCGCGACAACGGGAAGGCTCACCACGCCCCCCCCGAAGCCCCCCTGCAAGTTCTCAACGGGCACCCGTCCGCTGGGGGGGCGAACGGCAAGGCCCACGACGAGCGGTTGCTCAAAGCGGTTGACGAGTTGCCCGAAGCCCTGCGAGAGATCGTGGTGCTGAGGTTCTTCGCCGGGTTGTCGTGCGCGCAGGCGGCCGAGCGCCTCGGCGTCCCCGTCGGGACCATCACCAAGCGGCTCTCTCGTGCGTACGCGGAGCTGCGCCGAGCTCTCGTCCCCCCGCCCCCCCCGCCCCCGCGCGACACGAGCACCCCCGCGAAGCACCAGGAGATCACACGATGAACTGCGAGCACTTCGAACACATGCTGGTGGACCGGGCCGAGGGCCGGCTCGACGCAAGCACGGCCATCGAGCTCGACGCGCACCTCGCGTCGTGCGAAGCGTGCCGTGGCGCCGCCGCCGACTTCGGCGACATCGCCGAGCGTCTCGCGGCGGCCGGCGCCGCGTTCGGGGCCGTGGCCCTGCACGTACCGACTGACACAACAACGATCGAGGTCGACGCCCCCGCGCTCGTGCACACCGGTGAGCGGGGTGGGGGGGGCCGGCGCGTAAGCCGTCGTCACCGCGTGCTGCGCTGGATCGCGCCGCTCGCCGGAGCCGCGGGCATCGGCGCGGCCCTCCTGTTCCCCCTGGGCGTGTTCGACCGCAAGGCCGGCAGCGCCGAGGCCGCGATGACGCTCACCGCGATGACCCAGGCTCTCGAGGTGTCGCGGGCCGTGTCGTGCACGATCGAGCTCGTTCCCGAGGTGGGCGACGTGCTCTCCGGGCGCTTGCTGGTCGTCCAGGCCGTGATCCGCCTGGAGATGCCCGACGGTCGCGTGGTCATCTCGGACACCGGCACCGGGCGCACGCAGGTTCGGCTCCCCACCGAGCTGAAGTTCATCGAGGCCCCCGCGCGCGAGTCCGACCCCGTCGATCTCTACGACAAGCTCGTGCGCCTCAGCGAGCACCCCAGCGAGGACCTGGGCATCGAGGTCATCGACGGAATCCCCGCCCGCGTCTTCATCGTCCGCGGCGTCAACGGCCCGCTCGACGCCGACGAATACAAGGTCTGGATCAACCCGCACACCTCGCTCCCCATGAAGGTCGAAATGCCCGGCCGCATGGGCGAGGTCGAGCAGCGCGGCCTGGCGATGGGGCGTCTCGTGCTCAGGGGCTTCCAGTTCAACGCCGATGTCGACATCAGCGGCATCGAATTCACCCCGCCGCCGGGGTATGTCGAGGTGGCGCTCACCGCCGACCCGCTGCTGACGCGCGTGCACACACAGGTCGCGGCCCGTGACATCATGCTCGGCGTCGTCACGCGCCACGCCGAGACCGGCGAGTGGCCCGCCTCGCTGCAGACGCTCGTCGACGCGGGGCACCTCACCGCCGAGCGCATCCGCAACCCGCGCGTCGGGCAGGCCGAGGTCGAGAACTTCGGCTGGATCTACTTTCCGCCTTCGGGCGAGGGCCCCGATCCCCAGCGCGTCGTCGTGACCGAACGCCCCACCGACCCGTGGACCGAGGTGGTCGTGGCCTACGGCGACGGGCACGTCGAGATCGTCGGCGACCAGGCGCAGTACAACCAGCTGCTTGAGGCGAGCGGCGGCGTGGCGATGGCGACGCAGCCGGGCGGTGAAAAGAAGCCGTCGCTCGACCGCTCCAGCACGGTGACGGTCGATCCGGCGAAGACACCGGACAAGCCGGGCGCCGTGCTCATCGGCGGCCGCATCCCGCTCGTGGTCCTCAACAAGGACGACCTGATGGGGCTGAGCGTCGAAGGCGCCGGCGTGGTCGAGGGCGACGCGAAGTTCCACGCCGCCCGCGTGCGTGAGAACCCCCGTCTTCCCCGTGAGCTGCAGGTCAACAAGTTCATCACCTCCGACGACACCGTGATCGCGACGATGGCGATCGGCCCCGACAACCCGACGCACGGCCTGCTCAGCGACGCCGCCGCCGCCATGGACCGCACCCAGCCCCCGGTGCTCATCGACAAGATCGGCCAGCGCTACCCGGCCCTGGGGTTCGTGCACTCGACTGGGGAGGTGGGGGGGGTCGTGCGGATTCGGTATTTCCCGGGCAAGCCGATCAAGTCGATCAACGAACTCCCCTCGGTGAGCGCCAGCAAGCCCGACGAGAAGCTGCACCTGGTGTTCCAGGTCAGCGCCGGCGCCGAGCTCACGGGCTTCGCCATCGGCGAAAAGCTGATCGCGGAGTTCAAGCCGGCGGTGGGGACGAAGACGAAGTAACGCGGAACAGCGATCACGCGGAACAGCGGAACATTGAAGCAGAGCCGGCGCCTGCCTCAGTGTTCCGCTGTTCCGTTTTCCGCTGTTCCGCGTTGCCTCATCCTCGCATCGCCTGCATCTTCCCGTACGTCAACGACCGCCACAGCCACTCGGCCGGGCCGAAGCGGAACCGTCCGAGCCACCACGGGCTCCACAGCAGTTCGAGCGCCCACACCCCGAGCACGACGAGCATGAGCTCGTCCCTCTCGAGGCGGCCGTAGAAGCCCAGGCCCCACCCATAGAAAACCGCCGTGCAGATGAGCGACTGCGCGAGGTAGTTCGACAGCGCCATCCGCCCGACCGCCGCGAGCCTCCGCGTGACCGCCCCGAGCGCCCCGGCCTTCCAGATCAGCATGACGAGCCCCACGTGCCCCAGCGCGACAAAGAGGCTCGCGATCGCGTTGAAGTGCCCGGTGTACAGGTGGAACTCCACCGCGCCGAAGCCGGTCTTGAACAGCTGCTGCGCCCCGACGAGCAGCAGCGGGATCCCCACGCCGTAGCCCACGAGCACGAGCTTGCGGTAGAACGCCGTCGATCGCTCGGCGCTGAACACCCCGAGCTTCATCAGCCCCATGCCCATGAGCATCACGCCCGCGACGCGCCAGAAGAAGAACAGCGGGATCATGAACAGGTGCATCGGCAGCGTGTGCCGCGCGTTCGCCACGACGGCGTCAAAGCCCGTGGCCCGCATCTCGTCGATCTGGGCCTTCGCCTGCTCCGGCGTGGGATTGAAGCCGGAATTCATGTTGGTCCACCCGTCGATCCACCCGCGCTGCTGGCCCGAAAGTTCGCCGCCCGCGTCGAGGACGGCCTGGGCCGCGAGCGCCTCGGTGTGCATGTACTGCAGGAACATGCCCATGAGCGACGTGATCACGAGCCCGACGACCACGAGCAGAATGCCGACGCCGATGAGCGTCGCCGGCCGCAGCCGTCGCATCGGATACAGCACCAGCCCGCACAGCGCGTACACGAACAGCACATCGCCGAACCAGATGAGGTACGCATGCACGAGCCCGAAGACGATGAGCACCCCGAGCCGCCGGTAATACACCCCCGCGAACCCCTCCCTCGCCCGCACGCTCGCCCGCCCGTGCATGAGCACCAGCCCCGCCCCGAACAGCATCGAGAAGATCGTGATCATCTTCATGTCGAACACGAGATACTGCACCCACCACGCCACGGCGTTCGCGCCCCGGTACTCCCCCTGATGCTCCACGAGCCCCGGCGCGATCGGGCTGAAATACCCCGCCATCGGCTGCGCAAACGCCATGATGTTCATCGCGAGAATGCCCAGCACCGCCACGCCTCTGAGCGTGTCGATCGAGCCGTAGCGATCGCCCGGAGCAACCGGGGCGAGCTCAGGGCGTTCGAGGGCGAGAGGCGCAACGTCGGCCGGGAGCGTGGTCATCGTGTGGGATCCTTCGCGAATCGACGGGCCCAGTTTCGCACGCGGGAGAGCATCTTGCAACGCTCCACACCGCCCGCGCCGTCTACGCTCCCTTCCGTCATGTCACAGCTCCCCGCCCAACCTCCAGTTGTCACCCGCTTCGCCCCTTCGCCCACCGGCCACCTCCACATCGGCGGCGCCCGCTCGGCCCTCTTCTGCTGGGCCTACGCCCAACGCACCGGCGGGTCCTTCCTCCTCCGCATCGAGGACACCGACCAGGCCCGCTCATCCGACGAATCCGCCCGCGGCATCATGGAAGACCTCGCCTGGCTCGGCATCCGCTGGGATCAGGGGCCGGAGCTCAAACAAGGCGAGGGTGGGGGGGGTGAGGCCATCGGCGGCGACCGCTTCGGCGTCGGCCCGTTCTTCCAGGCCCGGCGCGTCCCGCTCTACAACAAATACATCGAGCAGCTCATCGACCAGGAGAAGGCGTACCCCGCCTTCGACACGACCGAGGAGCTCGACGCGATGCGCAAGGCGGCGATCGCGAAGAAGGAGACCTTCCGCTACGACCGCACCAAGGCGATGAGCCTCCCCAAGGCCGAGCGCATCGCGAAGATGAAGGCCCACCCGCACGTGGTGCGCCTTGTGGCTCCGCCCGGCGAGATCATCGTGCACGACCAGGTGCTCGGTGACGTGAAGTACGCCGCGGGCGAGCTCGACGACTTCGTGCTCCGCAAGGCCGACGGCTTCCCCACGTACCACTTCGCGGTCGTCGTCGACGACGAGACCATGGGCATCACGCACGTGCTCCGCGCCCAGGAGCACCTGAACAACACGCCGCGCCACGTCGCGCTCCAGCGGGCCCTGGGCTTCCGCACCCCGACGTACGCCCACATGCCGCTCATCTTCAACATGGACGCGACGAAGATGGGCAAGCGCGACAAGGCCAAGGTCGCGCGGGCCGCGCTGAAGAAGCTCGGTCCCGCCGCGCCCACAGCCGCCGACATCGGCGTCGACGCCAAGCTCCTCGCCGACTTCCTCGCGGGCGAGAACGACTCGATGGACGTCGCGGCCGCCGTCGCCAGGAAGCTCAAGATCACCCTCCCCGAAATCCAGGTCAACGACTTCCGCGAGGCCGGCTACCTCCCCGAGGCCATCGTCAACTTCCTCGGCCTCCTCGGCTGGAACCCCGGCATGAAGTTGGACGACGGCAAGGACTTGGAGAAGTTCGACGCCGCGTTCCTCGCGAAGAACTTCTCGATCGACCGCATCGGGCGCACGAACGCGAAGTTCGACCGCGTGAAACTCCTGAGCTTCAACGCCGACTACCTCGCGGCCCTCTCCGACGAGGAATTCGCCCGCCGCTGGGTCGCGTTCTGCGCCGACACCAACCCCGAGCTCGGCAAGCGACTCGCGACCCTCGGGAACGGGGGGGGGGACCGCCTGCTCATGCTCGTCCGGGCCGTGAAGCCCCGCGCCAAGACCCTCGGGGACGCGAGCAAGCCCGCCGCGTTCGTGATGCTCGCCGACGACGCCGTCCCCTTCGACCCGGCCGCCGTCGAGAAGAACCTGGTGGGGGGGGTCGGCAGCGACCGCCGCGGCCTCACCCTCCTCGCCACCGTCCAGGGCCGCCTCGCGACCTTCACCGAAGCCGAGTTCAAGCCCGACCTCATCCACGCCGTGATCGACCAGATCGCGCAGCAGTCAGGCGCCGGCATGGGCCCGGTCTCGCAGGCGATCCGCGTCGCCGTCACCGGCAGCGGCGTGAGCCCCGGCATCGGCGAGACGCTCGCGGTCCTCGGCAAGACCTCGGCGATGACGCGGATCGAGCGGTGCCTGAAGGTGCACACGACGTAAGTTGGGGTGGGTGGCATGCTCAAGCCGCTCGGGGCTTGAGCATGTCCGAAAGGGCCAGTGAGCCATGGACGACCGACCCTGCCTGCGCTGCGATATCGCGACCGAACGCGGCTACATCCCCGATCACTCCCACGGCATCGTCCCCGCCGGCTGGGTCCGCGGAATCCCCCAGCCAAACTGGATCGGCGGTATCAAGCACAAGCCAATGACCTCCATCGTCGCGTACCGCTGCCCCAAATGCGGCGGCCTCGAACTCGTCGCGCCCGAAACACCCGAAGAGCCCAAGGGCTGACCCCTGGTGGACCGCTTCGACCTCTACGAGCTCTGCGTCCAGTCCCCACGACGCGTCGTGGACTTTCTCCACGCGGTGCACGCAGTGGGGGGGGCAGGGGGGGCGAACCCCGCCGTCCTCCGCGAAGACTTCTGCGGCACCGCCGCCTTCTCCCGCCGCTGGATCGAGCGCGCCCGCGAGCACAACGAACGCGCCCGCGCCATCGCGATCGACCTCGACGAGCCCACCCTCGCCGCCGCCCGCGAGCGAGCGCAACGCGACGCCGTGCTCGATGCCATCGACCTGCGCCGCACCGACGCCATCCACGCGCCCGACTCCGACCCCGCCGACATCACCTTCGTCGGCAACTTCTCCATCGGCGAGATCCACGCCCGCGCCGACCTCGTCCACTACTTCCGCGCCAGCCTCGCCCGCCTCCACGCCTCCAACGCCGGCTGGGGCGCCGGTAGTGGGGGAGTCCTCGTCGTCGACACCTACGGCGGCGCCGGTGCCTTCAAGCTCGGCGCCCTCCAGCGCACCCACGTCGGCAAACGCGGCGAGGTCGTCCACTACACCTGGCAGCACGTCGCCGCCGACCCCACCACGAGCATGGTCGAGAACGCGATCCACTTCCGCGTGATCGAGCAGGGCGAATTGACGGCCGAGCTGCCCTCAGCATTCATCTATCGCTGGCGTCTGTGGTCGATTGCCGAGCTGCGTGAGGCGATGAGCGAGGCGGGGTTTGGCTCCACCGAGGTGCACGCGAAGGTTGATCTGCCGCCAGGGGTGACGCCCACGCCGGTCTCCGATCCTGCGGAACTCCCGCCGGACTGGATCGTGTGCGTAGTCGGGCGGGGGTAGGGACGCCGGACCTGAGGCTCTGCGAAGGTCCGGGTCGAGGGTCGTTACACGCCGCCCGCGACAACCGCACCCGGACCTTCGAAGACTCAGGTCCGGCGTCCGGGCGGAACCTCCTCCATACCATCCGCCCCATGCCCCCCGACCCCCTCACTCGCCCCCCCAACTTCATCGAGCAGATCATCGACGAGGATCTGCGCACCAACCGCTGGGGCGGGCGCGTCCACACACGCTTCCCCCCGGAGCCCAACGGCTACCTCCACATCGGCCACTCCAAATCCATCTGCCTCAACGCCGGCCTCGCCCGCAAGTACGGCGGCGCTTTCAACCTCCGCTTCGACGACACCAACCCCGCCAAGGAAGAGCAGGAGTACGTCGACGCCATCATCCGCGACATCCGCTGGCTCGGGGCCGACTTCGGCCCCAAGGTTCTCTACGCCAGCGAGTACTTCGACACGATGTACGCCTACGCGCAGGAACTCGTGAAGAAGGGCCTCGCGTACGTCTGCGACCTCTCCGCCGACGAAGTTTCCAAACGCCGCGGAACTCCCAGCGTCCCCGGCACCAGCCCCTTCCGCGACCGCGACCCCGTCGAGAGCCTCCTTCTTCTCGAGGAGATGAAGCAGGGCAAGCACCCCGACGGCACGCACACGCTCCGCGCCAAGATCGACCTCGCCTCCCCCAACTTCAACCTCCGCGACCCCGTCATGTACCGCATCCTCCACGAGGCCCACCAGCACACGGGCACGAAGTGGTGCATCTATCCCATGTACGACTGGGCCCACGGCATCGAAGATTCCCTCGAAGGCATCACCCACTCCATCTGCACCCTCGAGTTCGAGAACCACCGCCCCCTCTACGACTGGTTCATCGACGCCATCAACCAGGGCCGCACGCCCGACGGCTCGGGCCCGGGGGGGTGGGGCAAGACGATCCACCACAGCCAGCAGATCGAGTTCGCCAAGCTCGCCCTCAGCTACGTGATGATGAGCAAGCGCAACCTGCTCCGCCTCGTCGAGGACAAGCACGTCAAGAGCCGGGACGACCCGCGCATGCCCACGCCCTCGGGCGTCCGGCGTCCGGGGTCCC
>CAZMCC010000089.1:0-16309 GCA_964564695.1 uncultured Phycisphaeraceae bacterium | reverse complement strand
CAGAGATACGCATCAACACTCCCGGCGGTTGCGCCGGGTTGTTCAGAGGTCCCCGATGTCGGCGAGTTCATCAACTCCTGGTTCGAGGACATCGCCGGCGGCTGCGGGACCTGAGCGAGATCCCCTCCGCAACGCGATGGGGCCAGGCGTGCCCCGCGTCCTGCCGAGCACGCGCGGGGGAGGACGTTGTACGTCTGATCGTCCATCTACTACCCTCTCGCCATGCCCACCCTCACCGCGGTCCGAACCGCCGCGGCCGACATCAAGCTCGCCCACTCCGTCTTCGCCCTGCCCTTCGCGGCCCTCGGTGCGTTCCTGGCCCGCCCGGAGGCCATGACCTGGGGCTCCTTCGCCGGCGTCCTTGCCCTCGTGGTCGTGTGCATGGTCTGCGCCCGCACCTGGGCGATGATGGTGAACCGCCTCGCCGACCGCCGGATCGACGCCGCCAACGCCCGCACGGCCCGGCGCGCCCTCGCCAGCGGTCGCCTGAGCGTCCGCACCGCGGGCATGTTCACCGCCGCCGCCGCACTCGGCTTCATCGGCGCCTGCGCCGCCTTCGGCGTCCTCAACGCCAACTGGTGGCCGCTGATGCTCAGCGTCCCCGTGCTGGGCTGGATCGCGCTCTACTCATTCACGAAGCGCTTCACCGCCCTGTGCCACGTCTTCCTCGGCTCGGCCCTGGCAATCTCGCCCGTCGCCGCCGCGATCGCCGTCGACCCCACGGCTCTCTCCCGCACACCCGCCCTGTGGTTCATCGCCGGCATGGTCCTGCTCTGGGTCGCCGGCTTCGACGTGATCTACGCGCTGCAGGACGTCGACTTCGACCGCACCGCCGGCCTGCACAGCGTCCCCTCGCGCCTCGGCCCCAGGCGGGCCATCTGGATCAGCCGCGCGCTGCACGCGGGCGCGTTCGCCCTGCTCGTCACGGCCGCGATCGTCGAACCCCGCTTCGGCATGATGTTCGGCGCGGGCGTCGCCGCCGTCGGCGTGCTGCTCATCACCGAACACGCCGTGCTCGCCAAGCGCGGCGAAGCCGGGCTCGAAATGGCCTTCTTCACGCTCAACGGGATCGTGAGCTGCGTGCTCGGCGCCGCGGGCGTGATCGACCTGCTGGCCTGACCGTTATTTCTTGTCCAGCCCGGTCCGCGCCCGAATCCACTTCGTCATCACCTCAAGCGCCGTCGGCGACACCGTCTCCTCGATCGTCGCATACTCGTCGAACTTCCCCGTCTTCGCCGTCTGGAACAGGTGGTTGAGGCCGTCGAGCTTGAGCACCGTGTAGTCGGCGTTGCCGCCCGCCTTGAGCGCCCTGTCTACGCCCGCGAGGTTCACGTCCGGACGCACCTGCATGTCGAGCGCCCCGTTGAGCGCCAGCAGCGGCACCTTGATCCGCGACAGGTCCGCGCCCGGATCGTACTTGAGGAAGTACCGGAACCACTCCGACGTCAGGGCCGACATCGCCTGGTCGGTCATCGACTCGACGCCGCCCGCATCGCCCACGGCCTTCTTCGCCTCTTCGCCCCCCATCTCCACCTGCGCATCCACGAGCTTGCGCACCGCCGTCCGCACTTCCTCCTGCGGCGCATCCTTGACGATCAGCTCCACCGCCAGCCGCGCCGCGTCCTCCGCGGCCTTCACCTTCGCCGCGTCCGCGTCGTCGGGGGCCGACATCCGCGACGCCTGGTCGATCATGATCTCGCTGCCGGACACGCCCGGGCCCGCGAGCATCACGATCCACGCCACGCCGGCCTTCGCACCGCCCGCGGCCGCCGGATCCCCCGCGACAAGGCTCGTGACGAGCCCGCCCTCGCTGTGCCCGATGAGCCCGACGCCGCCGGTGCGGATCTCCGACCGGGTCTGCATGAACGCGATTGCGCTCTTCGCGTCACCGGCGAAGTCCGCGCTCGTGGCCACCGCGAAGTTGCCCTCGCTCTTGCCCACGCCGCGGTCGTCGAACCGCAGCACCGCGACGCCATTGCGCGCGAGGTAGTCCGCGATCACGAGGAACGGCTTGTGCCCCACCAGCGTCTCGTCGCGGTCCTGCGGGCCCGAGCCCGTGATCATGACCGCGCCCGGGAACTGCCCCGCGCCCTTGGGCATCGTCAGCGTCCCCGCGAGCGTGATGTTCGCCTTCTCGTTGCGGAACGTCACATCCTGCGACTCGTACGGGAACGGCGGCTTGGGCTCCTGCGGGCGCTTCATGGTCGCTACCGCCTCGCCGGCGCCAAGTTTGCGGAACTTGGCGGGGAACGTCTGGCCCATCTGGTTCATGGTGCCGTCGGCGTTCGCGCCGTCAGCCGAAATCTTCAGGTCAAACTTCGCCCAGGTTGCCTCGGTCGAGCCGGCCCGGAGCACGAACCGCAGCCGCTCGGGCTCAACGACGACGTCGTTGAGCGCGCCGTCCACGAGCCCCTGCATCGGGATCGACATGGTCCCCGACGAAGGCACGCCGCCCTTCGCCGCGACCAGCCGGATGTTCATGCCGAGGTTCACGCCGCCGGGCAGATCGACGCCGCCCTCCCACCGGTCGCCCGGCATGTCGGTCGCAGCCGCTGCGCCGTCTTTGAGCCCGGCCCGATCGGCCTCGCCCTCGGCGAGCAGTTCCATCTTCACGGGGAATGTCTGTCCCGCCTGGGTCATCGTGCCCCCGGCCTTCCCGGGACCGTCGAGCACGACACCACCCGCGTCGCGCTCGGCAACTGAGAGCTTGAACATCGCCCACGCCGGCTGCGGGTTGGGCTCGGCGAGCGTGAACTCAAGCGTGCCGGTGTCGCGTTTGACGTCGCGCAGCCGCGCCAAGTTCAGCCCCTGCGCCGGGATGCTCAGCTTGGCGGTCTGGCGGTCCTGCACGCGCTGCACGTGCAACGTGAAGTCGAGCTTGACGTTGTTCGGAAGGAAGATCGTGCCCGCCCAGCGCTCGAGCGGGCCTCTGACCTCGGCCTGAGCGTCCGACGCCGGCTTTGTGTCCTGGGCCTGCGCATCGGGCGCGAAGCCGAAGACGCCCACCACCACCAAGACCCACATGGCCAGCGCCGTCGAGAGTGCCCGCCGTGACATCGGTGATCTCCTGCCCCGCCCCCCGTCAGCCAAAGGACATACCGGCCGGGGAAACATCCGTTCCCCCGGCCGCGGTGATCGTTGTCAGTTCATCGGGCCCGTGCGGATCGAATTTCGTGACTGCTTTACACCGCCGAAAGCGTCGCCGCCGGCCCGCGCCGGACATACGGCGCCTCGTCCGCCGGCGGCTGCGCCAGCGTCCCGAACTCCTCGCCGAAGCGGAAGAGCCGGAAGCTGTTGCCGATCACGAACACGTCGCCCACAAAGTGGTACAGCGCCGCCAGCGGCACCAGCAGGTTGCCCGTCGCCGCGAGCGTCAGCCCGATCAGGGCGATCACGATCGACGCCGCCACGTTCTGCCCGACGATCAGGCGCGTCCGTCGGCTCAGCTCGATCAGGAACGGGATCCGCGACAGGTCGTCGTTCATGAGCGCCACGCCCGCGCTGTTCGCGGCGATGTCGCTCCCGCCCAGGCCCATCGCGACGCCGACGTCGGCCTCCGCGAGGCTCGGCCCGTCGTTGATGCCGTCGCCGACCATCATCACACGCCGACCCTGGCGGGCCAGCTCCTTGATCTGTGCGTGCTTCTCTTCGGGCAGGCACTCGGCCTCGACGTCGTCGACGCCGACGCTCCGCCCCACGCGCTCCGCCACGCTCAGCCGGTCGCCGGTGTACAGGGAGACCTTGCGCACGCCCAGCTCACGCAGCCGATCGACCACGCTCTTCGCATTCGTGCGGATCTTGTCATCGAGACCGACCGCCCCGAGATACCGCCCGTCGCGCACCACGTGCACGCCCGTCATCCCCTCGATCCGCCCCTCGACCTCGGCGATCTTGCTCGACTCGCCCGGGAACAGCTCGCGGACCCAGGTCGCGCGGCCCACGTGCAGCTCGCCCATGCTCGTGCGGGCCCGGATGCCGCGCCCGTGGATCTCTTCGAAGTCGCTCGACCCGTCGGTCGTGATCCGCGCCTCGGTCGCCGTCTGCAGGATCGACCGCGCCAGCGGGTGGTTCGAGTGCTGCTCCGCGTTCGCGGCCGCCGCCAGCAGCTCCGCCCCGTCCACGCCCTCCGACCGCGCCAGCCGCGCCACCGCGAACCGCCCCGTCGTGATCGTGCCGGTCTTGTCCATGACGACCGTGTCCACGCCGGCCGCGGCCTCGAGATAACTCGTCTGCTTCACCAGGATGCCCAGACGTGCCGCCGACGCGAACGACGCCACCATCGCGCTGGGGCTCGCCAGCAGCAGCGCCGAGGGGCACGTCACGACGAGCACCGTGATCGCCGTCTCGACATTCCGAGTGAGGAACCACACCAGGAACGCGACCGACAGCGCCACCGGCACGAAGAACCGTGCCACCTGCTCGATGAGCAGCTGCCGCGGCGAGCGGCTCTGCTCCGCCTCGCGGATGAGCTGGCTCACCTTACCGATTGTCGTATCTTCACCCACCTGCGTCACCCGCAGGTCGATCATGCCCGAGAGGTTCGTCGTGCCCGCGTACACCGGCTCGCCGGGCTGCACCTCGTGCGGCGCCGCCTCACCGGTCAGCGACGCCTGGTTCACCGTCGAGCGACCCGCGATCACCGTGCCGTCCACCGGCAGGTTCTCGCCCGGGCGCACACGCACGGTCATCCCGACCTTCACTTCCTGCAGCCCCGCCTCGCGCTCCACGCCGTTCTCGAGGAGCCGCGCCGTGTCGGGCGTCAGCCCGACGAGCTGCTCGATCGCCCGCTGGGCGCCGAACGCCGTGCGCCGCACGAACTGGTCCGCGACCAGCAGGATGAACGCGAGCAGGCCCGCCGTCTCAAACTTCCCCACGGCCAGCGCCGCGATGATCGCCACCGCCGCCAGCGTCGAGTTCGACGCCCGGCGCTCGTGGATCTCCGACAGCGCCGCCCGGAACAGCGGGAACGACAGCACCAGCGCCCCGATCAGCGCCGGCAGCTCCGCGACCTGCGCGGGGATCGTGTCCGACAGGAACATCTTCGCGACCCGCGTCGCCAGCAGCATCACCCCGCCCAGGAGGTAGACGAGCATGTACCGCTCGATCTCGATCTCGTGGTGCGAGCAGCACGCCATGCCCTGCTTGGCGTGGGTCTTGTCGAACGGGTGCTGGTGGCCTTGGGGGTGATCGTGCCCGTCGTGGTCATGATCGTGGGGGGGGTGCTTGTGCGAATGCGTCGCGTTCTGAAGGACCGACATGCTTGGAATCTCCACTGCTGGACCAGGCCGACCGAACCGGCAATCACGACCCGGGACTCACTGAGGTCCCGTTTCGCGTCCTTGATCTCTCTCGGTCTCCGTCTCCCACCGATCACGTGCAGAACGCACGCGACGAGTCGTCTCACCGTATGGTAGCGTGCCCTGCGGCAAGCTCCCGAACCGACCCGCTCCCATACGAGCCGGGTTCGCGCCGGGTTCGACCCGCTCCTTCCTCGGGTGACCGATGCCGACCAACCCCCCTCCCCCCCCCTCACGCCGCCCCGGCGCTCCCCGCGTCACCATCCTCGGCCTCGGACAGATGGGCCTGGTGTGCTCCACCATGCTCGCCGATGCCGCCAAAGCGGCCGCGGCCGGCTCGGGTGGGGCGGGCGCGACCACACCCCCCCTCGAGGTCGTCCTCTGGGGCCACTCCCCCGACGAGGCCGGCGCCCTCGCCCAGACCCGCACCTCGCCCCGCCTCCCCGGCTTCGAGCTCCCCGACCACGTCCGCATCGCCCGTTCTGACGCCGAAGCGATGGCCGGGGCATCCCTCATCGTCTCCGCCATCCCGGTCCAGTTCATGCGGGCCGCGTGGGTCCGCCTGCGCCCGCACATGAGCCCCTCCGACGCTTCGGGCGCGGGGCCGGGCGGTCCGGGGGCGGCCGTCGTCTCCGTCGCCAAGGGCATCGAGAACACCACCCTCCTCCGCCCGACCCAGATCATCGCCCAGGTCCTCGCCGACGACCCCGACGCCCGCCCGCGCCCCGTCGGCGTCCTCAGCGGCCCGACGATCGCCGCCGAGCTCGCCCGCTGCCTCCCCGCGACCATGGTCGCCGCCAGCGACCACCCCGGCTTCGCCGCCCAGCTCCAGTCGACCTTCTCCACGAGCTGGCTCCGCGTCTACACGAACGAGGACACGCTCGGCGTCGAGCTCGCCGGCGCCACCAAGAACGTCATCGCCATCGCCGCCGGCATCCTCGACGGCCTCGACGCCGGCAACAACGCCAAGTCCGCCCTCCTCGCTCGAGGCCTCGCCGAGATCGCCCGCCTCGGCGTCGCCGCCGGCGCGAGTCGCGACACGTTCTTCGGCATCGCCGGCGTCGGCGACCTCGCCACCAGCTGCTTCAGCCCCGAAGGCCGCAATCGCTCCTGCGGCGAAGCCCTGGGCCGAGGCGTCCCGCTCAAGACCTACCTCGAAGGCTCCAAGAGCGTCGTCGAAGGCGTGGCGACCACGCGCTCCGTCCGCGAGCTCGCGCTGCGCCACCGAGTGGAGATGCCGATCGTCGAAGCCGTGCACGCGGTGCTGTTTGAAGGCATGGACCCGATCGACGGCATCGGGCGGTTGATGAGTCGCGGGTTGAAGTCGGAGCGATAAGAGCCGCGAGCGCAAGCGAGCGACGGATCTCCCTCCGTGCATCGTGTGGGGGGGCGGAGGGAGAAATGTGTGCTCGGCGTCCAGCCGATCAAACGAGAGGGTGGCGTTGGCGGTCGCCGCGCACGGCAAACGCACCGCGCGCCAACTCCCTACTCATCATCATCCTCATCCCCACGTCCACCCCCACCAACCTGCCCCTTCCCCCACCCCGCCATCACCAGCAGCCCCCCCACCGCCGCACTCGCGCCCAGGATGATCTTGAGCGTGTCGGGCACGTACTTGATCGTCAGCCCGCACCACACCACGGCCGCGACGCACACCCCCAGAATCACCACGCCCAGCGTCGTCGTGTTCCGCCGCCACCCCGGCCGGCGCACCGGCGACGCCGGCGGCTCGCCCTCGGGCGTGCTCTCTTCCACCGCTCCAAAGTCGAAGTCCGCCGCCCGCTCGCCCCGCGCCTGCGCGAGCGCCAGCTCCGCCCGCTCGAGATCGATCCGGCGCACCAGCACCTGCACGGCCGCAAACTGCCCGAGCGTCGCGGGATCAACCCCCGCCGAAGCCCCCTCGATGCCGCGGGCCGCGAGCAACTGGATGATGCGGGCCGCGTCGATGCCCGTCCGCACCTTCGCGACCGGCACCAGATCATCCGGCTTGGTGGTCATGACGCCGACAGCCTAGCCCCGCGTGAGCGGGTGCCCGGGGTCGGGCGCTTCGCTTTGGCCCCGGCCGTGGGTCGAACGAGGTCGGTCGACGAGCGGGGTCCAACCCCGGGTCTGCCCAAAGCGGCCGACCCGGGGCACCCGCTCCTCACCACTCACTCACTTCTTGCAGCAATACACAAACGCCGGCGGCAGGTTCCGCCAGATCACCGGCCCGATGGTGACGCTCGAGAACACCCGGCGTGCCTCGCGCCGGAAGTGCCACGCGCCGCGCATCGTCAGCCCGCAGTGATACCCGAACGTCCGCAGCTCGCCCCCGGGCTTGAGCGCCGCCGCCGCCGCTTCGAGGATCCGCGTGCGCAGCTCATCCGAGAAGCTCGGCCAGGGCAGCCCCGACAGGATGCAATCGACCCCGCCCGCGGGAATCCCCTGCTCCCCAGCGAGCTTCACGACATCGCCCGCATCGCCCGTGACGACGTGCAGCGCCGGGTGCCGCTCGCGCAGGTGCCGGGCCATCGGCGCGTTCCGCTCGATCGCGAAGAACTTCGTGTCCAGCCCGACCTGCGACAGGATCTCGTCGGTGAACGCCCCGGAGCCCGGCCCGAACTCGACCACCGCATCCGCCCTCGCGAGATCCAGCCCCTTCACCATGGCCCTGGCCAGCCAGCGCGAGCTCGGCGCAACCGCCCCGATCACCCCCGGCTTGGCGATGAACTGGGCCAGAAACCGGGCCTTCGAGGGCGGCTTGGGCTTGTGACGAGGAGGGTGGGGGGGGTGGGGGCGAAAGGATCGAACAGCGGCGGTCGTCGGCATGGACTGTCTCGCCAAAACAGAGGGGATCACCGGATCTTCTTCGGATTCCGAACCCCGGAGTTTAGCGAGTACTCGCTTACCGGGCGCGGGACCCATCCCCGACCGCATGAACCCCCTTGTTATCGGCCCCCCAGCGGGTCCACCGTTCGGGTTTGGGCCGTCGCCGACGGATCGATCGCCCCCAGGCGCGCGTCGGCGGGCAGCACCAGCGTGAACGTCGCCCCGGAACCCTCGGTGGACACCAGCTCGATCCGCCCGCCGTGGTCGGCGGCGATCTTGCGGGCCACCGCCAGCCCCAGCCCCGTGCCCCGCATGCCCTTGGTGGTGAAGAACGGCTCGAAGATCTTCTCGTGCCGATCCGGGGCGATGCCCGAGCCGTTGTCGATCACCGCGATCCGGGCCCACGGGCGCCCGTCAGGCCCCTTGGGCACGTACGTCCCCCGCACCGTCACGATGCCGGTCTTGGTCTCGACCGCGTCCACCGCGTTGCCCAGCAGGTTCATCACCGCCTGATGCACCTGCTGCGGGTCCACCGCCACCGGCGGCACATCGGCGTCCACGTCGACGATCAGCGCCACTTCCTTCGCCACCGCCCGGTCGTGCAGCAGCCCGGCGCAGTCCTCAAGCAGCGGGCCAAGCTTCGTGAGCTGCACTTCCAACGTGCGCGGACGCGAGTACGCGAGCATGTTGAGCGTGAGCGCCATGATCCGGTCGAGGTTGCGCTTGAGGATCGCCCACCCGCCGCGGGCGACTTTGAAGTCCTCCTTCTTGAGCCCCATCTCGACGACGTCGGCGCCGCCGCGGAGGCCCTGGAGGATGTTCTTGATCGAGTGGCTCAGGCTCGCGACCGTCTGCCCGATGGCCGCGAGCCGCTCGCTCTGCAGCTTCTGCGCCGCCAGTTCGAGGCTCGCCAGCGCCAGCCCCGCGTGCTGCCCCACGGCATTGAGCAGGGTCAGTTGCTCGCCCGTATACGTGAAGTTCGCCAGCGAGCTGTCGATGTAGATGACGCCGTACGTCCGCTCGCGATACCGGATCGGCGAGCAGATCGCCGAGCGGATCGCCATGCGCTGCACGCTGTCTCCCGCGGCGAACCGGGGGTCGTTCATCGCGTTCGACGCGAGCACGCCCTCGCCCTTGCGCAGCGTGTGCTCGAGGATCGTCCGCGAAATGTGGATCTTCGCGTCGTCACGCGACAGCGGCTGCTGGGCGTACTTCACCACCGTCGGACGCGGCCTCCGCCCGCCCGCGAGCGACTCCGCGAGCACGACAAACCCCCGCTCGGGCCGGAACTCGTTGAACACGAGGTCCATCACGCCCTCAAGCAGCTCCTTCTGGTCCCGCGCCTGCCCCGCGAGCTGCGTGATGCGGTAGATCACCTGCAGGTGGTGCACCGCCGCCGACCGCGGCTCGGGCTCGGAGAGAATCACCGAGTCCTCGCTGCTGGGCACCGCCTTCTCGATTGTCGAGTCCATCACGTCCGCACGCGCGATGCGGATCACCCCCGCGCCCTCGTCCGCGTCCGTCCGCCCGAACACGAACAGCGTCGACCCGGTCCGGATCTGGTCGCCCGGGCGCAACGGCATGCGCTCGCTGATCCGCACGCCGTTGATCCACGTCCCGTTCTGGCTCCCCAGATCGCGGATGTACCACTTCCCGTCGTCGGGTGTGAGTTCCGCGTGGCGTCGCGACACCGTCGTGTCCGAGAGCGGCAGCGCCTCGCTCGACCGCCCCACGAGCTGCGGCTCGTTGTTGGGAAGCTCGTAGCGACGCCCCTTGTCGGGCCCTTGGAGAACGGTGAGAACCAGCACGGGTCAAGGGTACGGAGCAGGCAGCCGCCCGTTCTGCTCCGGCTCGGCGGCGCGGGGGGGGGCGCGGCGCCTTGGCCGCCCCCGCGATCAGGTCCGCCACCGCCATGTACGCGTTGCTGAACGGCTCCGCCCGCAGGAACGTCACTTCCTGCCCCGGCGTCCCGATGAACGGCCGAAGCATCCAGGCCGTCTGCACCCCCACAAACCCGTACAGCCCCAGCCACAGCACCAGCGTCGCCGCGTGCCAGCGCGACCGCCGGATCAACGGCCGGTAGTACCGCCCGATCACCCGCTGCGCCGCCAGGCTCGCCACGCCGAACATCATCAGGTTGAACAGCACGGCCCATCGATGGTCCAGCCCGCTCACATACGCCACCCGCGTCACCGGCGCGAGCGACGCCAGCGACAACGACATCGCCGCCTGCCCAGCCGCAATCGCCCGCAGCGCCCGCCCCCAGTCGCTCCGCAGCCCCAGGGCCGCGTTCACCGCAAAGAACGGCAGAATGCACAGCCCGGTCGTGGTGAGGATCAGCAGCGGCCCCTTCACCATGCCGTAGAACACCAGCACCCACCGCCCCGGCTCGTCGGCCCGGTAGCTCCCCATCACCGCCCCGTAGAACGCCGCACACACAACCGCCACGACCGCGAGCGCCCCCGGCGGCACCCGATGCCCGCGCCCCAGCGCCCGCACGATGGTTCTCAACGAACCCCGAGCGTCAGCGAGGGGCCTCCGCGTCCGTCCTTTGCTGTCCATCTACAGCCCCAGCAGCCGACCCGCCGTCCCCACGAGCGACTGGAACACGTTGCCCTCCTTCGGGCGAAAGAGCTGGAACGCCAGATCCGGCGACCCAATGAACGGGCGCAGCAGCCACGCCATCTGCAGCCCGACCACGCCGCAGATCAGCACCCACACGCGGATGATCGCGTCGGCAACATCACGTGGCGGCGCGGGCGGTCGGGGTGGCGGCACCGGGCGAAACACGCGCGCCACCGGCGGCCGAAACCCCGGATACGCCGGCGTCCGCGGGTCGGCCCCGTATCCGTCCTCCGCTTCGAGCGGTGGTGGTGGCGGCGATACCGACGGCACCGGCGCAGGCGTCGGCGCCTCCTCGCGCACGAACTCCTCCTGCACCGGCGCCGCCATGGGCTGGGCACCCGTCCGCGCCCGCAATGTCCTCAGCAGATAGTTCAACCCCGTGAACCCCGCGAGCCCCAGCAGCCCCACGTTCAGCAGCACCATGAACGCGTAGTTCGTCGTGCTCAGCGTGAAGAACCCCAGGATCGGCCCCAAGGACGCCGCCACCGCCAGGCTCACCACCGCCGCCGACAGCAGCATCCGCAGCACGGCGTCGATCGGCATGCGGCTGCCCATCAGCGCGCTGAACACGTACAGCGAGGGCAGCGTCACCACCATGGTCAGCACGAACACCAGCGGCAGCTTGAACATGCCGCTGAACATCTGCAGCACGCCGCCCCACGTCCCCCCCGAGAGCGCAAACCACCCCATGAAGAACCCATAGGCCGCGCCCAGCGCGATCGCGAGCATCAGCAGACGACGGGGATCCAGCGGGCGCGCTCGGTCATCGAGCGCCCCGCCCACTCCGCCTGCGGACGGCTCGGCGCGCAGAAGCGCGTCGAGCCCGCGGAACCAGGCAGGCAGCATGCGGTGTCCTTGTTGTGTGCACGCCGCGCCGGGCGCGGCGGGATTGGGAGCGCCCCGATCGTGAGAAACGCCGGGGCGAGCGGTGGGCGAGCGACGCCGTTCGCCGCTCGCGAGGAATTACTGCGACCTCATCTCCCCGGTTCGAAGGAAAGATGATTTCGCTCGCCACTCCTACGCTCAGCCCGTGGCCAAGTCCCCCGCCAAGTCCAAGTCCGACGCCCCCCCTCCGCCCCCACCCCTCTCCGCCGACACGCGGATCGCCATCCTCCACGGCCCCGAGCGCTTCCTCATCGATTATCACACGCAGGCGCTCCGCGACGCCCTCGCCGCCGCCCACGGCTCCTTCGACACGCTCCGCTTCGACGGCGCCGCCGCCGGTTCAGCCAATCTCCCGGCCGAGATCCTCGACGAGTGCCGCTCCTTCGGCCTCATGGCCGGGCACAAGCTCCTCATCGTCGACAGCGCCGACGCCCTGCTCAAGGAGTCCGAGGACGACGAAGGCGCCGCCCCCCCCACTCCCAAGCCCGCCGCCCGCGGCCCGCGCCGCAAGACCCCGCGCGAACTCTTCGAGTCCTACGCCGAGGAGCCCTCGTCATCCGCCACGCTCGTGCTCCGCGCGACGACGTGGCGCCCCGGCCGGCTCGACAAGGCGATCGCCGCACTCGGTGATGCCGGCGCAGTCATCAAGTGCGAGGCGCCGGACGTCCCGAAGACCATCGCCTGGTGCCGCGGGCGCTGCCGCAAGGTGCACTCGGTCGAGCTCGCCCCCGACGCCGCCGCACTGCTCGTGAACCACATCGGCCCGGACCTCTCCCGCCTCGACACCGAGATCGCCAAGCTCGCGTGCGTCGAGCCCGGCGCGACGATCACCGCCAAGGTCGTCGACGAGTTCGTGGGCTTCGCCCGCGAGGAGAAGTTCTTCGCCATCCAGTCCTCGCTGGTCTCCGGCGACGCCGGCGCAGCCCTTGCGCACCTGCGCGAGCTCGTCGAAGTCTCGCGCCAGGACCCCGTGCCCCTCAACTGGGCATACATCGACCTCGCGCGGAAACTGCACGGCGCCTCGGTCGGCCTCGCCGCCGGCGAAAACCCCTACGCCCTCGCCGGACGCCTCAAGCTCTGGGGCCCGCAGCAGGAGGCCGTTTTCAAGGCCGCCCGCAAGCTCCCGCCCGACCGCGCCGCCGAGCTCTTCCAGGCGGCGGTCGAGACCGACGTGAAGCTGAAAACCGGCCAGGGTGACCCGGTCGTGAACCTCGAAGTGCTCACGCTCCGATTTGCGGGCTCCTGCCGCTGATTGTCCGACCGCCGATCAACCGATAGCTCGGCCCCCTCGCGGACGCTGCGAGCGCACGCCGTGCGCCCAAACCGCTCGCGCGAGCAACGGGCAGGAGGCCGACCATGCGCCGGAGTTGCGCCACGCGTTCCATGATCCCCACCATGACCAAGCGGCTCGCTTCCCTCACCGCCGCCACGACGCTGGCGCTCCTCGCGTCCTGCGCCGACCGGCCCGCCACTTCGCGCGACGACGACGCCGAGACGGGCGACCAGCGCGCAAGCACCCGGGTCAAGGGCTCGGCCACCGAGCTCGACGACGCCGCCGCCGACCTCAAGGCCGCGTTCAACCGCCAGCAGCCCGACCCCGCCGCCGGCGCCCGCAACGGCCCGGTCCCCGGCTCCCGCGCGAAAATGGAACCCGTTCCCAAGCGCCCCGGCGAGCCCCCGGCGCCCCGCATCTATCCCGAGCCCGCGCCCACCGCCCTCACCGCCCCCATGCCCCGCGGCATCGACGAGCTCGCCTCGCGCCGCGATGAGCTCGTGACGGCCACCGCGCGCACCCTCCGCGCCTGGACCGACGCCGGCGGCGATCCCACGCTCGCGAGCGTCCAGTACGCCGCGCTCGGCGCGTTCGCCACCACCCGTCCGCCCGCGCTGCCCTCGACGTGGCTCGACTCCGATCAGCGCAAGAGCGCCGACGCCATCGAGGGCCTCATGCGCGATCTCGCCTCCCAGGGCCCACGCGGCCTCGACACCGCCACCGCCGGCGCCCTGCTCTCGCAGCGCGCCGCCGAACTCGGCGCGACCCCCGCGCCCTCGAGCACCTCCGCGGTGGTGCAGACCGGTCCCGTTCCCAGCACCAGCGTGTTCGGCGTGCCCGCCGTCGCGCTGTGCCGCAAGGTCGACAGCTTCGGCGTGTACGAGCCGCTCGCGTCCACGACCTTCCAGGTCGGGCGCACGCACACGATGATCGTCTACACCGAGGTCGAGGGCTTCGAGCAGCGCGCCGCCACCACCCTGGACAAGGCCGCGGGGTTCGCTTCGGAGCTCTCCCAAACCGTGATGCTCTACCACGACTCCGACGGGCTGCTCGCGTGGACGAGGCCCGAGGTCACCATCCGCGACACCACGCGTCGCCAGCGGCGCGACTACTACCTTGTGCAGCGCCTCGAGCTGCCCTCTACGCTCACGATCGGCAAATACAACCTCAAGATCCTTGTTCGCGACAAGCTCACCGGGGCCGAGGCCGAGACCACCGTGCCGCTCAGCATGGTGGCGTCCCAGGCCCAGCGCTAACCGGAATTCATCCCCAGCATCCCGATCAGTTCACGGGGCTGCTGCCAACTTGGCAGGAGCCGCCCCGACGCGGCGCACCCCCTGCCGCCAGGGTGCCGACAGGGGCCTTGGTGGGGTCAGGAAGGCATCGAGACTTGGTCGCAAGGTTGGCACGATGGTCGCACATTCCGATCCCGAACCCGTCGATCTCGGCGCCAAGCCACGGATCGACAGGCCACGCCCGCACAAGGGGTTGAGATAATCCCGGCAAGCGGACTGTGGATGACCCCGGTTCAGGCCGATCCAGTCGTGCTGGAATAGTTTGGGCGGGACTATTGGACTGATGAGGACATACGCGAGCAACCGATCCCGGGGGGACCAGGGGCGTATAGAACAGCGTCCGGGAACGTGGATGCCCACCCACCCCTTTCCGGACCAAGCCGCGATGGAGACCGCCACCGGGCGACCTCTCCCTCGCCGGAGCGAGTGCCATGTTTGAACGCTTTACCGACCGCGCCCGCAAAGTAATGGCCCTGGCGAACCAGGAAGCCCAGCGCCTCAACCACGAGTACATCGGTACTGAGCACATCCTGCTCGGCCTCGTCAAGGAAGGGTCCGGCGTCGGCGCCAACGTGCTCAAGAACCTCGATGTGGACCTGCGCAAGGTCCGCCTCGAGGTCGAGAAGCTCGTCAAGGCCGGCCCCGAGATGGTCACGATGGGCCGCCTCCCGCAGACCCCGCGGGCCAAGAAGGTCATCGAGTACGCCATCGAAGAGGCCCGCAACCTCAACCATAATTACGTCGGCACCGAGCACCTGCTCCTGGGCCTGCTCCGCGAGCACGACGGCGTCGCCGCGCAGGTCCTCATGAATCTCGGCCTCAAGCTCGAGGAAGTCCGCGAGGAGGTCCTGAACCTCCTGGGCGCCGGCACCGAAAGCGAAGAGGCCACAGGCGGCGGCGGGGGCGGGCCGGGTGAACCGGCCGGCTCCGGCCAGTCTTCGGGCGCCGGCTCCAGCGGCGCGACCGGTTCGGGCGAGAAGTCCGCCAAGGGCGGACGCAAGAGCCAGACCCCGGCCCTCGACTCCTTCGGGCGCGACCTCACCGAGCTCGCCCGCGAGAGCACCCTCGACCCGGTCATCGGCCGGGCCAACGAGATCGAGCGCCTCGTGCAGGTCCTGTGCCGTCGCACGAAGAACAACCCCGTTCTACTCGGCGAGGCCGGCGTCGGCAAGACCGCGATCGTCGAGGGGCTCGCCCAGCGGATCGTCTCGGCCGACGTCCCGGACATCCTCCACGACAAGCGGCTCGTCGTGCTTGACCTCGCGATGATGGTCGCGGGCACCAAGTACCGCGGCCAGTTCGAGGAGCGCATCAAGGCCGTCATGAACGAGGTCCGCCGCGCGGGCAACGTCATGCTGTTCATCGACGAGCTGCACACGCTCGTCGGGGCCGGCGGGGCCGAGGGCGCGATCGACGCGTCCAACGTCCTCAAGCCCGCGCTCGCCCGCGGCGAGATCCAGTGCATCGGCGCCACCACCTTCGACGAGTACCGCAAGTACATCGAGAAGGACGCCGCCCTGGCCCGTCGCTTCCAGCCGATCCCGGTCGATCCTCCCAACAACGAGCAGACGATCGAGATCCTCAAGGGTCTGCGCGACCGCTACGAGCAGCACCACCGCGTGCAGATCACCGACGACGCCGTGAAGGCCGCCGTCGAGCTCTCCGGCCGCTACATCACGGGCCGCGTCCAGCCGGACAAGTCGATCGACGTGATCGACGAGGCCGGCGCGCGGGTGCGTCTCAAGAGCATGACCAAGCCGCCGAACCTGGCGGACATCGAGGCCCAGATCGAGCGGCTCAGCGTCTCGAAGGACGAGGCGGTCAAGAGCGCCGACTACGAGAAGGCCGCCGAGCTGCGCGACAAGGCCGAGCAGCTCAAGCGCCAGAAGGACCAGCTCCAGCGCGAGTGGCGCGAGAAGAGCAAGGAAGTCGCCGGCACCGTCGACGAGAACGTGATCGCGGAAGTCGTCAGCAAGATGACGGGCGTTCCGCTCCAGCGTCTCGAGAAGGAAGAGGCCGCCCGCCTGCTCGAGCTCGAGAAGGAGCTCCACAAGCGCGTCGTCAGCCAGGAGGACGCGATCAAGGCGATCTCCCGCAGCATCCGTCGCGCCCGCGCCTGGCTCAAG